>PWWP01000321.1 GCA_003562075.1 Gemmatimonadota bacterium
CCGATCCTCCAGGTCCGGGAATTCCCGACGCCTCAGTTCCTGGAAATCAGGAGGCAGGGGAGCCTCCTCCTTCCACCGCCGAGGAGGCTCGGCCCCGAGCTGACCGAAGGCGGCGGCGAAGTTCCACATCGGACATGGTCTTCAGCGTCCGTCGGGCTGTCCGCTCACTGTTCCAGCGGACATCCTGGAGTTCTACCTCCTCCCCTCCTTCTCCGGACCGCATGACCATGAAGTATTGGCCCTTGTAATCCAGACCTTCCCGCTTCCCGATCTCCGCCACCCACTCTCCACCCTCATGGTCCTGGAACTGACGCATTCGTTACTCCCCTCGTTGACTGGTTCGCTTCGATCTGGACCCGGGCCTCGGCCCTGGCTGTCTCAAGGTGCCGCTACCTGCCGCTCGCCTGTCGCCCAAGGCAACCGTGGACGCACCTCCTTTCACCTTCCTTCCTGGATCCCGATTTCAGGGATCCCGGGGGCGGGAGCGCCCCAGGAGCCGGACCAGCGCAGATTGGTCCTCCCCCGCCAACATCCGCTCGGCCTCGTCAGCGGACGTCGCCTCCAGGGGGACCTGTCGGATGGGCCCCTCGTCCACCGGAATGAAGAGGAGGTGGAAGACTCCCCAGGACGCCCGTCCCACTACAGCATCCCACGCAGTGCCGTCCTCGTCATGAAATCGTTTCATCGTCCCACTGCCCTTCGCTGGTCTCACGGCTGGCATCCGGCATCCGGCATCCGGCATCCGGCATCCGGCATCCGGCATCCGGCATCCGGCATCCGGCATCCGGTCGAAAGATAGGATCGGCGTGGTGACGCACCAAGGCGAGGTGGGATGGAGAGCGATCAGCCCGGATCCCCCGGGTTGACGGGCCTGGGAACTCCCCCCTCGGAGGAGAGGGCGCGTTCATTCAGGGCGTCCGATTCGAGGAGCCGATCCGAGCCGGTCCGAGCCGGCCCTCGGGTCCCCCAACGGATCTCTGGAAAGTCGAAGACCAGGAGCCCCTCCTCCGTCACATCGGAACGGATTCGGAACCCATCGTCCAGGGAGAGCAGAACCCGCTCGGCGCCTTCCAGGGAGAGGTCGAGCTCCGAGGCCACATCGGTGACAGTGAGGGTCCCTCCCCGGGCCCGAGCCAGAGACAGGACCTGGCCCTGCATCTCCCGGAGGATGGCTTCCCTCCGTCGCTGTCGGGCCTTCCAACCCCAGGCGAATGAGCTGGCGCCAGCCAGCCCCAGCACCAGCGACATGACGCCCAGGACGGCGTCAGCCTCGGTAATCCCCAGGCCGAGGAAGAACACGGACCCCAGTGCCATGAGGACACCGGCCACCCGTCGTGTGGTACCACCGGAGGGGAGACGGCCCGAGGGACGCCGGCGGGCTGAAGCCGAACGACGCTGCTGGGGAGGACCGGTCACCGCATCAGCCTGCTCCTCCCCTTCCGGCCCGGGGGGAAGGGTGGCACCGATGGGTCGGCTGCGGGCCCAGGAGAGACCGCACCGGGGACAGACCCGATCATCCCGCTTCACGAGCCAGTAGACAAGCCCGCCCAGACCGTAGGTCAGGAGGGCGGCCCCGACCAGGAGGGCCACGTGACCGGCTCGACGGAAGTACCCGATTCCTTCGCCCCGGTAACCACACCCCATACAGACCCGGACGCCGTGGGTCCCCTGCACCTCCCGGGGAGGTGGATTGGGACCGGCGCCGCAACTCTGGCAGCGTTCGTCGTCGTTCCGGGCCGTACCACAGGACCAGCAATACATGTTCAGGTCTTCCCCGGAGTGGTGTGCTCACGTCATGGATCGGGGCCCGGCCTTCGATGGCGAACCCCCTCCCTCCCTCTTACGACACAAGGACCGGGAAGGATTCAACCTGATGGCGTGGAGGTGTCGGCGCCACCGTCACAGGACCCTGTTTCCGTCAGCGGATCCGTTCCAGAGAGACCAGATCCAGGATGGGATTTCCGGTGAATCGGGCGGCCTCCGCCCGAACCCGCCCCGTGACCCGCAGCCTCTCGAGGGGACCAAGGTCCTGGGCCTGGGCCAGCTGATCCTCGGTGATGGCTACGTAGACGAAGGAACGCTGCCCACCGGATGCCCGGGTCAGGAGGAAGGCCTCCCCTTCCTGGAACTCGGTGCGGATGGCCTCGGCCCGCTCCACGGAGATGAACTGGAGCTCTACCGTGACCTCCCGCCCTTGAAAGCGATCCGGATCGGCCCGGAGATCAGCCGGCCTCACACCTTCCGGAGCCGGAACGTCACCCTCCTCCGGCCCATCTCCCATTCGGACCCAACCTTCCAGCTGGACCCGAGCCCACTCGCCATCCCGGGAAAGAACCCGGAGATCAGCCCCTCCCTCGGCCATCCCGATCCGGCCTCCCTGGGGATTGAAGCGAATCTCCACGCCCCCTTCCGGTACTGGGATCCAGGCCCCCTGTCCGCTTTCCGGACCGGTCTCCGTCGGGCCGGGCCCGGCACCCTCCTGATCTGGCTCGACCTGATCAGACCCGGCCGGGTCCCCGTCGGGAGGGGAAGGCGTGGGGTCTGCCGGCTCGTCCGGCGTCGTCGGGGACTCAGGGGCTGTGTCACCAGGCGCCTCGGTCACGGCAATGGAGGGACTCCAGATCCACCCGGTCCGACGTATGTTCACCCAGCCTGGAACCCGGCCCAGCTCCTCCAGCTGTGCTCCCTCCTCGAATCGACCGGCGATCCGCCCCTGGGGCTCATCCCGAAGATTCTCCCCTCCGGACTCGGAGATGATGAGGTCCAGCCCTCCGGCCTGATAGATCTGCATGGAGCGGGTCCAGACGTACCCCTCCACGGTGACCTGCGTCCAGTTCTCCTGTGTCCCTTCCACCTGGACCCGCGTTCCCGGTGCGAGCTGCCCCAGGATATCCCCATTGGGTTCAGCTCGAAGGTTCTCCTCAGCGACGACTTCCGCCATTCCTCCGGCCTGAGCCCACCCGGCCCCAGGACTCCCACCCATCACGAGAAGATTCAACCCGAGAGGGAGGAGGATGGAGCCGAGCCAACCTGGGGCGAACCACCGGGAGAACGTCCCGCGGAAACCGGAAAAGACGGAAGGAGCTGGCGCCCGCAGACGAGGAGGATTGTGGGGCATGAAGCAGGGGGTACCGGACAAAGGGAAACGAAGCCGGGTCGGAGGTGTTCCACACCCTGGGTGCCGTAACCCCGAGCGGGCTTCGGCCCAGGCGACAGGTCGCCGTGGGAGGATTCTGGCCCAAATCTGCCTCCGGTGGGAGGATGCGTCAAACCTTCCCCCGGATTCGCGACTCCTTCCGAAAGACGTGGAAGCCCCGGCTCGTTACAGGGTACAGCCCTTGATCCGATCCAGCGGCTTCGGGTAGCTTCTTCCGGTCATCCGGACTCGGTTCCGGCTTGCCCCGGCTCCACTTCCTCCAAACCACGCTCGTTCATGCATCGACGTATGGCTGCCCTGGTTCCGGTATTCCTGGCAGGGGCCTTCTTCTGGTCGTCGCCCCTCTCAGCTCAGCAGATCTCCTCACCCTACGACTTCATCGACACCCGGCACCAGGCCGGCGTCTTCGTCGGGTACACCGGAGGGAACCGGGGTCAGCTGGACCTGGCGCCAGGGGGCGGTCCCCTCCTGGGAGGTCGGTACGGGATCGAACTCTCCGGGCCGTTCGCCCTGGAGGCCACCGCCTTCTTCATCCCCAGTGAGCGGAACGTCTACGATCCAACCGATCCCCAAGAGGACGAGGTGCCGCCCATGATCGGGACCTCCAGCTCGCTGGTGGCCGGGCTGGACGGCCGACTCCGCTTCACCCTCACCGGGGATCGGACCTGGTACCGCCTGGCTCCCTTCGTGCTTCTGGGCGGTGGGCTGGCGTCGGACCTGACCGGTCGGAGCAGCCTGGAGGACGAGTTCCGGGACGATGAGCGATTCAGCCTGGGACCGTCCTTCCTGGGCGTCATGGGAGCCGGTACCCGCTGGCTGCCTACGGATCGGGTGACCGTCCGTTTCGACGCCCTCCTCCACATCTGGAAGGCCGGAACCCCTCGGGCTTTCTTCGAGTTCGAAGAAGGACTGGGCTCGGTCCCGGAACAGGAGTGGACCGGAGTGGGAGGGCTGACGCTGGGCACCTCCATCCGCTTCTAGACGGCCTTCCAAGGGGCCCCGATCACAGCAACGCTGCTCATGGCCGACTTCGAATCCCGATCTGCCGATTGGCTCTCTTTCAGCGAGGCCCTCCAGGCCGTCCTGAAGCACGCTCCTCCCCTCCCCTCCTCCCCTGATCCCTACCGGCTGTCGGAGGTCGATCCCACCCATGGACCGGCTCTGGCTCGCAACGTCCTGGCTCCGGCCACCCTTCCGCCGCTGCCCACCTCGGCCATGGACGGGTACACTCTCCGCCAGGTAGGCCTTGATGATGAAGGGGCGACGGGAGGGCCGGCACGAACCCTTCCGGTGGTTGGGCGGAGTCGGCCTGGCTACCCCTACAGCGGATCCCTTCCCGAAGGCACCGCCATCCGGATCATGACCGGCGCCCACCTCCCGGAAGGTGCCAACACGGTGGTCCCGGTGGAGGACACGGACCGGGAGGATGGAGAGGAAGATCAGGTGGTGATCCACACCCTACCTTCCCCGGGCCGGTACATCAGACCGGCCGGTGAGGAAATGAACGAGGGAGACTGCCTGGGCCGGGCAGGTGAGGAACTCTCCCCTCCCCTCCTGGGCCTCCTGGCCTCCGCCGGCATTCACCAGGTCCACCTCCATCGGCGGCCCCGGGGGGGTCTCCTGGTCACCGGGGATGAGCTCATCCCCTTCCGGGAGCTGGGGGAACGGTTCAAAGAGATCCGGGAAGGGAAGATGCGTGGTGACACCCTCTCGCCGGTCCTCCCCTCTCTCATCCGGGGCGCCGGCGGCATCCCACTTCCGCCCATGCAAGCCGGCGACGACCCGGAAGCGCTGGGGGACAGCCTGAAGGAATTGGCCGAGGAAGCCGATCTCATCCTGACCACGGGTGGAGCCTCCATGGGGGAGACGGATCTTCTGAAGCGGACGCTGGATGGGATGGCATATCGGACGGTCTTCTGGCGCATCCGGATGCGGCCAGGAAGCCCGGTGAGCCTGGGACTCCTGGAGACGGGCCAGGGAATTGACCGTCGGCAGGTTCTCCACCTGGCCCTCCCTGGCAACCCCGTGTCAGCCATGGTGGCCTTTCTCCTCCTGGGACGGCCTGCCATCCGCCGCCTGGGTGGACACCAGGCCCTCCACCTGCCTCAGGTCCGGGCCCGGGCCACCGAGGCCGTGTCGGGCCACGAGCGGCTCACCCTCTTCCCCCGGCTCCGGCTCAGTCAGCGTCCTGACGGGGATTGGGAGGCCCACTCCACCGGATCCCAGAGCTCCGGAGTGACGGCCAGCGTGGCTGAGGCCCAGGGGCTGGGCGTCCTGCCTCCTGGAAGCCCTGAGGTGGCCCCTGGCGATCGGATTCAGGTCATCCTCCTCCCTTCCGGAGGATGGCAACGATGAGAGGGGGCCGGGGGATCCTCCTCCTCCTTGCGCTCTCCTTCCTCCTGAGCGGCTGCAGCATTCCTCGCTGGCCGGCCGAGGGAACCATGACTTCTCCCTTCGGAATCCGCTGGAGTGGGTGGACCCCTACCGTCCATCGGGGGGTGGACATCTCCATGCCCACCGGGACCTCCGTTCACGCCACCCGGAGAGGAACAGTCCGGTTTGCCGGAGAGATGCGAGGCTACGGGAAGGTCATCTGGCTCGAGCACCGGGGAGGCACCCTCACCGTATACGCCCACCTGTCGGAGATCCGAGTCCGGACCGGCCAGGAGGTGGGGGCTCGGGACGTCATCGGGCTGAGCGGTGCCACCGGACGCGTGACGGCCCCCCACCTCCACTTCGAAGTGTGGGTGGGGGGCCGTCCGGTGGATCCGGTGTCCTATCTGGGCCGTCGGCCCTGACACCGGTGAGACCACACGAGGCGCCGCGGTCAAGCGATCCAACCACCCGCTCGTCGGGGTGATCGCCTCTGTAGGGTCTCGAGGGAGGGGGAGGGTTACCCGTCTCCCTTCAGCGTCTTCACCTCTTCGGTGAGACGGGGGATCACTTCAAAGAGATCGCCGACAATCCCGTAGTCAGCCACCTTGAAGATGGGTGCGTCCGCGTCCCGGTTCACCGCCACGATGGTTCCGGCCGTCCGCATACCGGCCAGGTGCTGGATGGCACCAGAGATTCCCACGGCAAAGTAGAGGCGAGGAGCCACGGTCTTCCCCGTCTGTCCAACCTGCTCCCCGTGAGGCCGCCAGCCGGCGTCCACTACGGCCCGGGATGCGCCGAGTCCAGCTCCATCGCCCAGAGCCGCCCGAAGATCCTCCAGGAGCGACCAGTTCTCCGGATCCTTCATTCCTCGACCGCCGGAGACGACCACGGCGGCCTCAGCCACATCAGGGATGTCCCCCCCGGTGCTCTCGAAAGAGAGGATCCGGGTCGGCCAGCTCTCCGGCTCCACAGGGACCTCAACCGGGACCACCTCGCCGTCAGCGGCCGCCTCCACTGGCTGGAAGACGTTGGGTCGAAGGGTGGCCAGGACGGGGGATGCATCCACCGCGAGCCGGGTGAAGGCCTTGCCGGCGTAGACGGGCCGGAGGAGCTCCAACCCGCCGTCCACCACCGAAACCCCCGTGATGTCCTGGGCCAGCGGCACGTCCAGGAGGGCGGCAACCCGAGGAGCCAGATCCTTCCCCTGGCTCGTGGCCGGAATGAAGAGGGCATCGTAGCCCCCCTCCTTCACCACAGCCTGAACCACCTGTGCATAGCCGTCCGGATGGTACTCGGCCAGTCCCTCATGGGCCACCACCTTCACCTGGGCCGCCCCCACGGCGCCCAGCTCTCCACCAATCTGATCTACGCCGTCTCCTCCCAGGAGGAGGGCATGGGCGTGGCCTCCGGCTTCACCTGCGGCCTGTGCCGCCGCCGAGACCACTTCTCGGGATACGCCTCGAAGGGCTCCGTCCCGCTGTTCTGCAAGTGCCAGAATCTTCATTGTCTCAGATTACCCCTTATGAATGCTGCGCCCGCAACCGGACGCCAGATGTACGTGGTTCGTCCCTGAGGCGTCCGTCAGAGGACGTTGGCTTCTTCCCGGAGGAGTCGGACCAACTCTGGGACAGCTTCCGGCCCTTCGCCGACGATCTTCCCGGCTTCCCGCTCCGGCGGCAGCTCCATGGTCTTCACCGAAAGGCGGGAGGGACTGGTCTGGGCGTCCTTGGTCTCAAGGGGCTTCCGCTTGGCTGCCATGATTCCCTTGAGGGAGGCGTAGCGTGGCTCGAATTCCCCCTTGGTGATGGTGACCACCGCCGGGAGGGGCAACTCCACCACCTGGGTTCCACCTTCCACCTCGCTCCGGCAAACCACAGCGTCGTCCTTCAGCTCGAAGTTGGAGACGGCGGTGGCGCAGGGGCGTTCCAGCAGGGTCGCCAGCATGGGCCCGACCTGCTGCTGGTCGTGGTCGGCAGCCTTCACCCCCAGGAGGACCAGCGGCGGATCAGCTTCCTGGATCTCGGCAGCCAGGGCTCGTGCCGTGGCCAGCCCGTCGGGGGTGACTTCCCCATTCAGGAGAACAGCCCGGTCGGCGCCCATGGCCAGGGCGGTGCGGAGGGTCTCCTGGGAGGCGTCATCCCCCAAGGTGACTACGGTGACCTCGCCCTCTCCCGCCTCTTCCTTCAGTCGGAGGGCTGCCTCCACGGCGAACTCGTCGTAGGGGCTCAGGACGTACTTCACTCCGCTGGGGTCGATGGCGGTGCCGTCGTCACCCACCCGAATCCGGGTCTCGGTGTCAGGTACCCGTTTCACGCAGACAATAATGTTCACGAGCCAACTCCATGCTCTGGGTTTGTGGTTCATCCGGACCCGGTGTGGAGCAAACGACGCCGATCTCCATGGGGTCGTCCCCGCCTACCCCCGGTCCGGGGCTGCGATCCGGCCCGGCTCAGCCCATGGTCAGGCCCGCCAGGGCAAAGCCCAGGGTGGCCACCGTCCCTGCAATCAGGGCGTAGGGAAGCTGGGTCCGGACGTGGTCGATGTGGTCCGTGGCTGCCGCCATGGACGAAATGATGGTCGTATCGGAGATGGGAGAGGAGTGGTCGCCGAAGATTCCTCCCGAGAGGACCGCCGCCACGAAGGGGGCCAGGGGGAGCCCCAACGTCATGGCTGCCGGCACGGCAATGGGCAGCATGATGGCGAAGGTCCCCCAACTCGTCCCGGTGGAGAATGCGATCCCCGCCGAGGCCAGGAAGACCAGGGGGAGAAAGACCACGGGAGGAAGGACCCCGGCCGTGACCTGGGCCACGTAATCTCCGGTCCCCAGGGCATTGGCCACATCCCCGAGGGCCAGGGCCAGGAGGAGGATGAGAGCCAGAGGGACCAGGCCGCCTGCTCCCTTCAGCCCGGTCCGGGTCAGCTCGTCCACTGTGCTGCCCTTCTGGGCCAGGAGGAGGAGCCATGCCATGGCCAGGGCCGCCATGACGGCCCAGAGGACGGAAGTGGCGCCGGAGCCGGCCCGAAGATCGCCATCTCCGGTGATCCAGAGCCCGATGGGCATCATGACCACCATGGTCACGATGGGCACGATCATATTCACGGCCCGAGGCGGGATCCGGTCGTCGGGCTCCGGCGAGAGGATGCTCTCGTCGATCATGGGCTGGGACTCAGGCCATTCCTTCTCCCCACCCTGGGTCCGGATCTCGGCCTTCTTCATGGGGCCCAGGTCCACATTCCAGACGATGGCGATCAGGGCCAGGAGGGCCGCCCCCAGAGCATAGAAGTTCAAGGGGATGGAGCTGATGAGCACGCCCAGGGGGTTCTCCACACCCAGCGACTCCAGGATCCCGAGGTTGTACGCCCCCCACGCGTTCAGGGGGATGAGGATACAGATGGAGGCCGAAGTGGAGTCGATGATGTAGGCCAACTTCTCCCGGGACACCTTGTAGCGGTCGAAGAGGGGTCGGGAGACGGCACCGGCCACCAGCACCGTGATATTGCTCTCGATGAAGATGATGACACCGATGACCCACGCCAGGAGTTGAGAGCGCTTCCCCGTATTCACCCAGCGCCGGCTTTCCAGATACCGGATGAAGCCTCGAACCCCTCCAGAGGTCTCGATGGTGGCGATGAGGGCCCCGATCACCAGGGTGAAGAGGATCACATTGGCGTTTCCGGCGCTGGCCAGCACCGCAACCGTCTCCTCGATGGCCACTCCCAGCCCCGACAGGGGATTCCAGTCCTCCAGAATCATCCACCCGAGCCAGATCCCGGCACCCAGGGAGAGGTAGACCTGTCGGGTCCAGATGGCCAGGATGATGGCCAGGACAGGAGGAAGGATGGACACCCATGAGGGATCGCTCATTCGCCTCTCGAAGATGAAGGGTTGTGGTGGGACGGGGATGCAGACCCGGGCACCCGGGAGAGGAGGGCCTGGGGATCGGAGATGTGTGGGCCAGAGGAGAGGGCCGGGCTCCCGGGAAGGAAGAAGCGGAGGGGCCAGTTCCGGGCCTTCCGGATTCCGATCCGGCCCGACACCCCAACGCCCTCTGCAGTCCCATGGCTCGCCGACGACGTAGACGAGCCGCCCTCGCCTGATCCGGAAAAGGAAGCCCACCCCCCCTCTACCTCTCTGGACTCCTGGCCGGCCCCCGGGGGAGTCAACTCCAGAGGCGGGTCGCCCAACGCATGGCCGTCCAACGCTCCGTCGATCCCCAGTGCCTGACAGAGCCGAGCCGGACCGTTGCAGAGATCCTGGTCCCGGCCTCTTCGCCGAGCCATCACGTCCATCCCCTCCAGGGGCTCCAGAGCTCGAACCAGGACGGCCTGCGGATCACCTTCCCCTCCCGTCACCACGTTGAAACACCAGTGCATTCCGTAGATGAAATAGACGTATGACCGACCGGCGGGACCGAACATGGTGGCATTCCGGTCGGTTCGTCCAGCCTGCGCAGCGCCGTGGCAGGCAGGATCGTGGCGTCCCACGTACGCCTCGGTCTCCACGATCCGCCCTGAGGTGACGTGGTTCCCAACCCTGGAGACCAGGTGCCAACCCAGGAGTTCTCGGGCCACCACATGGGCCGGGCGGGCTGTGAATCCGGAAAAGCCAGAGCGCCACGCCCCCTCATGGGACGTGGCGCTCCGGGAACCGCGAGTTCGAGACATGCGGTCGGTGTCCGGGTCAGCGGGACGAGCGACCGCCGCTGCCTTCCCCTGACTCCAGGCGGGATCTCCGCCGGGCCAGATCTTCCTTCCAGGCGTCCAGGACCTTCTCGGCTCGGGCCGGCGGGAGCACCTTCTGGATTCGCTTCGGGTCGGTCTGAAGCACCTGGAAGAGCTCGTCACCCAACTCGTCCACCAGGGTCTCAGCCGTCTTCTTCCCGACTCCGGCGTAGGAGTTGCTCAGGTACTTGATGACGCTGGCCCGTCCCCGGGGAAGATTCAGCGCCGAGGGCTCCAGCACGCCCTGCGAGCCAGCCTCCTGCTTCCCGGATCCTGCCGGCTTCTTCGGTCCCGACGCCTTGGCTTTCGACTGATCGGCGGCGGGCTCTTTGCGGGTCGCCTTCCCCTTTCCGGTCTTCTTTGCCGGAGGTTTCTTTTCCGCAGCCTTCCTGGTCGTGGTCTTCTTTTCCCCGGCCTTCCGGTCTGAAGGAGCCTTCTTCCCGGATCCAGTGTCCTTCTCATCCTGGCTCTTCTTGGACGAAGCCTTCGACCTGGACGCCGGGGTGCCGACGACCTGTCCCTCCAGGAGGGGAGGCGGCTCATCCTTGGCCCCTCGACGCCGACTGGAGAGGCGGGGCCGGAGTCGGCGGGAGTCCCTCACGCCTGAATCGCCCTTGGAGGCGGCCGCAGCTTCCTTCCTGGTCGTCTTGGGCTCGGCTCCAGGCTTGGCACCATCGTCATCGGGGCGGCTGTCCTTCTTGGCAGAGGGCCTGGGAGCCGGCTTGTCCTTCTCCACCTTCGAAGGGGAGGGAGCCGGAGGTTCGGTCTTCCTGGACGTCTCCTGAGTCGGCTTCCTGCCTCCCTCGGGAATCCCGACCTGGTACTGGCCGTTGTCTCCCTTCTGGAGGGTGACCTTCTTGTCGTCGTCGGCCTGACGGAGGAACCGGGAGAACTTGCTGAAGCCCAGTTCGGCCTCGTCGAAGCTCGACTTGATGGCCAGCATGCGGCGCTTCACGTCCGAATCCCGGACGGTGGACCCCTCATGGTCATCCAGGAGGTCCTCGATGGCCTCGTGGAGGAGATCGTACGCCGCATTCAGAGCGTCACCGGATGCAGCAGAAGTACCTGCTGAAGATCGGTCGGCCGTGGGCTTGTCCTTCTCTCGGGGAGCCGAATCATCCTTCCGGCTCTCTGAGCGACGGCTGTCGTCACGACGGCCACTCCGCCCCCGACCATTTCGGTCTGAACTCCGGCTGGGCGAAGGCGTCGAGGGGCTGGCGGCGCCTCCTCCCCGGTTCGGCACCACTTCGTACTGGCCATTCTCCATCTTCCGAATCTGGAGAAGGCCCCGCTGGGCAGCCTCGGTCAGGAACCGGGAGAACTTGCTGAAGCCGAAACTCTTCTCCTCGAACCCCGGGTCGATCTCCAGCATGACCTGCTTGAGGCGATCAGAGCGCATGACATCGCTCCGTTTCACCATCTGCTCCACGGCCTTCTCCACCAGAACCCATGGGTCCTGGGTTGGTCCGCCAGTGCCATCGCTGGTCTTTCGGAGGCCGGAGATGGAGGTGTAGGAGTAGTACTCGTCGCAGTTCTGGACCAGGATGTCCGAGGACGACTCCTGGATCCCCACCCCGATGACGTACTTTCCGTACTCCTTCAACTTCAGGACCAGGGAGGAGAAATCGGAATCCCCGGTCAGGAGGATGTAGGTCCCGATCTCAGGCCGGGTGAAGACCAGCTCCATCCCGTCGATGGCCATCCGAATATCGGTGGCGTTCTTCTTCGAGCTCCCGTAGGCCGGGGCGAAGATGAGGTCGACGGAGGCTTCGGAGAGGGGGACGATGTACTGGGGATAGCGGCGCCAATCGGCGTAGGCCCGCTGGACCGTCACCTTCCCCTTGATGATATCCGAATTGAGGAGCGCCTTCAGCTCCTTGGAGAGATCACTGCGCATTCCCATGGTGACATTGTCGAAGTCGACCAGGAGTGCGGCGTTGGGGGCGTGGGAAGGGTGGGCGGGTGTCTGGGGTCCCTCAATATGGGGAGCCCTGTCATAGGGGGTACTCATATGGTTGGCAATCAGCCTGTCGCTCGGTGAAAGTCATTTCACCGAAAGACCTCCCCTCCCCCTCCTGGAGCCTGGCAGGCCGCTCTCAGCGGCGGCCCGGAGCAGCTCCAGGGGCGGACCGGGGAGGCCTCCCGGTTCTTCTCATGTGCCGGGTTCCTCTCGCTCCGCCTCCATGAGGCGTACGAGCTCGGCCCGGTGGATCTTGCCCGTCCCGGTGGAAGGGAGTCCATCCACGAACCGGACCATGTCGGGGACCTTGTGATCCGCCAGCGTCTGACGGCACCACTCCCGCACCTCGTCGTCGGTTACGATCGCCCCTTCCATGGGAACGATGGCGGCGCAGATGGCCTCTCCCAGAAGGTCATCCCGGACCCCCACCACAGCAGCCTCCAATATGGCCGGATGCTGGTGAAGACGATCCTCGACTTCCCGGGGAAAGACATTTGATCCGCCTCGAATGATAACGTCACGGCGGCGTCCGACCAAATGGACGTGACCATCCTCATCCACGATCCCCAGGTCCCCGGTCTTCAGGTATCCCTCTGCGTCCAGCGATGCCGCCGTCTCCCTGGGCTGCCGGTAGTAGCCCCGCATGACCCCGGGACCCTGCACCGAGATCTCTCCCAGGCTTTCCACCGGAAGCTTGGTCCCGTCCTCCTCCACGACCCGGAGGGTGGTTCCGTCCAGGGGCCGACCTACGGTGAAGCGCCGCTTCTCAGGTGGATCGTCTGCCCGGGAGAGACAGAGGACGGAGGCCGTCTCCGTAAGGGAGTAGGCCGGAAGAAGGAGGGGGCAGAGTTCTGCCTCCACCGCGTTGAAGAGGTCCTCGGGAATGGGTGCGCCAGCCACCAGCCCCACTCTCAGGGAGCCCACCTCTCGAGGCTGTCTCCTCTGCTCCCGGAGTTCGGCAGCGAAGACCATGGGGACCCCGTAATGAACGGTGACCCGGTGCTTCTGGATCAGGTCCAGGGCGACGGCAGCGTCGATCTCGTCCTGGATGACCAGGGCGGCCCCAGCCAGCATCGTCCCCAGAATCCCGGGAGCCAGGCCGAAGACGTGAAAGAGCGCGGTGATCCCAATGACCCGGTCCTCACTGCGGACTCCGACACCCTCCACCGTAGCCGCCGCCACCGAAATGAGGTTCCGACGGGTCAGCTCCACCCCCTTGGGCTTCCCGGTGGTGCCCGAGGTGTAGACGATGGCGAATAGATCGTCCGGCCGCTCCGCCACCTCCTGGGGGAGGGTGCGGCCCTGCCCTGCCGACACCAGGTCCTCGAACTGGTAGATCCGGTCGTCGTACCAGAGATCCTCCTCGCCGACCGTCACCAGGTACTGAAGCTCCGGAAGGTGAGGAAGGAGTTCCTCGAACAGCTGTAGGTAGTCCACCCCGTGGAGGTTCTCCACCGTGATGGCGCAGACCGCCTCCGAATGCCGGAGCATGTAGCGAAGCTCGGCCTCGGGAAGCCGGGGGTTGATGGGGACCACCACCACACCCAGTCGGGCCAGAGCAAAGAGGGAGACCACGAATTCGGGACAGCCGGGAAGGATGATGGCCACCCGGTCCCCTGGCTCAACCCCCATGTTGGCGAGAGCTGCGGCCAGAGACCGGGCGTCGTCGGCTACCTGGCTGTAGCTGAGGATCTGGTCCCCATCGATGAGGAAGTCCGCCTCAGGGGTCTCCTGGACCTGGCGCTCCAGGAGCTGGGCGAGGGGGAGATCCGGGGTGCGCTCAGAGAGCGCCATGGCACCTCCAGCAGAGAATCACGGGGTGACGGCCACTCCGGGATTCCGTCCCGGAAGCAGGCAAGATCGCAACTATAGAAAGGGGTCGGGGTCCAGTCAAACCCTCTCGGTTTCATATCCCGGGGCAATTGCCAACGCCCAGGGCCCAGAGGCGGGCCTCATCCCTGGAGCACCTCCCGGATTGCCTCCGGGGGAACGGGATGGCTCCACGACTCGGACCCTTCATCCCCCTTGTGGATCCGCCCCACCTCTTCGAGGAGAACGAACCGGGGCCGACCTCCACGGGCCTTCTTGTCCCGCCCAAGGTGTTCCATGAAGTGGTCCGAGTCCCTCGATCCCGGAGGAGGGACGGTAGGAAGTCCAACAGCCTCCACGGCCCTCGCCACCTGCTCGCTCGTCCCGGGCCGGGAGACCCCGAGAGCTTCGCCCAACCGGGCCTCCAGAACCATCCCGATCCCCACCGCGCTCCCATGGGGGAGGGTATATCCAGAGACGGCCTCCAATGCATGGCCCAGGGTGTGACCGAAGTTGAGGATCTGGCGGAGGCCGCCTTCCCGCTCATCCCGGCTCACCACCCAGGCCTTGATCTCTACCGAGCGGGCCACCATCCAGGCCGTTTCGGCCTCGTCGCCAGCCAGGAGGGAGGAGGCCGACGATACGATCCGGTCCATGTATCCCGCGTCGACAATGGCTCCGTGCTTCACCGCTTCCGCCAGCCCCTGGCTTCGCTCTTCTGGGGGCAGGGTCCGAGCCAGGCGGGTATCGGCCAGGACGAAGCGAGGGGGATGGAAAGCCCCCACCAGATTCTTTCCTCCAGGGAGATCCACCCCCGTCTTCCCACCCACCGAGGAATCCACCATGGCCACAAGGCTGGTGGGAAGCTGGACCACGGGAATGCCCCGCATGTAGGTGGCGGCCACGAAGCCGGCCAGGTCGCCGGTGACCCCGCCCCCCAGGGCGATGATACATCCGTCCCGGCCCACGCCCAGCTCCAGAACCTGGTCGGTGAGCCGGGCCCACTCCTCTCGGGTCTTGTGTTCCTCTCCAGCCGGAAAGGTGAGCCGGTCCAGAGTGACTGTCGGCCGCTGAGCAGCCGTCCTCTTCAGGTTGGGCGGGGTCTTCGAGGTGGATCCCGCCTCCCGGGTGGACACCTTCCCCAGAGGAGACGTGGCCTGCTGGGCCCCTCCGGCTCCGCTACCGGCCAGACTCCGGGCCACCTGGTCTCCGTGAAGCTCCATCACCCGCTCGTCTCCCACCAGGACGTACCGGTGGGCCGGTGCCTCCTCCGCCAGGAGCCGTGGAAGTTCGGTGAGGATCCCGGGCCCGACCCGGACGGGATAGGGCAATCCGGAGGTCTGGACCCGAATCTCCACATCCATCTCCGGCCCGCCATCCGTTGAAAGAGCCGACGGGATCCTCATGGCAACGCCCCGGAGGACGGAACTTCCGAGGAACGGAACTGGATCTCCTCCAGCCCTTCCAGCGGGGCCACTGGATCCAGCCCCTGGGCCCGGAGGGCGTCCCGACTCCTGGGCGCGAACGCCCTCCCGCTCACAGGATCCACCACGTCCTTTCCCAGATCCCCCAGAAGCTCCCGGACGAAGGGGCGACCCTGCCAGTCGGGATGGGGAATGGTGAGTTCAGGATGGTCGAGCTTCACCTCATCGTAGAAGATGATGTCCACGTCCAGGGTCCTGGGGCCCTGGTCCACGACCCGCTCCCTTCCCCGAAGGCGCTCCACCTCCTGCGTCTTCTCCAGGAGCTCATGGGGCTCCAGTGCGGTGGTTGCCAGGAGGACCAGGTTCAGGAAGGGGGGCTGGTCCGCAATGGGTCCCCACGGGGGGCACTCCACCACCCGGGAGATGGCGTGAATCTCCATCCATGCGCTCAGCCCTCGGATGCCTTCCCGGAGGTGGGCTCGCCGATCCCCCAGGTTGGAGCCCATGGCCAGAACCACCCGGATCGGGGTTCGCCCTCCGTGGATTGCGTCCATCAGGATCCCTCAATCATGACTTGCGGCTTGATCGTCGTCGGTGGGAGCCCTGCCGTACCGGTCCTGGACCCGGACCACATCGTCCAACTCGGGAGTGGACGCTTCCAGGATCCGGCAGTCGGTAATCGCCGTGATCCGGTGGAGGGTCCCGGGGCGGATCCGGATGCTCTCCCCAGCCTCCAGCGGACAGGGGCGAAGGGCGTCCACACCGGGCCCCACTTCCAATTCCATCCGACCATCCAGGAGGTGGAGGGTCTCGTCCTTTTCCTCGTGGAACTGGAGGGAGAGGGCTTCACCGGCATTCACGACGAGGAGTTTGCCTACGTAGAGATCAGCATGGGCCCAGACCAACTCGTGCCCCCATGGCTTGTCGATCCGTCGAGGGCGTAGAGGGCTGGCCTCGTCGCTGTCCGCCCGGACGAAACCGGCCCCCTTCATCTGGTCTTCGGACACGGTCCGGCGGGAACCGGTCACACGAGTCCTTCGCTCTTCCTGGCCGGAACCCCGCGCCTCCTGGCCTTCACCCATGGCATCCCTTCCCCGTTCCGAAATTGGCACCGACTCCCGGGAAACCCGCCTCGGAATCCCTGGCCCCTTCCTCGAAGGTAACCAATCCAGGGTGGCTGGAAATACACGAGGGGTGGTGCTTTGGTGGCCCACCCCGGACCCGAAGTCGTCCGGTGGCGCCTCTACTTCTTGAACAGCCTTCTGGTTGACCGCCTTTGACCACCTCAATGAACACCTTACGCTGCTGGACGCACCCTGACGCCCCGGATCTCGGGGGGGACCCGCACGTCCCTGGGCGTGTATCTTGTTGAGGAGTTGAATCCAAGGTGGGAGTTGGCCATATCTGAGCCCTGCGGAAACGTTCAGCGCCGGTGGCCCCAGACAACCCCGCCCAGGTCCAGAGACAGGAGAAGGCACAGGCACCATGGCACGACGGCAGACGAAGGGAGGGGGCCGCACCGGCGACGAAAGTCCGGTGGCAGACGCCGTGAAGGGATCCCTCCGGTGGACGGGCCGGAGCCTCCGGATTCCATGGGTCTGGATCCCCTTGGTCTTTCTGACCATGGGGGCCGTGGGCTTTGCCTGGGGCGCCTGGCGCAACCTCTGCGCAGACTGCCCGTCCATCGCCCAGATCCATACCTGGGAACCGCAGCAGACCTCCAAGATCTTCAGCCATGACGGCCAGCTCATCGGCGAGCTGGGAGTTGAGCGCCGAACCCCTGTCGCCATCGGCTCCCTCCCGGAGCATGTTCCCCAGGCCTTCATCGCCATCGAGGACCGCCGCTTCGATCAGCACCAGGGAGTGGACTTCCGAGGCACCACCCGAGCTGCCATCGGGGTGGTCACCACCGGATCGTTCCGGGGAGGGGGTGGAAGCACCATCACCCAGCAGTTGGCCCGGAACATGTTCGAGACCATCGGCTTCGAGAAGCGGGTGGAGCGGAAGCTGAAGGAACTCCAGGTGGCACTGGAGCTGGAGCGGGCCTACTCCAAGGACCAGATCCTGGAAGCCTACATGAACCAGATCAACCTGGCTCATGGGTGGTGGGGGATCCAGACGGCCTCCCGGAACTATTTCGGGAAGGACG
>PWWP01000197.1 GCA_003562075.1 Gemmatimonadota bacterium
CCGGTAGACCGATCGATCCCTTTGCCGATGCGCAGCGGCATCGCCTTCAAGGCTCCGCCACGCCCAGGGCCGCAAGACCCCAGCGCGGCGGTCGCTCCTGTTCTTCAACAGCCTGTTAGCGGAGGACACCCCGTAGATAGTTGACTGAGTCAACTATCTACGGGGCTTCAAGGCCCCCTTCATCGGAAGGGCCTCTCAGGGAAGAGGCCGTAACCCCGGCCCCAGGACACGATAGTTGACTTAGTCAACTATCGTGGGAGTCTCGTCTCATCTTTGATCCCCTCTGGTCGAGGGCCTCGATCTCATCGGGTTCCAGGCCCGCCCCCGGTCATCGGGGACCCACGTTCTGGTTCCGGTTGAAGAGGTTGCCTGGATCGTAGCGGGCCTTGATCCGGGCCAGCCGTGGGTAGTTTTCCTGGAAGGCTTGGGCGGTCCGGTCTCCCTCGTCCTCGCTCATGAGGTTGACGTAGACTCCGCCGGAGGCGTAGTCGGCGATGGCCTCATGGAAGCCCTGGGCCCATTCCGTGATGGCTTCGTCTGCGCTGGGGTCGGTCCAGTCGGCCACCAGGTGGAAGGAATATGCCTTGTCCCGGTGTGGAAAGGCCGTATCGCCGGGCGCTACCCGGTTGATGGCGCCACCCATGGGCTCGAAGTAGGCGGCGGTGAAAGGGCCCTCAAGCCGGCCGGCCCACTCCACCACGGTGTCGATGGCGGCATCCGAGATCTGGTCTACGTACTGGGCCCGGGAGAGCCGGCGGTTCCCCTTTGGCATGCCGGCGTCGAACATCTGCTGGGCTGCCAGATAGGGCATGGGTTGGACCGCCGGGAGAACGGGATCCCCCACTTCCAGGAGGGGCTGGAGCTCGGACTGGCCCGTCTCTACGGGGCCCACATGGACCATGACCATGATGAGGCCAGGTTCCCCGTGCAGTTCTTCCGGGATGGCGTCGATGGGCGGGAGACGGAGGAAGAAGGGATAGACCGTGGCCTCCTCCGGCGCCGTCTCCATGTAGCTCCGGTAGAAGCTGAGGACGTCGCGGGCCTGATCCAGGGGATAGACCACCTGACCTGCCATGACCTCCGGTCCCACGGGATGCAGCTGCCGCTGGAACGAGGTCACCACACCGAAGTTGCCCCCACCGCCCCGAAGAGCCCAGAACAGATCCGGGTTTTCGTTCTCATTGGCCCGGACCAGGGCCCCATCGGCTGTCACCACGTCCGCCCCGATGAAGTTGTCCACAGCCAGCCCATGTTTCCGGGCCAGGTACCCTGTGCCGCCCCCCAGCGTATAGCCGGCCACGCCCACCGTGGAGACCGTGCCGCTCGTGGTGGCCAAGCCGAAGGCCTGGGTCTCATGGTCCAACTCCCCTCCTAGAACCCCGGGCTGCACGGATGCCACCCGGGCCGAGGGATCCACCTGGATACCCTTCATGGGGCTCAGGTCCAGGAGGAGACCGCCCTCGATGGTGGAGTATCCGGCGAAGTCATGTCCGCCTCCCCGGACGGCCAGGGGAAGCCCCTCTTCCCTGGCGAAGTCCACCGTGGCCATGACGTCTGCCACACCCAGGCACTGGACGATGCCCCCGGGCCTCCGGTCGAACCGGGCGTTCCACCCGTGCCGTGCCGTCTCATACTCGGGCGTGCCAGGAGTCAGGATAGGACCCCGGACCCGGGGGGCGAACTCGTCCAGGGCGAGTCCTTCCGCTGCGTTGTCTTCAGCCACTGCATTCTCCGCCGTGTGGGAGGTTCAAGGTTCCGGATCCTTTCCTGCGTATCCAGGGAACGGGCCGGCTCCGGTCGCGACCCCGCTATCAGGGCTCGACGGTAAACTCCGTCAAGACGCCCAGGTGGCTGGTATACTGGGAAGCCAGAATGTATCGACCGGGTTCCAGCTCTGCGGTGAAGTAGGCGGTGGAGCCGGCGGGCATGGGGGTGATGCCTCCCACGAAGCTTCCGGGGGCCGGTTCCGTGAGGGCCTCCAGGTTGAGGAAGTTCATCCAGTGAAGGACATCGTCCACGGTCGTTTCGTTGTCCACGCGCAGGATCTGGACATCATGCCCGAAGGTGTCTTCCGGATGATCCGCCCAGTGGACCTCGAAGGTGTTGAGTCCGGGCTGGGGACGTCCGTCCAGAGCCATACCCTCCTCGGACAGTGCGATCTGGAGCTCCGCCGCCGGGGGTGAACCCTGGGAGGGATCCACCGTCACCGTCAGGGGGTCGAGCATGCCTTCCATGGAGTGCATCTTTCCGTCGGCGGTCCGCATGTAGCACTCGACCACGTACCGACCGGGTTCCAGGTAGATTGTCGCCTCCGCAGCAGCACCAGGGGCGAGGAAGCCAACCCCACCCATGAAGTCCACGCCCCAGTACCATTCCGGAAGCTCCTCGCCCAGGACCGGCATGGCCTCATCGCCGGCCATGTGGCCGTCCCTCATGGCATACCAGACGTCATTGAACGGCATGACGATCTCTTCTACGAATGCGTCGAACGTCACCTCTTCGGGCAGCCGAGTGATGAACAGGAAGTGGTGCTCCTCACCCTGGTTGGTGAGCCGGAAGGTGCTCCAACCTGAATTGATCTCAGCCGGGATGCGGAAGGCGAAGTCCTCGGCCTCCACCTCCACCACGTGGGGATTATGGGCCGAACCGGGCGGCACCGCTTCGGTCTGGGCGGCAGTGGGCTGGGGGAGTGCCGCCAGGGCGGCGAGGACGGTCAGCGTCGCCAGCTTCTGGAAGAATGGGCTAGTGAGCATGGGGTCTCCTGTGTCTTGGTTGGGCAGTGCTTGCAGTCGTACCAGAGGTAGAGGTCGCTCCACCAGTCTCGTGGGCGGTCAGTCCGGACCCTCGGGCCTCACCTCCAGGACACCCATCATGCCGGCGTCCTCATGGTCCAGGATGTGGCAGTGGAACATCCACTTGCCGGGGTAGCGGTCGAAGCGCACGACGAAGCGGAGGGAGGAACGCTTGGGGACGTTCACCACGTCCTTCCAGACGGTCTGGGATACTGGCTCGCCGTCGCGCTCGATGACCTGGAACTGGAAGCCGTGGAGGTGAAAGGAGTGGTCCATCCCCACCAGGTTCTCCACCTCCCAGATCTCGGTGGCACCCAGATCAGCCATCTCGTCGATCCGGTCCATCTCCATCATCTGGCCGTTGATCCGGTTCTTGGTGAGGGTCATACGCCGCTCGGTGGCGGCCTCGGTGGGGTCCAGGGCCGGGACGGGCGGAAGCCGTTCGGGGAGCGGCGGCGCCACCGCCGGGGGCTCGTTCGTGGTGCGGACCGTGGCCAGCGCCAGGGTGTCGGTCCAGTCGGCGGGGCGGGTCTGGGGCAGGTACCGGTTGTAGGGAAGGGACTGGAGGATGGCGGCTTCGCCGGGTTCGCCGGTGCCGTGCACCAGGAGCTCCACCCGCTCTGCACCGGTCAGGAGGATGTCGTCCACCTCCTGCGGGTGCTCGAAGAGCCCGCCGTCGCTTCCCACGTGCAGAAGCGAGTGTTCGGGGAGGGCCAGCCGATACGTTCGGGCGCCGGCGGCATTGATGACCCGCCACCGCTGGACCTCACCGGCCCGGATCGGGATCTCCGGCATCACCTCACCGTTCACGAAGAGCACGTCTCCCTCCCGCCCGTTCTCCTCGTCCATCCTGGCCTGCCGTGAGCCGGCCTCGGCGAAGTGGATCTGTCCGTCGTCGTCGAAGCGGTTGTCCGACAGGATGAGGAGGCGTTCGGGGAGGGCCTGGGGGAGGGGATCGTCGGGATCCCGGACGACAATGGCGCCGAAGAGCCCCATGGCCACCTGCCGGCCGGTGTCGTGGTGCGGGTGGGGGTGGTACCAGTAGGTGCCGGCGGTGCCGGGGTGGATGGTGAACTCGTAGACGAACTCCGCTCCGGGCGCCACCGGATGGAAGGGACTGCCGTCGGCGGCGAAGGGGAGATGGATCCCGTGCCAGTGCACGGTGGTGGGGACGTCCAGCTCGTTTCGGAAGTGGACGATGACCCGGTCGCCTTCCTCTACCTCGAGGGTGGGCCCGGGGACCGTCCCGTTGTAGGCCAGCACGTCCGTCTCCATCCCGGGGACCAGCGAGCGGCGTTCGGGGGCTGCGGTCAGCTCCACCTCCACGGTATTGGGATCCGAGGAGAGGTTCTCCAGCGCAGGGGGTTCGGCGAAGGTGGGTGCCGGCTCTTCCTGGGCAGGCAGGCCGGATGGGCTCAGGGTCCAGACCAGGATGCACCAGGTCATGCCACCCAGGAGAGAGCGTACGATCCTGCCTGCAACGTGTGCAGTTCCGATCCGGGGTGAGTGAGGCGGCATGGCGATCTCCAGCGAACCGTTCTGCCCTTCGAGACCCAAATGCGATGTTCGGTCCATGGTACGGGGCAGGCGGCGGCGTTTGCAAGGTAACTGCAAGGGATCTCCAGGTGCCGAGGGTCCAGGCGCTCAGGGTCCGGACTTGGAGGGAAGGGGCAGAGCGGCCCCCAAGCGCCGGCCCCAGGGAGGCCCAACCCGCAGCCTCCCTGGGGCGACACGCGCTCCGGTAGTTACGGAAGGGCTCAGCGACCTCCGGCAGCGGTGTTTCCGGGCACGGTGAACGTCTTCCACATGGGTGTGTCATTGAAGGGGTCTTCGTCGGGGTGGGGGACCTCGGCGATCCAGGCGTAGTCACCAGGCTCGAGCCGGACGGTCATGTATCCCACGCCTCCGGGAAGCATGGTCTGGACGCCGCCCACAAAGGTCTGGGGGCCGCGATCCCGGCTGCTGGACTCCAGCCCGGTCGGCGCCATCCAGTTCATCCACCGGGCCACCTCTTCCACATCTCCGCCATTCAGCCGGATGAGGTGGAGGTCATGGCCCAGGAGGTGGCCATACTCCGCTTGATCGGCGAAATCCACCCGCACATTGTGCAGGCCGGGACGCATCCGATCCTCGGCCTCGATTCCGGTGGAGGCCA
>PWWP01000136.1 GCA_003562075.1 Gemmatimonadota bacterium
CGTCCGGAGTGGCTGACACATTCACCGGATCGGGAAGGACCGGTTCGCCCTGGGAGTCGAAGCGCTGGAAGATCACGTCCCGTCGAGACTGGTCGACCCAGGCCACCGCCACTCTCCCCTCCGGGTCCACGGCGACTGCGGGCGCGTCCACGTAGCGGAAGTCCGACTCGTTCATCCGCCATGGACCCTGGTAGGCCGCCCCCTCCGCCACCTGGATGACATGCGTCCAGTTCACCGAGGCGTCAGGGGCGTCGGACCCGTGGGCCGTGGTGTATGCCAAGGACGGTGCTCCCTCGCTCCCAGGATCCGGTGGAGGAGAGACCGGGGAAGTGGACGACCACGTCTCCGGAATTGAAGTGCTTCCCAGGAGGAGGAGGGCGCCTGCCACGACCAGGAGTCCGACGAGGATGATGACTCGGTTCACGGAGGGCCTCCTTTCGCCAGGGCGGAAAAGGGCTGATTCGTGCGTTCCTCATACCCGAGTGCCGGAGCCAGGTCTCGGTGCCCGGATTTGTCAGGAGCGGCAGAGGCCCTGGCCAGGAGGGCTCAACGGCCCGGTCCTTCAGCAAGCGGTCGGACTGAGAGGGACGTACTCTCGTTCCCACCTGAGCATAGACTTCCTGGAGGGTCTCCCGCGATTCCGGGTTCGGTCAATCGCCATCTACCGCCGAGCCCTTTCCGCGGCCACGTAATCCCGGAGGACTCCGTGCCGACGCAACCCTTTGGGCGCGGAGGGGTTGCGGCACCGGAGGTCGTCACTCCGCGCTCGCCGTAGCACTACGGCTACGCCTCGTCGTCGTTCCCACTCCGGCACTCGCAAGACCCCGGTGCGCGGCCGCCCCCACTTTCCGATCAGACTTCCAGGGTTGACCTTCCCCTTCCAGACACCCGAACCGAATGCTGGTGATGAGGTCTGTGCTGATCAGTCACCCAGACCCCAGCTCCGGCGCAGCTCTGCCACGAGCCTCGCCCAGCGGGGATCGCCTCTCAGGGCGTCCCATACGTCGGGGTAGAAATGGTGGACGGCCAGGGTCGGCCAGTGGTGCCAGGTCTCCACCCGCTCCAGAGCCTTCCAGGCGTCCTCCACTTCGCCCAGGGCTGCTCGGACCAGGCCGGTGGCGAAGGGGGCGTCACGTACGTCAAGACGGTTCAGGATCTGCCGGGCCCGTTCGTCTCCTCCTCCTGCAGCGTGAAGCACCGCCAGGGTAGCCTGGGGCCCTGCGCCGGCCCACGCCGCCTCCAGATCACCCAGAATGGCGATGGCTTCGTCTAACCGATGAAGGCGGTACAGAGCCAACGACTGGTAGAAGGGAGCGGTACTGTACTCCGGCTCCAACTCCCGCACCCTCTGGGCTTCCCGGACGGCAGCCTCGAACGCTCCTGTGGTGAGATGGCCCAGGGAGAGGTTCACGACGGACTCAGCGGAGAGGGGCGCCAACTCCACGGCCCGCTGCGCGGATTCCAGCCCTCCCCGGGCATCGTCCAGGAGGGGGGAGACCCAGCCCAGCCAGTTGTGGGCCTCGGCAAAGCTGGGGTTGAGCTCCACGGCTCGCTCCAGGGATCGGATCGCCTCTGGGCCCTCCCGTCGGGTGGCGTGGAGGAGGCCTCGGGAGGCGTGGGCTTCGGCTAGTTGGGAGTCCAGCTCCAGGGCCCTCTCGATGGCCTCCTCCGCCCTGGGCAACACGGCATCCGGCGATTCGTACCCGTAGTCGTGGAGCAGGGTGAGGGCATCTGCCAGCCCGATCCAGGCCACCGCCGACTCAGGGTCCTGCGCCAGGGCACGGCGAAAATGGGTTGCAGCTTTCCGCATCCCTTCCTGGGTTCGTGCATCCAGGGCCCGTCGACCGTAGGCGATGAGGCGGTAGGCCTCCAGATCCTCGGTGGGGGTCCACTCGGTGGTGCGCCGCTTTTCGCCCGGGGAGAGCTGGGCATGGAGATGCTCGGCGATCTGCTCGGCCAGCTCGGCCTGGATGTCCAGGAGATTCGCCGTGGTCAGTTCCCGGTCAAAGCTATGGGCCCAGCGGTGGGTCTCCTCCCAGGCATCCACGAGCTGGACCGTGAGGCGGATGCGACCGGCGGCGTGGCGGACGGCTCCGTCCAGAACGGCACTGACCCCCAGGGCCCGGGCCACCGAGGAGACGGAGTCCTTGCCGCCGGCGAAGTGGAGCGCCGAGCTCCTGGAGGTGACCCGGAGGCCGGACAACCCAGAAAGACGGGTGATGAGGTCGTGGTGGAGGCCCGAGGCGAAGGCCCCGTCGTCGTCGCCCAGGACCTGGAAGGGAAGAACAGCCAGGGTCGAAGGTTGGTCTCGGGTCATGGGGCTTGGGCCCTTCCCGCCTTCCAGCTCTTCCACCCGCTCGTGGACCCTTGGGTCGGGTTCGGCCCCCAGCTCCCGGCGTACCCGATGGACGTGATCCCGGGCCGCTTCCAGGGCCTGACTCCTCCGGCCGGCAGCCTCCAGGGCGGTGGTGAGTCGGAGGATGGGTTCCGGATCCAGGGGTGCCGCTGCCAGAAGGGTTCGCCAGTGAGCGGCGGCGTTCGCATGGCGACCCCGCGTTTCTGCCTCCTCTGCGAGTTTTCGGTGGGCCCTGGCGTGTTCGCGATGCAGCCGGTAACGCTCCCGATCCAGCCACTGCTCCAGTTCCGGTCCCCCACCCGGGACGTGGAGGCCATCCAGGAGCTCACCCCGGTAGAGCTCGGCGGCCTCGGACCATCGCTCTGCCTCCACGGCCTCCATGAAGGCCACGGCGTCGCACCAGAGGTGATCCGGGCTCACCCCCACCTCTTCCGTTCCCCGGGAACGGAGTGCCTCCGGCCCCAGGGACCGGCGGATCTGGTGCAGCATGTTGCTCAGGGCGTTGCGGGCAGCCTGCTGATCCCGGTCAGGCCAGAAGTGGAGGAGGACGCGGTCCCGGCGGACGAAAGCTCCGGGCCGAGCAAGGACCAGGTAGGAGAGGAGGGCCAGGCGCTTGGGTCCAGGCAGGAAGGAGTGGACCAGGGCCCCGTCGCTGCCGCGCAGCTCTGTGGGCCCGAGAATCCGGAGTTCGACCGTTGGGCGCATCGCTCCATGCTCCTCCGGCCGCCTTCCAGGGGACCTCGAAGAGCGAGGGGGTGGCGTGCAGGCGGCCCTTAGACGGCAATCTAAGGGCCGAGTGAAAGGAGGCAAAGGACGGCGGGCCACCATGGGTACACGCGGTTGATCAATTCACTCGAATGGGAGGTGACCCCATGTCTGACCGGACCCGGAAACCGCAGCCGCCCCGATCTCACCTGTCCCGCTGGCTTGCCCCACGCCTCGGGGCCATCTGTGTCCTTGCGGCGGGACTTGCCGTGGCCACGACGGCCTGTGACGATGCGCCCACGAGCCCTGCGCCGGAGGCCATGACAGCGGAACAGGAATCCTCGGCCAACGCCGCCTCACACGCCCAGGTCCCGTTCCGCGGCTGGCAGCAGAACTTCAACCACGGGCTGGACGGATGGGAGACGGCTGACCGTCCCGCCGAGGGTACGTGGTGCGGGCACATTGAACGGGTGGAAGCTGGTCCCGGTAGCGAGGGCCTCCGTCCTTCCGTGGGCCGAGCGTACGCTGTGGTCTCCCATGGAGACTGCGTTGAACCGTGGGACGACGACGACGCCTTCCCCCACGGGAGCGGACCTGCGTCCTCTGATGCCACCGTCGTACCCCAGAACGACGCATTCCCACAGGCAGGCTTTGTGAGTGAGCTGGACGTGTATCTGGACCCTGACTGGCCAGAAGACACGGCCTTCGGGTACGCCAACAGCTTCCAGGTGCTGGACGAGGAGTGGCCCAACTTCCGGTACCTGAGCCACGATGTGGCCCGGACAGAGGATGGGCTCTTCGTGGAGGACACCTCCGTGGACCGGGCCGGATGGTATACCTTCCGCCACACCTTCCGGGAGGTGGACGGGGAGCTGGCCGTGGAGTTCCAGCTTCGGAAGGGCGGACAGGTCCTCCATGCCCAGGAGCTTGAATCGACAAGTTTCTCACTAGAAGCGCTCGCAGACTTCCCCATCTCCAACGTGAGCAATGCTTACGTGTGGTTCGTGTACCTGACCCCGGAGTTGGAACTGCCCGTCGACAACAAGGAGATGCGGGTCGGGCAGTGAGGTGAGGTCGGCCCGGGTGGAGTGGGCGTCCAGGATTGGATGCGGCCCTCCCCAGGTCCCCTGCGACCGGCAGGGGGGTCCTGGGGCGGGGCTCGGGTCAGGTCTGTGGGTGGATTCATGGACTGTGAGCAGGTCCGGTTCGTCCTGTATCGTAGTGGTTGGCTTGTTCACCGGGCCCTGCTTCCCGTTTTCACCGGACCTCCATCCCCCAACGCTCAACCCGGGTCCCAACACCAGGATCACCTAGAAGTCTGTTGAGGAAGTAGAGGTGCCACCGTTGGGAACGCCAGGGAGCTCCATCGTAGGCGGCGACCCGGAGGCATAGCGAAAGCTACGTCGAGGGGAGCCAACGACCGAGGGGGCTCCCTGCCGTCCCAACCCGAAGGGGGAAGGGGGGTTTGTGCACCCGGATCTTCGTTGGAGTTCCTCACGGATGCTGTCGCATCGCTTTAGGACCTCCGCCTCGCCCCGGACTCGCAAGACCCCGTCGCGGTGGTCCCTGTATTGCTTCAACGGCCTTTTAGTGCGGGCCATTGTGCTTTCGGACGCGACCGGGCCCCATTTCCCCGTGACGCCGGTCTGAACCCTGAGGATTCCTCCGACCCATTCAACGAATTCATCCCGTCCGACGTCTGCCCTACCAGAGTTGAGTCACCTTGTCTGCTTACACGAGAGCAGGAGGTCGCCTCACCTGGGCTGGAAGGGTATCTTTAGGCG
Source organism: Gemmatimonadota bacterium (assembly GCA_003562075.1). Classification (GTDB taxonomy): domain Bacteria; phylum Gemmatimonadota; class Gemmatimonadetes; order Longimicrobiales; family Gaopeijiaceae; genus PWLA01. The sequence goes on from PWWP01000136.1 coordinate 4,846, forward strand.
CTCCTTTCCACACATAATCGGACCTGCCTCCGGACTCGGGACCCACTGCGGATGTTATTCTTTTTGCGTCGTCCAAACACTTCCCCCCGCCTGGACAAGGGCGGCCAGCCCCGTCTGGGCAAGATTGCGAGTCTAGCCCTCTGCTTCCTGGTACTTCCGGTTTCCGAGTTGGAGGGGCAGGCCAACGATGTCAATGCTCGACCAACCGTAGAGGCCACCCGGATCGCCGACGGCTCCGTCGTTCAGATTGATGGGCGCCTGGATGAGGAGGTCTGGAGGCAGGCGGTCCCCATCACCGACTTCCGGCAACAGGACCCGGTGGAAGGGGGTGTGCCTTCGGAGCCGACCGAAATCCGTCTCCTCTACGACTCCCAGGCCCTCTACATCGGGGCCATGTTCTATGATTCGGAGCCGGAGGGAATCCTGGCCCACCAGCTCGAGCGGAACGCAGGGCTTGGGACGGACGACCGGTTCATGTGGATTCTGGATACCTTCCGAGACGGCCGGACCGGATATTTCTTCGAGATCAATCCTGCCGGGCTCATGGGGGATGGACTCATCGGCGGCGGTGGAGGCATCAATAAGCGATGGGATGGGATCTGGGAGGTTCGAACGCAGATCCGGTCCGACGGATGGTCCGCAGAGATACGGATCCCCTTCTCCACCCTCAACTTCGATCCGCAGCGGGACACCTGGGGAATCAACTTCCAGCGCACCATCCGCCGGAAGAGCGAGGAGATCCTCTGGAGTGGCTGGCGCCGGAACGAAAGCCTCTTCCGGCCGGCTAGTGCCGGGGAGCTCCGGGGCCTGGAGCGGATCAATCAGGGCCTGGGCGTGGAGGTGAAGCCCTATTTACTCACCGACGGCAACCAGTCCCCCTCGCTGGGCACTCCATGGGACACGAATGCCAAGACGGGCCTGGATGTCTCCTATTCCGTCACTCCGTCCCTTCGTGCCGGTGTCACGGTGAACACCGACTTCGCTGAGGTGGAGGTAGATGCCCGAAGGGTGAATCTGACCCGTTTCCCCCTCCGTTTCCCCGAACAGCGGGGCTTTTTCCTGGAAGGCTCCGGCGTCCACTCCTTCAGCTGGGCCGACCCCTTCTTCAGCCGCCGGATCGGGCTGGTGCAGGGGCAGGAGGTGCCCATCCGTTATGGAGCGAGGTTGGGAGGGCAGGCAGGCCGCTACGAGATGGGGTTCTACCAGATCAGGACGGGGGAGACGGCCCTGGAATCGGAGGATCTGGACCAACTCTGGCCGACCGAGGACTTCACTGTGGGCCGGGTCAGGCGGAGTCTATTCCAGCAGTCCCACGTGGGCGCCGTCTACACCCGCCGTGCCACAGCCTTTGATCCTCTACAGGGGTCTACCTCCGAGGCTCCGGTGGACCGCCATACGGCCGGGGGTGATTTCAACTTCTACACCTCGGAGGCCCTGGGGCGCTACAACGCACAGATCGAGGGCTTCATGATCTTCCACACCGATCCCACCGGGGAGGCCGGGTTCTTCTCTCCGGATTACCGGGCCCGGGGATATCGGTGGAACCTCCCCAATGACATTTTCCGTTTGCACTCGTCGTATCGGGACTTCGGGCCTGGATGGGACCCAGCGGTGGGATTTGCTCAGCGCCGGGGATTCCGGCGCCATCAGCCCACCCTGACCATCGCGCCTCGTCCCCAGTGGCTGGCCTCCGTCCGCCAGACCGAGCACCAGTTCTACTTCGAATACCTTACCGATTGGGACAACCGGGTCCTCTACCGACAGTTCCGGCTGCAGCCCCTCCAGGTGAACTTCGAGAGCGGGGATCGGTTCAGCTTCCAGGTGGGGCGGGAGTTCGAGCGGTTGGAGCGTACCTTCACCATCCACGGGAGCGAGGATGACGCAGTTGTCATCCCGGCAGGGGATTACGACGCCTGGGGATGGTCCGTGGGGGGACAGACTGCCGGTCGTCGAATCCTGTCCGGCGCCCTGGACGTGGGACGCTCCGATTTCTGGGATGGGGAGCGCACGGAGTTCGACCTACGTGGAACGGTGCGGCCGCGGAGGGGCGTCTCCGTGACCACGGAGTACCAGCGGAACGAAGTGCGGCTGGAGCAGGGCGACTTCAACACGAACCTGGTTCGGTTGTCGGGTTCGTGGAACCTGAGTCCCCTCACCTCCTTCACCGGGAATGTCCAGTACGATGACGTATCCCGGGTGGTGGGGCTCTTTGCCCGAGCTCGGTGGATCGTTCGGCCCGGGAGCGATGTCTTCCTGGTCTGGACGCACAACTGGCAGAACGAGGTGGCCCGCCTCCTGGACCGGGAGTTCACCACCCTGTCCCGTGGTGGGGCGATCAAGGTGAACTACAGCTTTCGGTTCTGAGGGGGCGAGACGAGAAGACTCGAGCGTCGCATGACTGATGAGCGGGTCCTTCCGGTAGTGGCGCAGGCCCAGCAGTTGGACAGCCACTCCACAAATCTGGCCTCTTGATCCGATGGGGAGCGCGGTGGGCGAGGTCCTGAGCGCACGGCCACCATGTGGGCTCGGGAATGGTACGGGTTTGGCCTGTGAAGACGTTCCGGATCCGCCACACCGAGTTTTCAGGGCGATCCGTTGCCCAGTTCCGAATTCCCCCAGCAAGGTGCCAGGAATACCGGTGGCGCGTCATCCTGATTTCAGTTGTCTCGACCCCTTTCCGGATGTGAGGCGCGGGAACCCGGGATGGGGCACAGCGATTGGCTTTTGTAGACGAGGGATGCGGCGCAGGATTCAATCGAAGTCAACCAGGGGACTGGTTGGCGGTTCGCCCGTTCAACTGGAGATCCGACCATGCCCGACCGACCCGACGACGCCCCGGTGGACCCAACGTCCTTCCCGTGGAATTTCACTGGATTGAGAGCTCTCTTCCTCAACTGCACGCTCAAGAAATCTCCCGAGCGTTCTCATACTGCGGGCCTCATCCTCTATTCTCTGCAGCACCTGGGCTACGTGATCCCCCCTCAGGCAGACGCTGGTTGGGTAGGTGAGGCTGGGCCCGGCCCGTCCTATCTTGATGAGGGCTCAGGTGGACCGGAGAACGAGTTCACGAACCGGAACACGACGTTCATGAGCTGGAACCTCCTCCACCTGGCTCGCATGCTGAGGGATGAAGGGGGGATGCCCGCCTATGGGAACCAGCGCTCGAGGTGGGAGGCAGGGAGCCGGTTCGGTGCGCCCAATCCGGAATACAGGTGAGGGGGCAAACGGGCGCTGGGTTGTTGGAGCCACTTCTGTGATGGGTGTTTCGTAGAGGATTGCCGGTCCAAGAAATGCCCGATAGTGGAATCCGACGCCTGCAAGAGAGGTCAGAGTTCCCCATTGGGAGGAGGTGGACGTGGGGTGCCGGGTTCGTCAACCTGGAAATTGTTGTAAATGAACCACCCCAGACCCACTGTCAACGCCGCGACCACCACGGTGGTGCGGGTGCGATCCAGCGACCTCACCTCCACCCGGGACACATCCTCTCGCTCCAGGACGATCCGCTGTCGGAGCGTACGCGTTTGGAGGCCCTCGCGCACCTCGTCTCCAGGCACCGAGAGGGCCATCCGTGAGGCCTCGAGTCCCTCCCACCTCGCCTGAACGGCCCGGACGTGGGACTCCAGGAACTCGGAACGGGCAGCACCTTCCCCTGACGAAAGGTGGACCCTGACCTCGGCCCCCGGGGCGATCGTCTCAGGAGGGGTTTCGGTGTAGTGGTGGCAGCCCACCAGGGCCAGGAAGGCCCCGAGAAGAGGTAGTAAACCGGCAGCACGATAGAGGACTCGCTTCCCTTTCTTCCTCAACCGCATCTCCTCGTTGACCTCCCTGACCCGTCGAATCAGCGGTCTACGGATCCGCTGAAGAGGGGGTTGGCTGGATCCACCCAGTCCTGGGGAATGTTCGGGTTGTTGTCCGCCTCGTTCTGTGGAATTGGGACGCAGAGTCGCATGACCCAGGAGAGATCTTCCATTTCTCCTGGCGTGTTCTCCGCGATCCAGCGGCGGGTGTCGCCCATCCGCCGACCTTCGAGCCAGAGCTCCACTCTTCGCTCGAACTTCAGGGCGGTCCAGCCTTCTTCCAGCGAGTTGGCCTCGGCCTGGGGGATCGGGGTTCCGTCGTGATCACTGGTGAGCCCCTCCCGGAGTCCATTGATCAGGTCTATGGCAGCCTGCCACTGACCCTGTTCAAGCAGGGCCTCAGCCTCGATGAGTCGCATTTCCCGGCCGCTCGCCAGATTCACATTGTCGCTCAGCTCTGTCCACTTCCGTTGACGCAGGAGACGGAGGCCATCCGGAGTGTCCGTGCGCCCCGTGTCCTCCCAACGGACTCGAGGGTCACCCGTTTCCAGGTAGTAGTCCTCGGCGAAGCTGTTCAACACGGTCAGGTCCCGCCAGGAATCCCCGTCGGTGATGTAGACCATGTGGTTGAACTCAGGGACATCGCCGTCGCCGAACTGAGCTTCATAGGTGAAATCGGGGGGGATCTGGGCAGCGTGACTGGCTGCTTCGCCCCATCGGCCCAAGCCTCGTCCGAGCACCTGGGCCAGGCCGGCCCGAGCGGCCACGGCCAGCTCCGGTTCACCTGCGGCCTGGGCGACCTCCAGGGCACGGGTGAAGGTGGCCTCGGCCCGCTCCCAGTAGGCTTGGTTTTCCTGAGGACCGCTGCCGTCGATCACGGCTGTGCAGACGTTCTCACCCAGAATGCGATTTGCAAATCCAGCCTTCACCAAGGCCCGGGCCGTGAACTCGTACGAGTTGGATTCTCCACCCAGGAGTTCGTCGAATCGTGTCACCGCCGATTCGGGTATCCAACGGGCCTGCTGGTGGGCACTCCAGAAGGATGCGCTGAGCCCTCGGTCTCGAGCCAGCACCCCAAGGTTGGGTGGAGTCTTGATCCCCTGGCCAGCGAAATTCCTGCCCGTCCGTGTGATCTCCATGGTCGTTTCCCCTCCCAGGAGCTGAGCCTTCCAGAGTGACTCGGACAGCATGGCGCTGGCCCCGGTCACGATGGCGTCATGGGCTCCTGGGTCGTCCAGGAACTCATCGGCAACCGGACCTGGGTTCGTCACGTTGAAGTCGCAGGCCGTAGTTGTGATCAGGACCAGACTGGCAAGGGCCCAAAGGATGGGGGCCACGATGCGCCGTCGAGCCCGGTCCTGGAGGGTCGTGTGGGAGCCATCCAACGTAGTGCCTGTTGGTTCGGTCATTTCTCCTCCACTGAACTGTTGCTGGTTCGACGAACTTGTACCTCTACGGAGCACCCTGCCCATGTGAGGTGGCGATTCGGCAGGTTGGGGTCGTCGGCGGACCATCAGAAGGTGGCCCGCAGTGAGAGCGTGAACCGCCGGGGGGCGCCTGACGACTCCCCACTGACACCGTAGGGGTTGAGGGCGTTCGTCGTACCTCCGGTTTCCGGGTCCATGATAGGCCACTCATCATGCGTCCATACCAGGATGTTGGAGACGGACATGCGAAGGGTCGCCGCTGATGCCCCTGGGACGGCGAACCCAACGGGAAGGGCCATACCGATGTCGCGGATCTTGAAGAAGTCGGCTCGCTGCCCCGAGTCGACTCCTGAGACCTGGGTTTCTCGGTAGCAACGTGCCCTGTCGCGGGCGTTGACGTTGGCCAGGCCAGGGTGATCCGGCGAGTACTCGAAATAGGGCACGTGTGCGTAGGCTCCACTCATGCTGGCGTCACATGCCGGTGAACCAGCGCCACGGTTTACCATGTTACCGTGGGGGACGGTCGCCACATGTCCGCCCACGTACTCACCTCGGAAGGAGAGGCTGACGCCTGCCCAAGGGAGGGAGAGGCTGCTGTTCAGCCCCAATTCCTGGGTCGGAGCGGTGGGACCGCAGAAGGCGTCCCGCTCCAGCTCTGGCTCGGCGAACTCATTGGCGTTGAGGATCCGGGTGCAGCGGGCGACCGGCGCCGGCTGCCCTTCCACGATCGTCGAGAACACCTGACCCCCGGTGTCCAGAACTTCGCTTCGGTTCGTCGAGAAATTGGCACCCAGATCCCATCCCCATCCAGCCCGTTCCAGAACCCGGGCCTGGGCGGTGACCTCCAGCCCTTGGTTCGAGAGCTCACCGATGTTCTCGAGCTGGGATGAGACGAATCCCAGCGAAGGGAGTTGGGGGACGTTCAGCAGGGCATCCTGCGTGTTCGCCCAGTAGTAGTTGACGTCCAGGGTGAGGCGGTCTTCCAGGAGGCTGCTCTCGAAACCGACCTCCACTTCACGGGTTCGTTCGGGCCCCAGGTTCGGGTTCCCTACGTTGGCTGGGAGGAAAGCGGTGCGTCCCACGAAGCTCCGAGGCTGCCAGGTGCGGACCGCGTCGAAGGGACCGGGTGCACGCCCTGCGGCTCCGAAGGCGCCTCGGACCCGAAAGTTGCCCCAGTCTTCGTTCCAGAAGTCCTCGTCCGAAACAACCCAGGACCCACTGACCTTGGGATAGGCCTGGAGCCCGTAGTCGTCACCAAAGGTGCTGTTGCCGTCGACCCGGAGGCCCAGGGTGAGGAAGTACTTGTCTCGGAAGTCGAACATGCTTTCACCGAAGACTCCGGCGTCAATCACCCGATTCCGTGAACTCTCGGTCAACCGGACGGCGGTGCTGGCCAGGGTGTGATCCCCCGGGCCCGGGAGGCCCCGTCCAAAGCCGGCCAGTTCGCTCTGCTCAGGGCGAATGGCCTGACCACCCCAGGAGACCCGCTGTCGCAGGTCAGAGCCATACTCAAGGGTGTAGCTACCCGCGTACTCCACGCTGAGCTGCTCCATTGCCCAGCGGCGTTCGTCCACATAGCCCTCGGAGTAGAGGATGTAGTCGAACGGAGTGACGTGACGTACCTCCTGGGTCAGGCGATCCAGCCCCAGGGTCATTCTGTGGTTGTGGGTCGGGCTCACGGTATAGTTGGCCGTGAAGCCGGTGTTCACCCGCTGGTGCTCCTGGAGGATATAGGCGTCCAGGAGCCGGCCGATGACTTCGGGGTCGGCGGAACCCACCGTGTTGTTTGGGATTCGCCAGGCATTGAATTGAAGGCTGAACAGGTTGTTCCCCGTGTGCGTCACCTTCATGTCGGTGTCGGAATACGAGGTGTTCCAGTCGATGGTCAGGTTGTCCATGGGTTGCAACGTGACGTTCCCCCGGAAGCCCATCCGGGTCCGTTCATCGTTGGGATGGATTCCGCTGCCGTCTTCATACAGCCCCGACAGGAAGTACCGAACGGATTCTGTTCCTCCGGTAACGGACAGGGAGGTCTCGGCCATGTAGGAAGTCTCGAGGAACGGTTCCATGTTCATGAAGGGCCGCTCGCTCGAGCCGAACTTGGCCAGCTCGCCGAAGGTGTGGTTCGTCTGGACGTTCCAGGTAGCAGCACCCTCGGCCCCTCGCTTGGTGAAGATCTGGATCACCCCTGCTGCCGCCTCCGAGCCGTAGAGAGTGGTGGCTGCAGCCCCCCGGATGATCTCCACCCGATCAATGTCCTCCGGGTTCAGATCGTTCAGTGGATTCGAGGTGGCGTGGTTCCGAGCGTAGAAGACACCAGTGGACGTGGGGGTGGGGTAGGAGTCGGCTCCCTGCCGGACCCCGTCCACATAGATGAGGGGCTGGTTGCTCTGACTCAGGCTCACATTTCCGCGAAGGCGGATGGCTGACGAGCCCCCCATGGTGCCGGGTCCCTCAGTGACCGTGACTGAGGCCGCCCGCCCCTGGAAGAGTTGATCTACCCGGGTGACCGGTTCGGAGATGTCCGCCATATTGATCTGGGCGATGGTATTCCCCACCTCCCGTCTCCGGGCCTGACCCGCGGTTCCCGTGACGACGACGGCGTCCAGAGCCAGAGCTTCACGACGGAGCTGGAAATCCACCGTCACCGTGGCTCCCGCCTCCACCGTGACCTCCTCGGTGGACGGCGCTGATCCCAGCATCATGGCGCTGACCTGGTAGGTCCCGGGGGCTACGCTCCCGATGGTGAACTGGCCGTTCTGTCCCGTCAGGGTACCGAAGTCCGTGTCCTCCAAGAAGACCTGCACGCCTCCCAGGGGGGCCTGGGTGGCCGCGTCTACCACCGTGCCGGTGATGGTGCCTTCCTGGGCCGAGATGGGACCGGCCAGAAAGAGCCCGACCGCGAGCAGAATCAGCGAGGAAAGTAGCCCACGAAGGCGGCCAGGGAGAATTGCGCGCTCCCTGCTCATGTGGTCTCTCTTCGATCTCCCACTCGGAACATCTTCCGAACTTCGGGAACCTGGCACCCACGGGATCCATCTCGAGCCGTCCATACTTTACTCCTTCTGAAGGCTGGTCGCTTCCAACGCGGAGTCCTACGCCAAATCGCCCTAAAACCGATGGATACGCCACTTGCAACCCAGGGGTGAGCTGGACGGTGGGACCACGCATGGACGATGAGAATTTTTCGCCAGCATACGGCTCCATTAAGTGGCTGTCAAATGGGTGAAAGAATCGGGTCGTCAGGTGAAAGGATCGGGGCGTGGCGAAACGGTGGATGATGTGGGCGAGGGTCTGGAAGTCTGATCGGAAAGTGGGGTGCGGCCGCGCGCCGGGGTCCTGCGAGTACCGGAGTAGGAACGACGACGAGGCGTAGCCGTTGTGCTACGGGGAGCGAGGTTCTGGAGGGGTGCCCAGCCCCTGCAGCCAGAGGGTTGCGTATCGAGCCCCTGTGGAGGTCATGGGCCTGCTCGAACCCGACTTTCTCCTGACCCGTGGAGTGGTCGTCCACTCCGGTGGATCGATGCTGACCGCTTCCTCCATCCACTCCACGAGTTCCTCCATCCGTGCAAGGTCGCTGGCCCGGTCATGGCAGAACGGGTCTGCATGGTTCGGCTACCGGATGTTGATCCGGATTACCCGTGCCACGTCGTCGATGTGGGTTGCATGGAACCGGAATGTGCGTCCGTCCTCCAGCGTGCCTCTGGCATCGATGATGATCCGATGCTCATCCTCCCGGGGATGAAGTGTCTCGTGGAACCGGGAAGCAGTTCCCTTCACGGGCGACAGGGCCGCTAACTGCGCCATCGTCACCTCGCCGTCGTCGGCTGCGGCCTGGAAGTCGAGCAGCGGTATGAACCAGATGGGAACTGCATCGCCCTGGAGCACGACCTGCCGCGGAAACGTTCCTGGCGCAGCATCGGGCTCAATGAGGAGGCGCCCCGTCATTTGGAGCGGGCAGGCGAATGCTGCCGGATCCGTGGGGCCCGTGGGGAAGTGAAAGAATTCGAGGAGGTTGAAATCAGCCGGGATGCAGGCCGGACTCCGATAGAAGGGAATGGCCAGGAGTCCGCCATCATGGAGAGATTGATAGCCTACGCGAGCGTAGAAGGGCGGGCCCGGGTCCTCATCGGGAATGCTGAGGACCACCTGGCCGTTCGAGGCATTGGGGCCGGACGCCGTAAGGGCGTCCATACTTTCGACCGCGCTGGTGGACGTGGGGGTGGCCGGGCTGGTGCAGGCCGGAGCGGCCAGAATCAGGGCGGCCATGGCGGCGGTGGTTCGGCGAATGACTCTGGACATGGGTGTCTCCGTGGAACAGGTGATCTCTTGGCGCCGGCTTGGAGCCACGGATCTTTTCGACCCGGAGCGTCAACCAGCGGAGTGCCGTCGTGGGAGAAGCATATTCGGCGCCCGTGATCGACTCGTGATCCAACCGTGATCCCGTCCATCTACATCTTCTCGCCAGGCGATCGCGTCCGGATCCACTTCCACTCGGCACCGGGCGGAGCCGGGTTCCGGCGGTGGAGGCCTACGTCGATTTCCTCGACCGGTTTCTGGCCCGGTAGATCACATGCCGGCAGGGAGGGGGGCTCAGCTCCCTTGCGGGACGTAAGCTGATCCCAGCAGCTTAGGCGGGGCTCCCTTCCCCTTCCGCCTCCAGGACTCGGCCCGTGCTCTCTATCGACACTCCTCTCAGGACAGCCAGTTCCTTTCTCCGCCATCGCCTTCCCCTGGGAGGGGGTTCCGATGTTCGAGCGCTCGTCGGAGCCCTCCTCCTGGGCCTCGTGGCCGGGTGCGGTCCCACCGACCAGGCGCCCATGTCCACGGAGCAGGCCGAAGCCGGAAGTCTGGCCTTCGAGGTGCGTCTGCCCCCTGCCACCGTAGAGGGGATGGCTGAGCTCGGGATAGAGACGCCAGTGAAGGGAAGGCTCTACATCGTGCTGGATCGGTTGGACGACGCGCCTGACGAGGAGGACGACGAACCCGCGCCGGAGCCGCGTCGCCGAGTCGGGGTCACCGGAGTGCCTTTCTTCGGGATGGACGTGGAAGGGCTGGATGGGGACGCCGAAGTGTTCCTGCGAGGCGGGGATCCCCAGGTCCGGGGCTTTCCCCTCCGGTCCTTTGGGGAGCTGCCCCCGGGCGAGTACCGTGCCCAGGCCCTTCTAAGTGCGTGGACCACCTACCCGCGTGCGGATGGGCACATATTGGAGATGCCCCGGGAGACGGGGGATGGGCAGAACATCTGGATCTCCCCGGGCAATGCCCATTCCCCGGTGGAGACGATTCGGATCGGGCCGGGCGAGGAGAGTGTGATCCATCTCTCCCTCGACGAGGTGATCCCTCCGATCCAGCCCCTCCGCGAGGGGGAGGTGCTCGAACTCGGGAATCCACGGGACCGGGAGCAGGTCCGCTTCGTGAAGATGCGCAGCGAACTCCTATCGGAGTTCTGGGGACGGGACATGTACCTCGGTGCCAATGTCCTTCTTCCTCGCGACTACCAGGATGATGGAACGGAAACCTATCCCGTCCTCTTCCACCTGGGTCACTTCCCCGGGGACCGATCCCCCTTCGGTTTTGCTCTCGGCGAGGAGGGGAGCGGTCGCACTGCAGGTTTCTCTCGATTCTGGATGTCTGAGGACGCTCCTGGGATGTTCATCGTCACGATCCGGGACGCGAATCCCTACTACGACACCTCCTATTCAGTGAATTCGCCGAATGTGGGGCCTTACGGCGATGCGATCACCCAGGAACTCATCCCCTTCCTCGAAGAGGAGTTCAGGATGCTCTCCGAGCCCTGGGCCCGGGTTCTGGCCGGGGGGTCCACAGGAGGATGGGAGGCCCTGGCCCTGCAGGTCTTCCACCCCCGTACCTTCGGTGGGAGCTGGGCGTGGTGTCCGGACTCGGTAGACTTCCATGCCTACCAGATTGTGAACATCTACGAAGACCAGAACGCCTATGAGCTGGACCAGGGATGGATCCAGGCCGAGCGCCCGAGCAACCGGAATGCCGACGGCAACATCCAGTTCACCATGCGGCAGGAGGGCCACTTCGAGCTGGCCGTGGCCGATCGAAGTCGCTCCGGTGGGCAATGGGCAATCTGGGAAGCGGCATACGGGCCCTTGGGTGAAGATGGGTATCCCCGTCCGATCTGGGATCACGAGACGGGAGAGATCGATCGGGAGACGGCCGAGTACTGGAGGGAGCACTACGACCTGCACCACCACCTGCAAGAAAACTGGTCCACCCTTGGGCCCGACCTCCGTGGAAAGATCCACATCGCCACCGGAGACATGGACTCCTACTACCTGGAACTCGCCGTCTACCGATTGGAGGCGTTCCTGGATTCCGTCACGGATCCACCTGCCGACGCCCGGGTCGAGTACGGCCGGCGCCAACCCCACTGCTGGCTCGGGGAGTCCCCGGAGCGTCCCGGTGAGGAGATCAATTACCGGGAGTTCGTGGAAGAGGTGGCGGACTACCTGGCTCGGCAGGCGCCTGCCGACGGCTGAATCTGTTCCAGGCCTCAAAGGGGTAATCGACCGTGTACACGCTCGTTCGACGGTTCATCAAGACCGGGATCGTGTTCCTGTTCGCCGGACTTCTGGTGGGAGCCTGGATTCTGGTCCGACGTGAGCTCTTTGGTGTGTTTCCCCATCCCCACCTGGTCTCGGCTCATACCCACGCAGTCCAGGTGGGGTTTGTCATGTTCCTGATCCTGGGCGTTGCGATCTGGCTCTTTCCCCGAGCCGCCAAGGACGATACGCGTTACCGGCCGGAACGTATCGAAGCGTCATACTGGATTCTGGTCATCTCCACGGCGGCTCGCTTCCTGGGCGAGTTGGTGCGCGTATGGGTCGACGCGGCACCGCTGGCCTGGGTCGTCGTGCTGGGAGGGCTCGGCCAGATCGCCGGTCTCGCTCTGTACTTCTGGACCATGTGGACGCGGATTCGTCCCGTGGGCAGCCACATCCGAGAAGCCAAGGGAGAGAAGTTCTAGAAATCCGGTAGAAGTGGTCTTCGGGACCGATCGGAGGAGAGGCCACTGGCGGGGGGGACCCGACCCTCTGGTCACCCCCCGTGAGTGGCGAGAATGAATCGAAGAGTCAGCGTCAGCGCCGGTGAGGAAGGTCACCCCCGCGGACCGGGACGGCGTCCACTGGCTCCTCGAAGGCGATGAAGAGAACGCATTCACCTTCATTGCCGCAGCGTGTCTCGTGGGGCAGCTCCGCCGGCCCGTAGGCGTAGGTGAAGGGCTCCACGGTCACGGGCGATTGCCCTTGGAAGTTCACCC
>PWWP01000280.1 GCA_003562075.1 Gemmatimonadota bacterium
CACTTTCCGGAATGTTGTCCTGGTTGCCGGCGCAGCCACCGAGGATCATGCAGACCAGGGCCAGGCTGAGCCAAGCCCGGTGACTGGCCGCCACGAGTCCGGATGGCGTTGTGTGAGTTGACGTGAGGCGGGCCGGCATGACCTGGGATCCTCCCGTCCTGGAAGGTTGATGTCGGGGGGGGGACTCAGTGGACTCAGTGGACCCAGTGGACCCAGTGGACCCGAAGCTGGACACACCTCGCTGAGCCTGGTGAGATGTGTCCAGCTTGGACGCTCGATCAGAACACCGGCGCCTCGGCCACCTGGGTGTTCCCGTCCACATCAGTCACCGTGAGCCTCACCGTGTCGGGATTCCCGGTCCGGGTCCGAAGTTCGCTCTCCCCTGACGCCGTGTCGCCGCTGACGTTGGTGGTCTGGGCGTCCAGGACGGTGTCGCCATCCAGAAGTTCGGTGGTCACGGTGCCCAACCCACTTCCTGTGTGGGAGACGGTCCACTGGACCGTGGCCCTCTGCCACGGACCGCTGGACCGGGTACTCACCTGGAAGTGATCGATGCCCAGCTCCCCCTCCACTGGTTCCTCGTCCAGCTGGACCGTCACCTGTTGGACCTGGGAATCGGAAAGACCACCTTCATCGGTCACGGTGAGGGTGACGGAGTACGTTCCTGCGTTGGCGTAGCTATGGGAGAGGATGTCTCCTGACGCCGACGTATCATCACCCAGGTCCCAGTTGTAGGAAGTGATGGGTTCGTCCCCGGCGGTGGAGCCGGAGGCATTGAACTGGCACTGGAGTTCGTCGCAGGCATAGCTGAATTCGGCTGTTGGACCAGTGGGGTCCGGGTCCCCGGGCTCGCCGGTGTCTTCGTCGGGGATCGTGGTGTCGATCTCCACTCCGAACCGATCCAGGACGGGGCCGATGGGGTTGGCCAGGGTTCGGGTGGTGCTACCTGCAAAGAGAAGTCCTACCGGATTCCTGCTGTTGTCTCCGGTGACGATGAGCGATCCCGAGTCCCCTCCGTCGCTGAAGCTTCCGGGGCCGATGGAGATCTGGTCGACGAAGGTGGCGGACTGGGCACACTGGAAGAGCCCTCGGGTGGCGAAGCAGATCGATACCGTGACATTGATTTCTTCCACGGTGCCCGTGGTATGCCCAGTGGTCCTCCCGTACTTCTGGACACCCATCCCTATCTGCGCATCCTGGACGTTGGTCCCTGGGGCTCCATAGGCATCTTCGGGGGTGGCTCCACTCACGTCGGATGGGTCCACCAGGGCGATGGCGGCGTCCATGATGTTGCTGTCGCTGAAGCTGATTTCCTCGAAATCGGCCAGCGTGCCGATGACATCCTCAGGGGCATTTCCCCCATCGAAGGAGCCAGGCTGGAGCTGATCGTCGCCGATGCTGGCGTCATTGCTGTTGGCCAGGACGTGGTTGTTGCTCAGGATGAAGACGTTGGTGCCATCCGTGACCCGAGCGCCCAGTGTGCCGGCCGTGATGTCCGGATGACCTACCGAGAATCCCATGGGAGCAGGGCGAGCCCGCTTGGTAGGGTCTGCCTGTCGAAGGTGGAACTGGCCGGTAACCACGGTGCTTACCGGCACGTCATCCAGGTGCTCAGGCAGCCCAGGGACGTGCTCGCTCACCAGAAAAAGCCGGACGGAGGGTCGCCCTTCATCGTTCAGTCCCACTGCCGTTCCCACGATGTTGGGGTTCTGCATGAGGGCCGGTGTGTATCGATCGGCGGCCTGGATGGCCGGTCCGAAGTCCTGGAAGAGCCCATGGGCCGGTGGTCCCAATTGCTCAAGCTGTTCCGAGGGTCCGGTGGGGGATTCGGGTCCCGTGTCGGCACAGGAGCTGACGAAAAAGACGAGGACGCCTGCCACGAGACATCGGGTCAGGTGGCGAAGGATCGGGTGGCCATGGGAGGGGGATGCGACACGGTTCACGTTGCAACTCTCTTGCCGGGAGGGATCCAGGAGCGAGCGGTCATGAAGGGCCTCATGAAACCGGGACCAGCTGGACCGAGGTCGTTCTGACGAGGATCTTACAATATCACAATATTTCGCATCTGCCTGCAGGGCAACTCACCGTGTTGGGAAGGGGGGGCAGATTCGACTGGCCCGGGTCTGGCAGCGTCAGTGCCGGAAGTGGACGAAGAGCCGGCCGTGGTTCCTGGAATCCTTCTCCACCCGGTGGTAGAGCTTCTTGATTCGCTTCTGTTGAAGGAATCGGAGGACCCGCTTCTTCAACTGGCCACTCCCCTTTCCGGGAATGATCTCCACGGTCTTGATCTTCTTCTCCACGGCTTCCTGGACCACCCGGTCCAACTCACTGTCGATGTGTCGGCCCCGGTTGTAGATGTCGTGGAGATCGAGCTTGAGTTTGGCCATGGATCCCTAAAAGGCTGTTGATGAACAGGAGCGACCGCCCCATCGGGGTCTTGCGGCCCTGGGCGAGGCGGAGCCTTGAAGGCGATGCCGCAGTGCATCGGCAAAGGGCTCCAACGACGATCCAGGGCCCCAACCTCCCGATGCCCTTCGGGTTGGGGCGGCAGGCCGCCGCCTCCGGCGTTGGCTCGCCTGGACGTAGCTCGTCCGCTATGCCTGCGGCAAGCCGCCTTGGATCCAGCGGCCTGGCGCTCCCAACGGCGGTCGCTCCTGTTCTTCAACAGCCTTTTAATGGGTCGCAGGTTCGAGTTCAACTCAGCAGGAGGTCCGGATCGGCGAAGAGTGCCGGTCCCCCCCCGGTGTGGAGGAAGACCACGTTCTCCTCCTCCTGAAAGCGCCCCTCCCGAATCATTCCGATGAGCCCTGACATGGCCTTCCCGGTGTAGACAGGGTCCAGGAGGATCCCCTCCTTCCGAGCCAGGAGCTTCACGGCCTCCACCATCTCCGGAGTGGGAAGGGAGTAACCGGCGCCCAGGAAGTCGTCACGAACCCTCACCGCCATCCCGGGCAGAGGCTCCTTGACGCCCAGCCGCCCAAGAGACTCGAGGGTGAGGTCCCGGACCAGGGGTTCCTGCTCGTCCCGGAGGCGACTCACGCTGATTCCGGTGACCGGGATGGATCGCCGGGTCGCATGGAATCCGGCCAGGAGACCGGCGTGGGTCCCTCCACTGCCGGAGGCGCAGACCAGGTGGTCGATGCGAAGGCCCTGATCCAGGGCTTGGCTGGCCACCTCCTCTGCACAGAGGACATACCCCATGGTCCCCAGGGGGTTGGAGCCGCCGGTTGGAATCACGTACCCCTTCCGACCCTGGGCCTCCAGGGCACGGGCCATGGCCTCCATGGCTTCGGGGGCTTTGTCGATCTGATCCACTACCTGGATTTCCTCGGCGCCCAGGAGATGGTAGAGAAGGTTGTTCCCACTCGCCGAGGGGTCGTAGCTCCCTGGAACACGCTCCTGCAGGACGAGTCGGCACTGGAGCCCCTCCTGGACAGCTGCAGCCAGGGTGAGACGACAATGGTTGGATTGGATCGCCCCTGTGGTGATGAGGGTGTCGGCGCCGGCCTCCAGGGCGTCGGCCACCAGGAACTCCAGCTTGCGGGTCTTGTTGCCTCCCCCGGTGAGCCCCAGGGCGTCGTCTCGCTTCATGAAGATCCGGGGCCCGCCCAGGGTGTCAGAGAGGCGATCCAACGGGTGGAGGGGGGTTGGACCGGCGGTGTATCGACGACGGGGGAGGGTATTGAGCTGGTTCATCATGGTCGGGCGACTCCGAGTCCAGGGGGCGGGTGGGGAGAGCGCCATGACCTCATTGGGCGTCCTCCACCCAGCCACGCTTGGGCAAATCCGGACTCAGGTGCATGAGAACGTCATAGACCGAGCGTCCGGTGATGTCTGAGATCTCGCTGGGATGGATGTGGGGATGATCGGGTCCCATGAGGGTGGCCACGTCTCCTTGCTCAACCGTCTTCTCGGACCCCACCTCGATGATGCAGTGGCTGGCGCTCACCGCTCCGATGACCGGGTACGTACGGTCGCCCACCAGGATCCGGACACCCTCCACGGCCTGCCTGGGATACCCGTCGCTGTGCCCCACCGGGATAGTGGCCACGTAGACTTCGTCCTCGGCGATGTAGTTCCGGCCGTAGCTCACCGAGTCGCCCGGCCGGAGACGTTCCACCCGAAGAACGCGGGCCCGCAGGCGGAGGGCGGGGGTGAGTTCAATCGTCCCTGCTTCCCGCCCTCCCGAGACATGGGCCCCGAAGATGACGAGACCCGGCCGCACCATCTCCAGGTGGGACTCGGGCATGAAGGTGACGTGACGGGATGAGGCGGCATGGAGACGTCCCAAAGGAAGCCCCCGTTCTTGGGCCTCCTCACCCAGGGCGATGAAGCGAGCCAGTTGCTCCCGATCGTATTCGGTGTCTTCGGTGAACCCCATGAAGCTGCCCTCCACCTGGATTCCCGAACGGTTGGCCATGTCCTCGATCCAGGGTAGAGCCCGGTGGTAGGGCATCCCCAGGCGGCTCATCCCTGTATCCAGGTAGAGGTGGACCCGGACGGGACGGTGTAATTCCCGGCTGAGGCGCTCCAGGTCCGAGCCGTCCCCATCCGAATAGGGGGCCAGGCGCACATTGAGCCGGATGAGGTCCCGCGCTTCAGCCATGGTGGCTCGGGTCATGAGGAGGATTGGCTTCCGGACGCCGGCGTCACGCAACCGGAAGGCCTCATCCACCTTCACCACGGCCAGCCCTTCCACCTCAGGGACCCGGTCCAGGATCGGGCCCACCTCTTCCAGGCCAAGTCCGTAGGCGTTGTTCTTGACGGTGGCCATGACCGGTCGGCCGTCGGTGACCCGGGCCACGTCCTCCACGTTGGCCTGCAGGTGCCGAGGATTCACCTCGATCCAAGGATCGTATCCCTTGGGAAGATTTCCATTTCGATGGCTCTGAAGGGCCGCTTGGCCGGTCTCCGCAGAGGCCTGCGCCGGCCGTGCGAGACTGACAAAGCCACCGGCCAAGGCGGCGGCGCCGGCAGCGGTGGAGCCCAGAAAGGATCGGCGGGAGAGGGACATGTGGACCTACCTCCTTTCACCTCTGGACCCTGACCGACCGGGTCCGGAACGCAGAAGACGAACAACTACGGCGAAGGTAGGTCGGCTTCCGTCCACCGTCCACAGCCTGCGCGTCACCAGGAGGCTCCCTGCCGACGCAACCCTCTGGGCGCGGAGGGGTTGCGGCACCGGAGGTCGTCACGCCTCGCTCGCCGTAGCACTACGGCTACGCCTCGTCGTCGTTCCTACTCCGGCACTCGCAAGACCCCGGCGCGCGGCCGCACCCCACTTTCCGATCAGACTTCTGGTGCTATGCGTCGCTACTGGTCTGGGTGGGGGAGGGGACAGAATCCTCCACCGCGATCTCGACCAGCATCCCGTCCGGGGCGTTGAAGCGGATGGCGGGGAAGGGTTCGGCCTCGGTGGTCCTGGAGGTGGAGACGCCCAAGGAGTGGATGCGGTCGGCCCAGCTCTCCAGTTCATCCAGGTTTCGGGCCCGGAAGGCCATATGGTGGGTCTGGCCCACACCCTCCCGGGCCCGGTGACGGGAGCCGGGCCAGCCGAAGAGGGTGTAGCTGCTCCCCTGGGCCACTCGGGTGCCCTCGTAGTTGGCCCAGAAATGGTGATGGGTTTCGCCGTCGTCCTGATTCACCGTCTTCTTCACGAGGCGAAGTCCCAAGGCCTCCGTGTAGAAATCGTGAGCCCCTTCCAGATCATCGGTGATCCCGGTGACGTGGTGGATGCCCTGGAGAGCCATCTCCGGAGTGACTTCCGGGACCGGATCAGGATGGGTTTGCTGCCGGATGGCTTTCTCATCCCGGTTCCCCCGGAGGCGCTGGGGGGCGGGTCGGGCGAACGTCTCTCCCAGTCGGTCCATGGGCTCGTCCAGGTCGTAGCCTGGTCCCTGGGTGGCGATCTCCAGGATGTGTCCGTCGGGATCGGAGAAGTAGATGCTGTGAAAGTACCCTCGGTCATAAGGGCCTGAAACCGAGACTCCGGCATCCTGGAGTCGGCGCTTCCACATGAGTTGGACGGCCTCGTCCTCCACTGCCAGCGCCAGGTGGTGGATCCCTCCGACGCCCCATCCACCTCGCTTGCCACCAGGCCGGAGGTGAAAGTGGATGAGGCTGCCGGGCCTTCCCTTCTCATCCCCGAACCAGAGGGCGGAGTCCTCCGATGCAGCACCTGGCCCGCTGGAGAATAGCGGGTGGAGGCCCAGGAGGTCGTGGTAGAACTGGGTTGTCTTCTCAGCGTCGGCCGAGACGAAGGAGAGATGGTGGAATCCCGGTGTGATGAGTGAGCTCATGGTCTGGTGCCGGTGACCGTAGAAGGATGGTCGCAGGGGACCGGTGACGGCGGGTGTGATTGCCACCGGTAGAGTGCATGAATGAACTATAATTCAAGATTAAATGAAAATCAAGGAGTGTTTTCGGTCCCTGAATCGAAGGGGAAACCGCGGACCCTTCCGGGGGCAGCCGGACACCCTCCGCCCCGTTGGCACATGAAAACCCTCCCGGGGTATCGAGCGCCATGACCAAACCGCAAGCCGATGCCGGGGAGCTGGCCGGGAAGGAAGCTGATGCCCAGGGAACCGGGCCCAATGGAGCCGGGGATCCTGACATAAAGCATATCCGCGTGACCGGGATGGATTGCGCCAGCTGTGCTCGCTCGGTGGAGAAAAGCGTATCTGCCCTGGAGGGGGTAGAGACCTGTGAGCTGGATTTTTCCTCCGGCCGTCTTCGGGTTTCGGGTGCGGTTGCCGAGGACGAGATCCTGGGCCGGGTCCGGGCTCTGGGGTACGATGGTAGGTCATCCTCCTCCAGTGCCGCCGGCGGTGCGGGGGGTGAACCGTCCCATGGTCCGCCCACCTCCCTTCTTCCCTACCTTCTGAGTCGGAGGGAGGCCTGGCCGGCGCTCATCGGGGCGGTCCTCCTGGTTCCAGGACTCATCTTCCACGAGATCCTCCACTGGGACGCCCTCTGGATCGAGCTGCCGGCGTTGGCGGCCCTCCTTATTGCCGGTGCTCCGGTGGTCCGGGATGGCTGGCGAGGTCTCCGGATCAACCGGGAGCTGAACATCCAGGCTCTCATCACCATCGCGGTCCTGGGGGCTCTGGTCATCGGTGCCTGGGTGGAGGCGGGAATGGTGGTGGTCCTCTTCTCGTTGGGTGAGCGGCTGGAGGGATACGCTGCAGCCCGGGCTCGTGGAGCTATCGAGAGCCTCATGACCACCGCTCCGGACAAGGCCACCCGCCTCGTGCCAGGGACCACGGAACAAGGGCCGCGGGTTCAGGAAGAGGTGCCGGTGGAAGCGTTGGAACCCGGTGAGTTGATCCTGATCCGGCCCGGAGAGCGGATTCCCATGGATGGTCAGGTGATGGCCGGTCGGTCCACAGTCGACCAGTCCGCTCTGACCGGTGAATCCGTACCGCTGGAGAAGGGCGAGGGAGATCCGATACTGGCCGGGGCTGTGAACGGAGAGGGAGTCCTGGAGGTGGAGGTCACTCACCTGGCACGGGAGACGACTCTCCACCGGATGATTCGGATGGTGGAGGAGGCCCAACGCCAACGGGCCCCTGTGGAACGATTCATCGATCGGTTCGCTCGAATCTACACGCCGGCCGTGGTGGTTCTTGCGGTCCTGGTAGCCATCGTCCCGCCCCTGGCCTTCGGGGCACCCTTCTGGAATCCGGATCCGGAGACCTTTGGATGGTTCTACCGTGCCTTGGCCCTCCTGGTCATCGCATGCCCGTGTGCCCTGGTCATCAGTGTGCCGGTCAGTCTGGTCAGCGCCCTCACCAACGCCGCTCGATCCGGTGTCCTCATCAAGGGTGGGGCTCACATGGAGACGTTGGCAGGGGTCAAGGCCGTGGCCTTTGACAAGACCGGGACGTTGACCGAAGGAGCCCTCACCGTGGTGGGCGTCCGATCCGTGGACTGCGTCGAGACCGAGCCCTCAGCGGAGGGCGAGGCCTGTGAGCCCTGCGACGAACTGCTGGCGTTGGCAGCGGCGGTGGAGGAGCGGAGCGAACACCCTGTGGGCCGGGCTGTGACCTTGGCGGCTCGGGACCGCCTTCCTCAGGACCGGATTCCTGTGGCCACCGATCATCGCGCTCTGACCGGCCGGGGGATCACGGCGTCGTTGGACGGCCGTCCCATCACTGTGGGAAGCCGGCGTCACCTGGATCTCTACCTTCCCCGGGAGGGCCGGCACCGAGAAGCCCTGACGGACGAGAGCCAGGAGGGGCGAACCCCGGTGGTGGTGGAGATGGATGGTCGGTTCCTGGGGACCATCACCCTGGCCGACGTGCCCAGAAAGTCGGCCGTAGCCACCGTGGCCGAACTCGGAGAGATGGGGATCACCTCCATCCTCCTCTCGGGCGACTCGGAGGGGGCTGCCCACTTCCTGGCTCGAGAGGTCGGCATCGGCGAAGTCCGCGCTGAGCTCATGCCGCAGGACAAGATCGCCATCGTCCGGGAGATTCGGGAACGTTACGGTCCTGTGGCCATGGTGGGGGATGGGATCAACGATGCGCCGGCCTTGGCCGGGGCCGATGTAGGGATCGCCGTCGGTGGCGAGTTGGGAGGAACCGATCAGGCCCGAGATGCCGCTGCCGTCACCCTCATGCAGGGGGACCTCCGGGCGCTTCCCCGGACGCTGGAGCTGGCACGGGCCGCCATGGCAACGGTCCGAACCAATGTGGCCTTCGCAATCGGCATCAAGCTCGTTTTCCTCCTCCTGGTCCTGGTCGGAATGGGGACCATGTGGATGGCGGTCCTGGCCGATGTGGGCGCCACCCTCCTGGTGACCCTCTACGGAATGCGTCTCCTTCGATGGGGCGAGGGTCGGGTGGCGGATCAGCCCGATCCAGGCTCATTCAAGGCGGTGTCGGCCTACACGTGAACCGGGCTTCGCCGCCATCCGAAACCCCGGTAATTATAATGTATTCATTATAAAGCATTCCTTTCTTGTCAGTCCTCGAGAAACTCGACCCTTCGCCTTCCTTCCGTCCATCGTCTCGCAGGGAGTGCCATGAACACTGATTCGCCGTCCCCGTCTCCTGAACCTGTAGCTGGCCAGGGAATGGATGAACTGACACGTCTGCTCAAGAGTCTTCACGATCGTCTCGACACTCTGGAAGCCAAGATGGATGGGTTGGCACCGGCTCTCCAGAGTATGGACACCTTCCCTCATGCCCTGGCCACTGGGACGGACATCTTCGATGAAGAGGTGGCTCGCCTGGAGGCCCGGGGCGTAGACGTGGACGCTCGAGCACGCTCACTCCTGGTCCTGCTCGAGAAGATCTCGGAGCCGGAGGCGTTGGCGGCCATGGAGCAAGCCGTGGAGATGGCCCCCCAGCTTCCCGGGATGTCGGCCATGGCCGTGGATGTCCTGGACGAGGAAGCCCACCGACTCATGGACGAGGGAGTCGACCTGGCTGAGATCGTCTCCGAGAGTGCCCGGGCGGCTATCCAGATGGTCCGCTCCGGTGCCCTGGGACCGGGGGCTCTGAACACGATTGGTGAACTGGCCTACGCCCTGTCCGAGGCTGGTCGGCAGCCCCCAGAGAAGATTGGACCCCTGGGCATGTTCTCGGCCCTGCGGGACCCGGATGTCCAGCGAGGGCTGGGGTTCCTGGTAACCATGGGCCGGGTGCTGGGACAACGGCTCGAAGGGGCCGGCTCAGCCCAGGGATGACGCACTTCGACTGCGTGATCTCACCCGAATCCGAGACCGGCCTTGGCCCGCGTCTTCCCGAATCTCCCGACCCAATCGCGTTATGACCGACCAGACTGAACGGACCCATTCTGAAGTCCTCATCATTGGTGCCGGCGCCGCAGGCATTTCGGTGGCAGCACGCCTCCTTCAAGCACCGAACCCGCCTGAAGTCACGCTCCTGGATCCGGCCACCAAGCACTACTATCAGCCCCTCTGGACCCTCGTGGGGGCCGGTGTCATGCCCAGGGAGGAATCGGAGCGAGAGCAGGTTGACTTCATCCCGCCAGGCGCCCACTGGATCCAGGAGGCGGCCACCCGGATCGACCCCGAGGAGAGACGGGTCATGACGGAGGGAGGACGGGCCCTGAGCTATGACTACCTGGTGGTTTGTCCCGGGATCCAGATCCACTGGGACGGCATTCCCGGGTTGAACGAGTACCTGGGCCGGAATGGCGTCTGTTCCAACTACTCCTACCAGCACGTGGAGTACACGTGGGAGGTGCTTCAGGAACTGGCGAAGGGGGAAGGTCCGGTCCGAGCCCTCTTCACCCAGCCGGCGGGGACCTTCAAGTGCGGGGGGGCGCCCCAGAAGATCCTGTACCTGGCGTCGGACCACCTGCGACGAAAGGGGCGCCTCAAGGAGGCCGACGTCCAGTTCTTTCATCCCGGGAGTGTCATCTTCGGGGTTCCCGAGTTCAAGAAGACGCTGGACCAGGTTATTGAACGCTACGGGATCGTCACCAATTTCGGACAAGAGCTGGTGGAGATCCGTGGGGACCGGAAGGAGGCGGTCTTCCGGTGGACCGGCGACGACGGGGAAACGGGTGAGACGGTGGAGGCCTTCGACATGCTCCACGTGACCCCACCCCAGGGACCTCCTGCCGTTGTCCGGGAGAGTCCGCTGGCCTCGGAGGAGGGTTGGGTGGAGGTGGACAAGCACACGCTGCAGCACACCCGGTACGCGAATGTTTTTGGGCTGGGGGATGCGTCCGGGGCACCCAATGCCAAGACCGGTGCAGCCATCCGGAAGCAGGCTCCGGTGGTAGCCCAGAATCTCCTGCGGGTGCGGGCCGGCCAGTCTCTGGCCCACGGTGCCCGCTACGACGGCTATGGTTCCTGCCCCCTGGTGACGGGGTACGGGAAGCTCATCCTCGCCGAATTCGACTACGACAACCGTCCTGCACCCAGCTTCCCCTTCGATACGACGAAGGAGCGCTACTCCATGTACGTCCTGAAGAAGGATGTTCTGCCTCGAGTCTACTGGCACGGGATGCTGAAGGGACGGGCCTGAGCGGTGAGCCGCTGGAGGAGGTCCAGGTCCAGGCTGGGGCCTGAAGCATCTCCTTCCGGTCTCGTGGGCTGGAACGTGGCTTGCACTACCCCGGTACCTCATGGTCCCGACCGATCAATCCTCAAGAACGGAGTCGAACCCATCGTGGCTATTTCCAAGAAGGATGCCCGTCCCCTCTGCTCGGACCGAGAGTGGGAGTTGGTGGTGGAGAGCTGGAATCCAGAGTTGGGAGAACTCCCGGCCGACCGACTCAGGCAGAACATCCAGCGAGCCCGGACCCAGCGGGACAAGTTCCGGGATCTTGCCCGGCAGCAGGCTGGAGAGGCCAGGGGGAAGCGAAATCCGCGTTCTACCCGTCCTGCCCAAGGCAATCAGAACACCAAGCGGAAGGTTGAACTATTCGATGAAGCGCTGGAACGGTTCCAGGCGCGCTTGGCGGAAGTGGAGGCTTAGGTGGGGCGATCCTCCGCCTTCCGTGACTCGGACTTCGGGGAGCTTCGGGATCTGAGTGAGGCCACCGCGACTGTGGCCGGGGCCTGTGCTGCCGGTGTCTTCTCGGGACTGGCGAGTGAAGGGGCCACTCCTGATGAGCTGGCGACCCGCCTGGAGCTCTCGGCCCGGGCCATGGAGATCCTCCTCCCCTTCCTGGAGGAACTGGGCCTGGTGACGGCGGAGGAGGGTCGGTTCGAACTGACGGAGCGTGCCCGCCGGGAGTTGGCTGATCCGTCGGATCCGGCCTACTGTGCCGGGGGGCTTCCCCTCTGGCTGGGGAACCTGGAAGCGTGGACTCGTCTGCCTCAGGCCCTGGCCTCGGGGAATCCGGTCCGGAAGGGAGGGGCCGACGCCGGTGGAGATGACCCCGAATCCCAGCGGGAAGGGATCGCCCGGTTCATGGCCGGGATGGCCGCGGCGCCCCGGGAACGTGTCCAGCGCTTGGTGGAAGGCGTCATGGCCCGATGCCCCGAGGCATCTACGCTCCTGGATGTGGGGGGTGGTCCCGGCCACATGAGCCGAGCCTTCATCGAGAGGGGCCTGACCGCCACGCTACTGGACCGTCCCCAGGTGGTGGAGTTCGTGGATGAGGAGTACGACCTGGCCCAGGCGGACGGACTGACCACGGTAGGCGGGGACTTCCTGGAGGATCCCCTTCCCCAGGGCCCCTTCGATGTGGTCCTCCTGAGCAACGTCCTCCACATGCTCTCACCTGACCAGGCCCGAGTCCTGGTGAGCAAGGCCGGGGAGGTTACTCGACCCGGGGGTGTGGTGGCTGTCGCGGACTTCATCCGGGGCCTGAGTCCTCGGGCCACCCGCTTCGCCCTGGTCATGCTCCTCCGGAGCGAAGGGGGAAACACCTACACCCTGGAGGAGCACGAACGTTGGTTTCAAGATGGAGGGTTCGCCGGAGTAGAGGTCCGGGACCTGGATCCGGATCGGCAGTTGGTGACGGCAATTCGTCAGGGAGGTTGACCCGGGGTCATGGCCGGTCCGGGAGCGGGCACCGGCTCCCCTCCTGACTTGATCGTTCCACCTCGGCGCCGGCGCACCTCCTGACTCGATCGTTCCACCTCGGCACCGCCTCACCTCCCGGTCCGTCTGATCTGCCCCCTGGACGAGCATCCCTGGTTGAGTGGCCCGGGCCAGGGACGTTCAGCCCTCCCCGCCGTTCAGTCCCCCAGACCGTACTGTTCTCGGGCCAGGTCCCCCAGGCCCGCATTGTCGAGACTCGAGAGGGGCGCCAGGAAGGTCACCTGGATCACACCCGGGTGTCGGCCAATCTCGATGCCGCCGGTGATGGTAGCCCGATTGCGTACTTCAGGGACCGTCATCCCCAGGAGCTTGGCGGCTCGCCGCAGGCCGTTCTCTGTGGCGACGTTCAGGTCCGGTCCCGTTCCCACCACCGAGATGGGAGCCAGCGTCTCCATGGCAATCCCTCGACTTTCAGCCAACTTCCTGGCCTTGGCTTCCTCCTCCGGGCTGAGAGGCTTGGCCAGGGGCGGAAGGTCCTCCGTCAGGGGGAAGAGGACCGGACCTTCCAATCCATCCCCCTTGGCGCCGATTCCCTTCAGCAGGTGGACCTGCAGGGTCACGGAGCCGGACACGTCGGTGGTGTGTCCGGCGATCTCCCCATCCCCCTGCATTGCGTGCATGTCGCCCACGTAGATCCCCGCCCCAGGAACGCGGACCGGAGCCACCACGATGCAGCCCTGCCGAACGGCGTCGATGTCCATGTGGCCATCGGTCCGGTGGGCCAGGTCCTCGGCCGGGATGCCGTACTCGTGAGGCGCATCGATGAGGGCCGAGCCGAAGTCACCGGCATTGTGGGAGTCGGGGAAGGGGATGGAAGGGGTCGTCCCGAGCTGACCCAGGAAGGGCCGGAGGCGCACCGGGATGCCCACCAGGTCATGGGGAGCCCACACCAGGATGGGGTGCTGGACCGAGCCGTCGGGTAGGGCGGCCCAACGCTCGGCGTCACGGCCGATCTCTTCTGCAGACTTCTTGTCCACGGTGACCCCCACCTGCCGGGTCTCATCGAAGATCACCGTGTAGCCGTTCACCATGCGAAAGGGAGTCACCGGGTCCCCGGTCTCGGCGTCCCGGACCGCCTCCTGACCGATTCCCTCCACCCGGGTCTCAGGCCGGAGTTCACCCGTCCTGGGATTCCGGGCTGCCACATAGGGATCCCCCAGGAAGTGGCCCTCCACGAACTCGTCATGCCCAGAGGCGGTGGCCACGGAGGTGACGGAGATGTTCCGGATCCGGATGACCACGGCGTCCCCTGGCTCAGCCCCCTCCACCGCCACGGGTTGGGTGACTTCGTGGCCGCCGTGAAGCCGGGGAGTGATCATGGGGCCCCAACAGCCGGGAGCCGTGTTGGCCAGGATGAACCCCCCATCCTGGACTGGACCCAGCATGGGCTTTTCCGGATCCAGAATTCCGTTGGTAAAGGAAGAGACCAGGACGTTGCGCTTGGAAGAACTCATGGAGACGGCTCCTGTCTTGCTGGGGGGAGAATCGGGTCGAGACAATGGGGCGTGGTGTCTTGGCCGGATCCTGTGTTGGTTTCCTGCGTGGACTTTCAGACCAGACCTTCAACGTGGTCTTTCAGGGTGTGTTCAACCTCCTGAGACCGGGGGGACCAACGAGAGCCGGGCTGATTGGGGTACTGGCTCGGCCGAGCCCAGAATCCGGTCATCCGCCACCACGAGCGAGCCTTCGATGAGGGGAGCCAGTTCCGGCACCTCGGCTGCCGCCAGTTTCCGCAGATCCCCAGCCACCAGCGTGGACCCCGGCGGCCCCGCCA
Organism: Gemmatimonadota bacterium; assembly: GCA_003562075.1. Lineage (GTDB taxonomy): Bacteria > Gemmatimonadota > Gemmatimonadetes > Longimicrobiales > Gaopeijiaceae > PWLA01. Next base: position 14,305 of record PWWP01000280.1, read on the forward strand.
GGTGAAGGCGGGACCGGCCAGCCTGAATGGCCAGATTCCCGGAGAGGTCAACCTGGTAGGATGGAGTGTCGGCCATGCGGATCCCGTGGTCCGTTCAGCAGTGAGGGCTGTTGGCGGCCTACCGCTGCAGCCAAATCGAGTGAATACCTCAGCCCGCTCGACCTGCTGACTCCCTACCCATTTGGTCCGTGAATGTGACGGGGCTGGATGGGGCGGCGCCCCGGAGCCGTGCCAGCCGGTCCCGGGCTGAACGGGCGCCTGCCTCGTTCCCCTGGGCTTCTTCCACCCGAGCCAGGGCTTCCAGGGCCAGGGGGAAGTAGATCCGGTCTTTGGCCAGGGCTGGGAAGGGGAGGTATCCAGGGTGAGTGGCCTCTTCCAGATGGTGGGCCGCCAGGTCGGGCCGGCCCATGGCTTCCTGCGCCAGTCCGGTCAGGTATTCGTCCCAGAACCGCCAGCCGAACGGTCGGATGCCTCGGGGGAATGCCCCCTGGAGTGTGGCCAGGGCCTGCTGCCCGTTGCCCCGCTCCACGTGTTGGGCGGCTCGGACCAGGGCTTCTCCCCCCAGACCGAACCAGTGGTCTTCGGGGCCGAAGGGTGGGTAGGTGGATCCGATCCGAGTTACAAGATCGTGTCGACCCATGAGGGCGGCCTGGATCTGAAGATTCGTCCGGGTGATGAATCGATCGGGCTCGGGGAACTCCTGAGAGGGGAGGGCCTGGATCAGTTCCTGGATACGGGTGGCACCGGTGGGGGTGTTCCCGGCCTGAACGTCGGCCATGGCCAGAGCCTGGGTGGCATGGACAAGCTGCCTGTAACGCCCCGTGCGACGGTACGCCGCTGCCGCCACCTCCAACCAAGACGTCCCTTCGGCCAAGTGCCCTGAGGCCACCGCCATGGTGCCACAGAATTCGTAGTCCTCTTCCGTGGCCACGGAGGAGTCCAGGATCTCTCGGCAGCCAGCCTGCCACGAGTCGGCGTCCAGGAGCGCGAAGGCCTGACCCACCCGCCAACGCCGGAGGAAGGTGTCCAACCCCCGCTGCTCAGCGGTGAGCAGGAGGCTCTCCACCTCTGTCAGATCACCTGCGATGAAGGCCAGGTGGATCGCGTTGCTCAGGGCCACCGGTTCCTGCGGGTCCAGGGCCATGGCATCGGCCATGGCTGCCCGGGCTCCGTGGGGATCGTCCAACCATGAGATCCGGGTCACCCCCAGGTTGATTCGGGCCCTCCGGTCCTGCGGGTATCGATCTCGGATCAGCTCATAGATGGTGGCGGACCGGAATGGGTCGAACTCCACCTCGCTGGCGTAAAGGGCTTCCACGTGCCACCGCTCCAGTTCAGGGAGTCGGTCCCGATGGATCCAGGCCTGTTCCAGATGGGAGGCCACCTGGGCGTAGCTGAGAGTGGGAAGGCTGGCAGCTCCGGCCAGTCGGTGGGCCATGGCGAAGGACGGATCTCGCTGAATGGCGGCCTGGAGGAGCTCGAGGGCCTGGGTGTTGTCCACAAGGAGGATCCGTTCGGCTTCAGCGTAGAGGCGAAGGGCCTCCAGGGACGTGGTGGTGACCTGAGGGAGAGGCTGACTGGCCAGGAGGGCATCCGACGTCTCCCCCAGGCGGAGCCGGGTCTCTCGGGAGAGCTCTTCCACCGCCCCCAGGATTCTGCGACGTCCCGCAGCGGCTCGGAGGGCAAAGAGCTGGGATCCGTTGACAGCGTCCAGAGCTCGGGCACTGATAACGACCCTGGACCCGGCCCAAGCCACCTGACCGGTGAGGACCAGCCCGATGCCGGCTCGCTCCGCCACCTCCAGGGCGAGAGTTTCGGTGAGGGGAGTATCGGCTGGGAGGCCCATTCGGCCCAGGACACCGGCCACCTCCCGGCGGGTGGCGACGCTGAGGAACGTGGACTGTTGGAGGTCCACGACCAGGGCTTCCCTGGCTACCATGGCCACCTCCAGCGACTCCTCCACTGCGTCGAAGTCGGCCACCAGGATCCGCCCGGGCTCTTCCAGCGCCGGCCCGGACCAGCCTTCCACCGGACCGAGGCGGGGCTGCTGGCGATCCATGACGAAAGCCCCTCCCAAGAGGATCGCCAGAATCCCTACGGCGACTGAGATGGGGCCCAGGGAAGCCGGAACCAGCAGGGAACGGGTCCTTCGAGATGGGCTCGGCTCGGGGTCCGGGTTCGTATCCAGGGCGGTCTGGAGAGCGTCGGCGAAGTCATGGGCGCTGGAGAAACGGTGGGCCGGGTCCAGAGTGAGGGCTCGTGTGACAACGGAGCGGAGGGAGGGTGGGAGGTCTCCTGGGAGGCGTGCAGGCACGCTCCGTTCCGATTCCGATATCCGGGCCCGAATCTCCTCCCGGGTCCGACCGGGGAAGGGCCGTTCCCCGGTCAGCATCTCGAAGAGAACCACGCCCAGAGCCCAAAGGTCACTTCCTTCGTCAGATGGGGCCCCTGAGATCAACTCAGGGCTCATGTACGGCAGCGTCCCTCCTGTCGCCGCGTCTCCTCCCTGAGGTGGAAGGGTGCTCCGGGCCATGCCGAAGTCCACGATCTTCACATGGCTATGACCGTCGAAGACCAGGTTTTCAGGCTTGATATCCCGATGGATGATGGCGGCTTGATGGGCGGCGGCCAGTCCCCGGGCCACCTGGAGGGCTACTGACACGGCCTCCTCGTGGGGAAGAGGACCCTGGCTCAGTCGGTTGCGAAGGGTCCCTCCGTCGTAGCAGGCCATGGCCATGAAGGACTGCCCCCGGTCATCGGTCCCCACCTCATAGACCGTTCCGATGTGGGGGTGGTCCAGAGCCGAGGCAGCCCGAGCTTCCTCCAGAAGGGGATCAGTGCCCTGGTCGACCCACCGGCCCCGAGCCGGAGAGCCAGGGGGGAGGAGCTTCAGCGCCACGTCTCGTTGCAGGATTGGATCGAAGGCCAGGAACACCATGCCCATTCCGCCTCGACCCAG
>PWWP01000266.1 GCA_003562075.1 Gemmatimonadota bacterium
CATAGCGAGCTGTCCCAGGTGTGGGCGAAGATCGGGCCTCGAGCAATGAGTTCAGATGCGCTGGAGGCTCTGACCCCGGAGGGGGTGGATTGCTCCGGGGGATGAGCGATTCGCGGCCGTGAAGGCCAGATTTATAATGTATACATTATATTGTGGGGTGGGATGGGCGTGACGGTAGGAGTCGTTGAGACTGGGTTATGAGGTTTTTGTTATAATGCTTGGCGGGTTGGCTGGATCGCAGGCCTTGCCTCAGGGCCCTCAGCCGGGAGCGGCCCGGTGGTCGCGAGGATGTCCGGAGGCTTGTAGTGTGGTAACTCATGAACGCCAAGCTACTGCTGGACAAGCTCGAGAAGATCACGACCTGGAAGCGACGGGAGCAGCGCGCCCCGAACAAGCCACTCCTCCTCCTCTACGCGTTGGCACGCATCGAACAGGGGAAGACCCGCCTGTTCAAATACTCCGAGGTCCACGAACCCCTCGGGAATCTCCTTCGCGAATTCGGCCCGCCACGAACGGTCGTGCACCCGGAGTACCCCTTCTGGCGTCTCGAAAACGACGGCGTCTGGCAGGTCGCTTGGCCTCCCCCGCTCCAGGTCCGTGAGCGTCGCACACAAGACGTGAGTGCCGCGACACTCATGGAGGAGGAGGTTGAAGCGGGATTTCCGCCTCAGGTCCAGAAGCTCCTGGAGAAGGATCCGGATCTCCGCCGCCGGGTCGCTCGGATGCTCCTGGACGCCCACTTCCCGACCACACTGCACGAGGACATCCAGAGTGCGGTCGGGCTGGACACCGAATGGGAGACCACCCGACGGCGCGTACGGGACCCGGAGTTCCGGTCCAAGGTCCTTGCCGCCTGGCGAAACCGGTGCGGGGTGTGCGGGTTCGACGTTCGGCTCGGCCGCACGTCCCTGGCGCTCGACGCCGCCCACATCCGATGGAAGCAAGCCGGGGGCCCGGACGTAGAGAACAATGGGCTGGCCCTCTGTGCCCTGCATCATCGATTGTTCGACCGGGGTGCGTTCACCGTTCAACCGGCCACAAGGAAGGCGGAACAGGGTCCGATGGAGGTCCTGGTTTCCGATCTAACCGCAGGCACCCGTGGGTTGCAGGAGTCGCTCATGCGATTCCATGGCTCGGGACTCCTGCTTCCGGAAAAGGAGGATCAACGGCCCGAGTCAGCGCACCTCCTATGGCATAGGAAGGAGGTCTTCCGGGGACCGGCGCATGACTCTGCCGGTCCTGGCTGATTCAAGCTGACCGGAGCGAGTCGCCCCCCCACCATCCCCCCTCACCTCCCCCGCATCATCTCCAACTCCCGTGCCGGCGCGTCGAAGGTGAAGAACCCGTTGGTCACCCGGATCCTCTCCAGGCCCCGGTTCGTAGCCAGGCTCCGTGCGAACCGGACGTCCGAGGTGCTGGGGACGGGCACGCCCAGGCTGCCGTCGGCCTGGATGGTATGATTGTGCAGGAAGTACCGGTAGCGCCAGCCCTCGGCCACGTACCGCTCAACGATCTCCGCCCCGTAGACGGACATGGGGGGAAAGAGCTCCATCCCGGCACCGAAAATGACGGTGACTTCCGTGGTCCCGCCCGACTCCCGGACCAGGACGGAGGCCAGGAACTCGGTAGGGTGCTCCAGCTGAGCCATCCGGGCGTTCTGCTCTGCGAAGAGGAGGGCATCCAGGCAGGTGATGGGCTCGATGGCGCCCACTTCGCCCCCGTAGACCAGCGCATTGTTGAACTCTTCGTCCCTCCAGATCTCTGCCTCCGCTTCGTCCTGGGGGGGTGGCAGTTGGAGAGCCGGGTGCTTCTCCACCGCCAGGGGCTCGCTGCATCACCTCGACCCCGGGAAGGGCCGAAGGCCGTCTGCCAGATCGGTGATCTCGGCACGGAGGACCAGCTTGTCCAGCCACCGCACCGGGATCCTCTCCTCCCCGTAGAAGCCGGCCACCTGCCCAGTGTTGGCCGCCGTCATGTCGGCGTCCTCCCCCAGGTTTGCGCCCATGAGGACGGCCTCCTCGAACGAGTCGGTCCGGCCAAAGCACCAGAGGGAGGACGAGGCTTCGCTTGGCTCCCTTCATTTCAGACTTCCCTCCAGCCGCTCCCACTCTGCCACCAGGGGGAGATCACTCCCCACATCCGCACCCGGCTCAGGACGCTGAAGCGTGGCCGTCCAGACGTACGTGGTGGGCCAGGCCCGGAACATGGAGACCACCCGGAAGAGCAGCCGGGCCATGGGTGGCGCCTCCCCCGGGGTCCAGCCTCCGGATGGGGTGACCTGGATCCTGAGGTCTTCACCCTCCCGAACAACCCGCCAGGTCCCGGTGACGAAGCCGGCGGAGGGCTCCGTGGCGATGCGGAACGCACCGGCGACGTCGGCACCGTCCCGCATGGCAAGGAGCTGGGGCATGGCCGGCTCGAACTCCACGGTCACCTCCTGGTCCCCTTCCCGACGCCGCATCCGTCTAATTTCCTGGAAGGAGCCGTTCGGGGCCAGGTCGTACTGCACGCCATCGGCCTCCCGCCTGCCTGGATCCCGGAGTGTCTGGGCCTCGGCGGCCAGAATCCTCGCCCGGGGGTTCAGGCTGGGGTTCCAGAAAGAGACAAAGGGGCGGCTGGAATAGCGGACGAAGTGCATCCGGGTGCCATCCAGGATGAGCGGGATCGCATCGCTCTCGTGGGACCGGCCTTCGAACTCGATGCGGATCTCGGAGCCGGCCCGGCGGACGAAGTAGAAGTCCTTGACGTAGACCAGAGGGAGGGCCGGCGGATCGGCGGCAGCCACACCCATGGGCGCCAGGAGCGAGAAGGGGCGACGGGGTCGGGGATCAGTCTCCCGGACCACGAGCCGTATCCTGCGCCCTTCCAGATCCAGGAAATCGAAGTCGGCCTGGGCACCTCCAGCTCCCAGTTCGAGCTGGGCATCTCCGAAGTCACGGGGAACCATCTCATGAAGCCCCTGGCCAGTGATCCCGTACATGGTCGGATCCAGCCGAAGGGCCGGGTCGTGGAAGACGTCCACCCGGCCGTCCACGCGCCAGCCAATCACCAGGAGGCCCTTGCCGTGCACCCCGTCGTCGAAGGCCTGGGGCTCGAGCCCGTGGTAGATCCGGTCAGGGTCCCCCTCAAAGTTGACCAGGAGGAGGGACTCCATGGGCTGGGTCTCCAGATGGAAGGGCGAGACCACGGGGACGCCTGCTGGATCCTCGGACTCGTAGATGGTTGTGGGGTGTGGCGGCGCCTCGACCCACTCCGGCTCAGGGAACGACCGGGTCAGCATGACGGCAGCGACCATGGCCGCCAGGGCGGCAATACCGACCAGGAGGAGGAGGATGCGCCAGGGGTGGAGGCGGACCCTGCGATGCTCGGACATGGAGTGGCACCCCGGTGCTGGGTGGGCGGTGATTGACGAAGGATCCTGTTCTGGGAATGCAGAATCCATGCCCCAGGTCCCGGGGCTCAGGGTTTGGCTTCAGCACCATCAACCTCCCCATGATGCGGGACCTGAGCCTCGGACCGGATGACCCACAGGAGGGGAAGGCCGAGATGGGGCGACCTGACCCCCACACGCTCTCTCCCCGAGCACCATATGGATGGACACGAGGAAAGGTGGATGGACGAGCGGACAGCTCAGACCCTTCGCAGGAACAGGACCGGCGTGGTCCTCACCCCGGGGTCAATGCCAGATGGGCGCCCACCGGATCCCGGATCACCGCGTATTGATCCACTCCATCGGTCCCCTTCACCATCTTGACGACCTTCCCCCCTTCCTCCTTCACGCGCCGGAGGCTTTCCGCGAAGTCGCCCACAGGAAGGTAGAGCATCCAGACCGGTGGCAGCCCTGTGTGCACGCCCCGGGCATGACAGACCCCTGCGGCGGCCCGTCCACCCTCATCGACCATGCTGTAGTCCGCATAGCCTTCCCCCCCATCCTTCATCTCCACGTCATGGACGGACCACTGGATGACCTGCTGGTAGAAATCCCGGGATCCCGAGGGGTCGGGGACGGTCAGGTCGAGCCAGGCGATACGACCCACCGGTGACCCGGAGTCGGGCCACGCAGACCCTTCGCCTGGGGAGATGGCCTCGGCAGGTACGACGGGGATGACCCCGAACGCCGCCCCGTTCGGGTCGCTGAGCACCGCCCATTGGCTGTTGCCCTCTTCATCTTTCGTGTGCATCAGCGCACTTCCGCCCAGCTCCACCGCCCGCTCCGCGCTGAGTGCCACATCGGCAACCTGGATGTGAGGCATCCACTGGAGGGGAAGCTGGTCATACTCGGGACTCTGGGCCCCCAGGCCGATGATGGGCATGCCCAGATTGTTCATCAGGTCCTCTCCCCGCCAAAGGGGGTCCTGGCCCGTGCTCAGGACGCGGGCATAGAACCGCACCTCCCGATCATGTTCGGGAACGGCGATATCAGCGCTGAAAACCGCACCGACGCCAGGGACAAAGGGTTCACTCATGGCTGGAACCTCCCGTTCTGGGGTGTGCCGCAAGGGGGGGCGAACGTCCTGAACCTACGAGTCTGGTGCCGACCGAGCGAACGCACCTTCCGACATGCGAAGAGCGCCCCCCTGAGCGGACGCTTCACGGCAGTGGCAATCGGGCGCGCCCCCCTTCCGCGGAGGGCGAAGGTCTCGGGCTCAACCCGAAGGTCCCGGACCTGGAGTGGACCGCTCCCAGTGCAGGGCTCGCCAACAACTTTCGCCTTTGTTTCGGCGGTGCCATTCATCATCCCAACCCTCCTTTGGGGGGACCAGTGTGAACCCGCGGGTTCAGGGGATACAGCAATCACCACGGGAGGGGACGCCGGCCGCCCGACACGACCTCCAGGAAAAGTAGTGCGCTGAGCCTGGACACACCCAATATTTGGATTCCGGGGCCGAACAGCC
>PWWP01000063.1 GCA_003562075.1 Gemmatimonadota bacterium
CGGACGCCCTCCAGATAGAGAACCTCGCCGGCGGCCCACAGCTTTCCCGGGTCACCGCCACCATCGGGTGAGAGGACCTCCACAACGGTGTCCGGATGAGCGATGCGGAGGACGTCCAGATCCACGCCCACTCGCCGGGCGACCTCCTCCAGCCCCTCTCGGATATGGGAGGTGTCGCCGCTCCCTGCCTCCAGGCGGCGCTGGAGAGCCAGGAGCTGCTCCGCCAATCGCTGCAGCCGTTGAGCATTCTGGATGATCATGGATGGGGGGGTGCTCGCAACGTGGCTTGCCTTCCGCTCCGATGAGGCGCCTCTACTTCTTCGACAGCCTTTTAGGGATCGACCCGGACGAAGCGCATGTCATGGACCCGGGCCTGGGAGACACTGAACTGGGTGGCCGGTCCGCGGGTGTCGTCCCGGATGAAACGGATCTCCCCCAGAGACCCTTCGAAGGTAGCGTCCTGGCTGGATGGGGTCAGGGGAAACCGGTCCGAAGGACGCCGGAGGATCACCAACTCACCATCCTCCACCACGACCCGGAGGGTAACCTCCGCATCGTCGCTGTAATAGGTGCCGGCGAAGGCGGATAGATCCTCTGCTGTGGGCTCCCAGGGTGAGGCTTCCGTGTCCTCCTGGGCCGGATCCTCTGGTTCTTCGGCACCCTCAGGTGGGTCCGGCAGGAAAACCGCTGACACCTGCCCTCCCAGTGCGCCTGGATTGGCGTTGGAGGTGTTGCAGAGAACGGTTACCGACAGCTCTTCCTGGGGAAAGAGGGCCAGGTACGCGCGGTAGCCGGAGGTGGCCCCGGTGTGGCTGATCCGTTCCACACCGTTCTGGGAGCCGAATTGGAGGCCCCCGGCATAGTGGATCTCTTCGCCATTGTTCAAGACACCGCGGGTGTGCATCTGGGTCATGAATTCGGCACCCAGCGTTCCGGTCCGGAGGTGCTCGTTCCACCGGAGAAGGTCGCTGACGGTGGTGAGGAGGCCTCCGTTCCCATGGACGTGCTCAATGGGCCGGTTGATGACGAAGCCGTTCTCCGAGGGAGAATAGGCGGAAGCCCGACCGGGGACGATGCGCCGATAATCATCTCTCCACTGGGTGTCATGAAGCCCCAGGGGCGTGAACAGCCGTTCCCTGGAGAAGTCGGCAAAGCTCTGATCCGTCACACGCTCCACGATGACGGCCAGGAGGTTGAAGCCGGTGTTGGAGTAGGAGTAGGCTTCGCCGGGCATGAAGTTGAGGGCACTCTGCCGGCTGGCGATATCCACCACGTGGTCATGGTCGTGGGTTCGCTCCGGTCGACCCCATCCGGAAAAGGCTGCCACATGGCCCCAGTCCCGAAGTCCACTGGTGTGGGTGATCATGTGGCGGAGGGTGATGGTCTCGCCGTAGTCCGGGAGTTCGGGGATATGGTCTCGGACATCGTCCTCCAGCGAAATCTCTCCATCCAGGGCCAGAAGTACGATGGCGGCCACCGTGAACTGTTTTGAGACGGAACCGGCCTCGAAGATGGTGCCTGACTCGTTGGCAACCCGGTGTTCCAGATCGGCCATTCCCCAGGCCCGTTCCAGGAGAGTCTGACCATTCCTCGCCACCCCTACGGCGCATCCCGGGCTTCGGGCCGAGTCGAACGCACGGAAGATCTCATCCACCCGGGAGAGGGAGTCGGAGGGAGCCGAGGTGGGCAGGGTCCCCAGGATGAAGGCGCGCTCTACATCTGGTGTAGCCGCGAGGGGGCCGGGAAGGAGGAGCGCCAGGGTCAGGCCCAGGCAGGGACCGAGGTGCCGAAATCCGGCTCGAATCATGGAGCTGAGCATGGCCGTTCTGGTTGAATGGGTGGATGGATAGAAAGAACCTGACCAACGGGGTGGCTCACCGTCAACTCGGATGGACCGAGAGAGACAGGTCGGCCATCTCGGCCTGAAGCATCCCTGCAAGCCAATCCCGGAACGCAGGGGTGGGAGGGGGGTTGCGGTAAAACGCCGTTGTGTGGTGTAGAGGTGCGGGGTCCCGGTGTTGCCGGGAGGAAGACGGGCCAAGGACTGGAGATGGCTGGATGCCGGAGAAGACTGGAGGAAAGAAGAAGTCTGGGACGTCCTCGTCGGGGGCGGGTCGACGGAAGGGCGCGTCGTCCCCTGCCGCGCAACTGGGTCGCAACCGGGCCTTCTTCTGGATCCTTCTCCTGGTCCTGGCCGGCATCTGGTTGATCCAGCCGTACGGACGCGACGCCGACCAGGCGTCGGTGCCGTACACCGAATTCCGGAGCCTGGTAGCCGCTGGTCAGGTGGAGACCGTGGTGGTGAAGGGGTCCGAAATTCGAGGGGAACTCCGGGAGGAGGTGGAACGGACCCTTCCGGGGATGGAAGAACCGGTCACCTTTGACCGTTTGGTCACCCACGTCCCCTCCTTCGGAGACGATGAACTCCTGGCCCTTCTGGAGGCCCAGGGGGTGGAGGTCCAGACTGAGCCCGAATCCGACTTCTCCTGGTGGCTCATCCTCATCTATCTCCTTCCGGTAGCCCTCATCATTCTCCTGTTCGTCTTCCTGTACCGGGGAATGCAGTCCCAGGGACAGAAGATGATGTCCATCGGGAAGAGCCGGGCCCGGGCCTACGAGCGGACGGAGGAAGCCACCACCTTTGCCGATGTGGCCGGACAGGACGGGGCCAAGCAGGAGCTGGAAGAGTTGGTGAGCTTCCTGAAGGATCCGACACGCTTCGAGCGGCTGGGCGGTGAGATTCCCCGGGGATTCCTCCTGGTTGGTCCCCCAGGGACCGGAAAGACCCTCATTGCGCGGGCGGTAGCCGGGGAGGCCGGTGTCCCCTTCTTCCACATGTCGGGCTCCGACTTCATGGAGATGCTGGTAGGCGTGGGTGCATCCCGAGTCCGGAACCTCTTTGAGGAAGCCAAGGAGACAGCGCCGGCCATCGTCTTCATCGACGAGCTGGACTCGGTGGGGCGGAAGCGAGGCGCCGGCCTGGGGGGAGGCCACGACGAACGAGAGCAGACCCTGAACCAGCTACTTTCGGAGATGGACGGATTCGAGGCGAACGAGGGGGTTGTGGTCCTGGCAGCCACGAATCGCCCTGACATCCTGGATTCTGCCCTTCTTCGGCCAGGGCGCTTCGACCGGCGGGTTACCATGGATCTCCCCACCCGGAGTGATCGGGAAGAGATCCTTCAGATCCACGCCAGACACAAGCCGCTGGCGCCTGATGTGGATCTGGGAGCGGTAGCCCGGGGCACCCCTGGGTTCAGCGGTGCGGATCTGCGGAACCTCCTGAATGAGGGAGCCTTGCTTGCTGCACGGAAGGAGGGTGACCAGATCACCCGGGCTCATATTGATGAGGCCCGGGACAAGATCATGATGGGCTTGGAGCGACTCGGCGTCGTCCTGACTGACGAGGAGCGGCGACTCCTGGCCTATCATGAGGCAGGGCACGCCCTGGCCGCCGCCCTCCTTCCCGGGGCCGACCCGGTCCACAAGGTCAGCATCATCCCTCGGGGCCGGGCCATGGGCGTGACGCAGCAGCTTCCGGAGCGGGATCGCTATCTATACTCCCGTGACTTTCTCCGGAACCAGCTGGTGATCCTCCTGGGTGGACGGGCTGCCGAGGAGCTGGTGCTGGAAACCATGACCAGTGGGGCAGAGGACGACCTGAGGCGGGCCTCTGAGCTGGCGCGAAAGATGGTGCTCTCCTGGGGAATGGGGGAGCGATTTGGTCGCCTTGCTTCAGGCGGCAGCCAACAGCAGGTCTTCCTTGGAGAGGGGATCGCCCAGAGGCGGGAACTCAGCGATTCTACCGCCAGGGAAGCCGACGAGGAGATCCGAAGCATCCTGGAGGATGCTTTTCAGAGGGCGGTGGAACTTCTGAAGGAGCACCGGCAGGGGCTCGACGCCCTGGCTGAAGCGCTACTGGCCGAGGAAGAGGTATCGGGTCGACGTGTTCTGGAGCTCCTGGGGGTGGAGACGTCGTCCGAGACAGCCGTTCCATGACCCGGGAGGATCGGACCGGGAGGGATGCTCGGGAGTCAGGCCCGACAGGGGTCTGGCCACTGGACCACACAGCGGATATCGGCATCGAGGTGGAGGCTCCGACGCTGAATGAGCTCTTCAGGCGAGCCGGTGCCGGGTCACTCTGGCTGGCGGTAGGGGTCGACGCCTGGCCGGAGGAAGAGGTGCCTTCCGGGAGCTTCCCCGAGGGTGGTACAGGGCCCGGTCATGGGGAGGGGGGGAGGATGGCTGCCCATGCAAAGCGCCCTGATACGGCAGGTGCTGAGGAACGAAGCCTGACACTGGAGGAAGATGACCTGCCGTCACTCCTCAGGAGTTGGTGCCGGGAACTCCTCTACTGGAATGAGGTGGAGGGTTTTCTGGCCACTGAGGTGACGGAGCTGGAGGTTGCAGGGACTGGGCTGAGGGCTCGGATCCGGGGACAGGCGGCGCCTCGTGAACCCCTCCGAGAGATCAAGGGGGTGACCTGGCACGGCCTCCGGGTGGAGTCGAGAAAAGATGGGTGGTTCGCCCGGATCATCTATGACGTGTAGGTGACATGATGCCCAGGCGGTTTTCTTCCTGAAGGTTCGGACCGCAGTGCTGGACCGACCGGGCTCAATCTCCTGTTCCCAACGCCTCGTGCCCTGGGATCTACCGGGCTGGACGGAAGATCAGGGCGAAGGAGGTAGCGGAAGGGTATCGGGTCGGGTACCGCCACCGGTGGGGCGACGATTCAGGTCGATGCGCCGGAGTTGCTCTACCGTTTCGGTGAGCTGCTGAACCAGCGCCTGTTGCTGACTCACCTGGGTTCGAGCTGCCTCCAACTCCTCCAGGGTGGAGAGAAGCCATCGGGCCTGTGCTCCGCGCACTGAAGTCGCATGTTCGGTGACAAGTCGATCCAGAAGCCCAAGGGCACGGTCCCGATTCTGGATGGGGCTCTCAGGGAGGATGTGGATCATGGCCAGGCCCCAGAGAGCCTGAGCCTCCCTCTCTGAATCCGAATTCGTCTGCCCGCCCAGATATTCCTGGAAGAGTCGAGCCGCACCTTCCAGATCTCCCTCATCGAAGCGGTGCTCCGCCTCGTCCAGGATGAGGGTTTCCGGCCCTTCCTCAGCAGGGGCGTCCAGGGGGGGGGGCTCGATCTCTGCCGCGGGCGGCTCCGGTTCCGGCGCCGGTGGGTCGTCTCCCCATCCCAGCCTTCCACATCCGGCCACCACGAAGCCGATGGCCAGAACGAAGGCCATGCGGCTCATGAGCCCGACCCGGAGTCGGTCGGCTTGAACGGTCAGGGCAGTCCGCTCCTCTCGTGCACGAGAGGAGGGTTCTCCACCAGGGAGGAGGGTCGAAGGACTTCGCTGAGGAGGCTTCATGAAGAAATCGATACCCCGCTCTCGACCTGAGGTGTCGCTCTCTCCTCCCGAAGGGGAGGCTGCTCAGCTTCCTTGCCCTGGAAAGGGGATGGCCCCTCAGGGTTGTCGGAGAGGGCATGGACGCTCCGGGCCGTGTCCTGGAGACTCTGGGGAATTCGGGGGAGAGCAACCCGGAAGAGGGCACCTCCGCTTTGTGCCTTCTGAACCCAGATTGCACCCCCGTGGGCCTCCACCACGTTTCGGCAGATGGAGAGTCCCAGCCCTACTCCCTGTCCATGCAGGCGAACGCCGCGTTTGACCTGGTAGAATTTCTCGAAGACACCCTCGCGGTGTTCGGGAGGGATCCCCGGGCCTTCATCCTCCACCTCAACGAGGAGGTAGGGAGGGGCTTCATCGGCAAACCCGGGCCTGTAGGAGTCAGGCAATCCGGAAGGAAGCTGGTCTCGACCGGAAAGGTGTACGGAGAGGGTTCCACCCTCCGGCGAGAACTTGATGGCATTTCCCACCAGATTACTCACCACCTCGTGAAGTCGATCCGGGTCCGCCATGATCGTCTCCGGCCATCCGTCGGCTTTCTCCACCTTCATGGTGAGTTTCTTTTCATTGGCCAGAGGGCTCAATTCCTCCATGACTTCCGACAAGACCAGGGAGGGGTCGGTCCAATCTCCGTCCAGCCGCATTCCCCCCCCTTCGATCCGGGAAATCTCCAGGAGGTTCGAAATCATTCCTGACAGCCGGGTCGCGCTCTGCCGGGAGAGGGTGAGGAGCTGAGCCTGTTTCTCGTTCAGGGGCCCCGGGATACGATCCAGGAGGACCAGAATGGTCTCGTGGATGGCGGCCAGGGGGCCTTTCAGTTCATGCGACACATGGGAGACGAAGTCCCGCTTCATGTCCTCCAACTCATCCAACTTCTCCGCCATCTGGTTGAAATCCCGTGCCAGTTCCGACAACTCATCCCTTCCCCTTGCTGGAAGCCGATGTTCGAAGCGGCCTTCGGAGATTTCCCGGGTGCCACGGGTCAGGCGTCGGAGGGGACCGGAGATGGATAGGTAGAGGAGGATGCAGATGAGGAGGCCCAGGATCCCAGCGCCCAGGGCGGCGATCCACGAGATCCGGCTGGCCTGTCGTCCCGCTTGAGCGGACACTTCGGCTTGTCGAGCCACCTCGGCTTGATTCGCCTCGATGACCTCCTCCACGCTGACTCTGAGGTCGGTCAGAAGTCCTTCGATCCGGTCGAGGACCGGGAAGAGGTCCGCCCCCTCGGGCCGGGTATCCTGGTCGGTCCGAAGAGGAGCGATCTCCATGAGATACCTGCGCCAACCCAGCGCCACGTCCCGGAAGGCCTGCCGCTCCAATGGCCCCAGATCCAGAGAGGCCAGTCGGTCCAGATCCTGGTCCACCGCGCTCTCCCATGCGGCCCACTGCTCCTCGTATCCTGGATCTTCCAGGACCAGCGACTTGGCTGCGAACTCCCGGACACCCTCCAGTTCCTGGACCAGACGGATAGAGACCCGGGCTGCTTCCAGATTGGTGAGGGAAAGCTCCTCATTTATGGACTGGAGCTCCTGCACCGTACGGAGCTGGTAGGAAAGAACGGCCACGGTGAGACCCGTCAACAGGGCAAGTCCCAGGGCGATCCGGGTGGTGATCTTCATCGATCGATGCCGTACGACTTCAGCTTGTTCCGAATGGTACGAACGCTGACCCCCAGGCGTCGGGCGGTCTCGCTCTTGTTGTTCCCGGTGGCGTCCAGGGTCTGGAGGATCAGCTCCTTTTCCGCTTCCTCTGCCGTGGCATCGGGGGGGAAGCGATAGGTCCCTTCGGTCGCTCGACCGGGCTCCCTGATATAGGCCGGTAGATGGTTGGCCTGAATCTCTCCCTCCCGCGCCAGGATGACCGCTCTCTCCACCACATTCCTGAGCTCCCGGACGTTCCCGGGCCAGGGATACTGATCCAGCAGTTCCAGCGCTTCGTCCGTGAGGCGCCGGCCCTCTCCGCCATGCTTCTCGGAGAGGACCGCGGCGAAGTGGCGAGCCAGGAGGGCCACATCACCCCGACGTTCCCGAAGGGGCGGGAGGCGGAGGGTGAGGACGTTGAGACGAAAGAAGAGGTCCTCCCGAAGCGTCCCTTCCTCTAGGGCTTCTCTGGGGTTCCGGTTGGTGGCGGCCAGCACGCGGGTGTTGAATGTGAACTCCTCCTTACCACCGATTCGCCGGAAGGCACTCCCATCCAGGACTCGGAGGAGCTTGGGCTGGAGGGCCATGGGCATCTCACCGATCTCATCCAGGAAGAGGGTCCCCTCGGCAGCCAGCTCGAAGCAACCTTCCCGTTGTCGCGTGGCTCCCGTGAAAGCCCCCTTCTCATGTCCAAAAAGCTCGCTCTCCATGAGTTCGGACGGGATGGCCGCAGTGTTCACCGCGACGAAGGGGCCATCGGACCGGGCGCTGAGTTCGTGGATGGTACGGGCAGCGAGTTCCTTCCCGGTTCCGCTCTCGCCAGTGATCATGACCGACGCATCCGAGTCGGCCACCGCCCGGAGCATCTCGAAGAACTCGTCCATGGCATCGCTGGTGGCGATGAATGGACCGAATCCGTCGTCAGTCCGCTCGAAGCCAGGATGCTCACCATTCCCGTCGCTTGCTGCTACCGGCGCCAGGGAGTCGGGGGATTCCAGCACCTCGGTGAGGACGGCCTTCAGGTTCTTGTGGTTCAGTGGTTTGGTGAGAAAATCCACTGCGCCGATCTTCATGGCGTCCACCGCCATCTCGACCGAGCCATGGGCGGTGAGGAGGATGACCGGTCGATCGGGCCGGTCTTCCCGCAGGAGGCGAAGAAGCTGGATGCCCGAGACCTCGGGCATGACCACGTCAGAGAGGATCAGGTCCGGATCCCAGGACCCGGCGAGTTTTCGCGCTCGATCTGCATCCGCTGCCAGCTTCACGTGGTAGCCCCAACTCTGGAGCCGCATCTCCAGGACGTTGCGAAATGTAGGGTCGTCGTCGACCACCAGGATTCGGGCAGGATGTTCCGCCATAGTGATGTGTCATCTGAAGAAAAGCTCCCGGCCGTTTCAGGGGCCGGATCGACATCGAGTTAAAGATACACTGAACCCCGGAGAATCGCCCGTGAGCCCAACGACCGAACGGTCATGCTCCTGTTCTTCAACAGCCTTCTGGAAGAGGGGGAGACACAAAAAGGCCATGAGACCACCGACTGGGTAAGGAGTCGGGGTCCCATGGCCTTTGCCACCCATCCGGGCTCGGAGAGTGTGGTTTCCCGGGAGCGGGAGCCGCTCAGCCAGCTTCAGCGGCTGCCGTCTTCCCTGGCGATCTGTCGCTGGGGGCTGCTATCCGGGCCAAAGTCGATGACCATGGCCACCCGACGGTTCTGCCATCCATCAGAGCCGGGTCCATAGGCTCCGGGCACGAGTTGACGGTTCTGATCTTCACCGTAGCTGACGGTTCGGAGCTGGTCGGTCGCGAGTCCCTGATTCACCAGGTATTCCTTCACGGCTTCCGCCCGTCGCTCACCCAGTTGGCGGTTGTACGCCGGGCTCCCGGCGGAGTCGGTGAAACCCTCTACGGTGATGGTCGCACCGTCATAATAGCCCTGGACCACGTCGGCAAACCGGTCCAGGAGCTCCCGGTCCTCGGCTCGCACGGTGGCATCGTCGAAGGCGAAGTGGACCGGGGTGTTGAAGCGAATGGCCGACTCCAGCCGTTCCACGGTCACGTTGTAGTCCCGCCTGAGCTCTTCCAGGTCGTTTTCCAGCCCGGCCAAACGGCCCTCGACCCCATCGATCCGGTTGCCGAGCCGCTCCTCAACGGCCCGGTCTCCCTCCCGGATCTCGTCCTGGAGTTCAGCCTGGACCCGGTTCAGCTCCGCTTCCATCTCTTCGGGTTTGACGTGGGCACAGGCCGAGAGCAGAAAGAGGGAACCGATTGCCACCAGCCCTCCCCGTACGACCCGCCCGCCTCGATAGCGATTCATGAGATGCATCTCCTCCTGATTGGATTCCCTTTGTTCCGCAGGGCCCGTCGTCCAAGGGGCCGACTGAGGCCTCGGTCCAGAGAAATGGCAAGGCCGATGCCAAGAAGTCGGATCGGTGGTAAATGCTTTATGCAAAGGGGTCTTCGGGCTCTTCGGCAAGGCGCGTGCGTTCTTCTTGAGCGGAAGGCAAAGAGTTTCCTTCCGTGGTGCCGGAAAGAAGTTCCTGGCACCAGGGGGCTGGAAAGGGGGAAGTGGGCCAACGGTTCCGGCTTCGCGCCAGGGTGACTTGATCTTCAAGAAAACGGGCCGTCCCCTGAAGGAGACGGCCCGTTGGCCCTGGATTCCTCTGTAGGCACCCTCTCAGGCGCCACCGATCAACCGGTCATCCATCGCCTCCGCCGCCTCCGGAACCTCGGTTCCGAGGCTGAGCCCTCCTCCGGTCATCGCTGGACCCCGAAGAGCGGGCTCCCTGAGGCGTTGCCTGGGTTCGGGTTGGGCGGGAAGACGCCGAGGGTTGGCTTCCCCGAGGCGTCCGGGTGGTGCTGGGTCGGGATTGGGGAGTCTGGCTGCCGGCCTGACCACTTCGGGGAGTCGCAGTTCGTGGGGAGCTTCCCGGCCGTGTATAACCGGTATTCGGGTTGACGGAGGAACGGCGGTCCCGGACCTCGGGCTGGACCACAACGATGCGACCTGGTCCCCAGCTTCCATAACCGCCCCAGTAGGGGTCCCAGTAGGAGCTACCATAGAAATAGGTGCCGCGGCTGTAGTAGCCCATCGGGAAGGGAGACCACGGGGAATAGACCGGTCGGATGGTCCTGGTGGCACCCCACGGGGCCACTGCCCGGGCCTGCTGATCTACCTGAGGTGTATACTCCTGGGCCTCCCAGGATGCGCCTGCGATCTCGAACCGCTCTGGATAGGTCACAGCCACCATCACATCCAGCACGTCGCTGGGAACGCCCTGCCGATTGAGCTCCCGGGCGGCATCGGCTGTCAGGGGGAAGGGCTCGCCCATCTCGGCGATGAGAGCCCGGGCCACCGGGGCGCCGGCCTTCGCCACCATCTCCACCACGTCATTGAGCTCCAGGGGGGCGGCCTTCACGGAGCGAGCTGTCCGGATGGCCAGGTCCTGGTTCCGGGTGGTGGGTTCCACACCCTGAGCCTCCAGGGTCCGGGGGGAGGCCGGTGCAAAACGTCGGACTCCCAGGATGGGTTCCCGGTCTCCGGACTGGACGGCATGGATTTCAAGCCACTCGGTTCCGTCGCGGGCCAGAGCCATGATTCCGGAGGTCGTCCGGGTCACCCCCTCTCCGCAGTGGAGCTCGGAGCCCAGGAAGATCCTGGCGTCATCCTGGGACCAATGGGCGGTTCGCTCACCCATGCAACCGCCGTCCTCGGCGGGTGTGGGGTGGCCGTCGGCCACGATCTCCTCCACTGCCAGGACTTCCCCGCCTGCCAGGGTCCGAATCTCGACCCCCGCCCCATCGGGTAGGGCATCAAAGCAGACCAGGAGGGGGTCCTCCTCGTCGCCGGCGTCGGTGGCTTCCCAGCAACCCATCCAGGCCAGCCAGCGCGAATCCTCCATCCCGGTGGATTGCTCCTGGGCCATGGCTGGGGCACCCAGCAGGAAAACAGGGAGAGCCAGGAGGGCCGGAAGGGCATATCGGGGGGTCTTCATGGCGAACTCCTCAGAGACGATACGAGAGGCCGGCGGTAAGGCGCAGCCCGGAGAGGTCCAGCGGACGATCAAACTCACCAAAGTCTCCGGTCAACCGATCCTCACCTGAAATATAACGGGCATCCAGGTTCAGGCTCAAACTCCGGCGAAGGGAGATGTCCGTGCCGGCCCCGATGAAGGTGATGAAGGTGGCGTCGGCGTGGCTGAACTCGTCGGTGAAGATGTCACCCATGTTCTCTCCGACCTCCACGACCCAATCCCCCCACTGCTCCACTTCATAGCCCATCCCCCCGATTCCTCCGGAGAGGTAGGGGGCCACATTGGACGGGACCCAGATGAACTGACCGAGCTGTTCTCCCCGGGGAAGCGGGTAGACCTTGGCCCCGAGGCTCAGGATGGGTCCGGTCCGGAGCCGGGTGGTTTGCCGGATGGGAAGGGGGCCGGCATCGGTGATTTCTTCCCAGTCCCGGTACTCCGAATCCCGAGTCACGGAGGCCAGGTCCAGGGATCCGAAGATCTCAATCCGTTCTCCAGCCCAGATCCCCAGGTCCATCCCTCCAGTGAAGCTTGTGAGGTCACCCCGGTCCAGGGTGAAACGTTCGAAGGCGTATTCTTCGTAGAATTGACCTCGAGCACGGGGAAGGAAGGCTCCTCCCCGCAGCGTCACCGTGAAATGGGGGCGACCGAAGAAGAAGTCAGGTTCGGCCGGTCGGGTCTGGTCGGCGGCCGGAGGCGCGGTCTCCGCTGAAGACCACGGGTCCCCGTGGCGAGGATGGGTTTCATGGAGCGTCGGCGCAGCGATATGGAAAACCGCAGGCGCGTGGATATGGGGAATCGAAGCTGCTTGACTCCCCTCCGACGCGCTGGCAGCTGCTGGGCTGACGAGGACGCACAAAGCGGCGATTCCGGTGATGATGGGAGCGACCCGTAGCATGCGAGCCTCCGCGAGATCAGGGGGATGGCGGGCTGGAACTCTCCCCCCGGAGAACCGTCCCGAACAGAATCAGGCTTCTTTGGATAGTATACCGGTTCCCCCAGTTTGGTTCCTCAGAACCCTGGTTTTAAAAGGCTGGGTCGGAAGGGGGCGACGCGGGCCCGACTCTGGACTTCACATCGGAGTTCGTCAGCTTCATAGAAGTCGGATCGGAAAGTGGGGCGAGCCGCGTCGCGAACTCCGTGCCGACGCAACCCTCTGGGCGCGGGGGGGTTGCGGCACCGGAGGTCGTCGCTCCTCGCTCGCCGTTGCACTACGGTTACGCCTCGTCGTCGTTCCTACTCCGGCACTCGCAAGACCCCGGCGCGCGGCCGCACCCCGCTTTCCGATCAGACTTCCAGACAACCGATCTCAGCAACCCCTGGGGGCACGACCATGACCGATCCCATTCATCACGATGCTCTCAAGGCCTGGTTTCTGGGCCCCCGGGGCGAGAATGCCGAACTCCTGGAGCGCCTCTTCACGGAAGCGTTGCGCGATCACGTCTTCTGGCGCCGGAATTATCACCCCGAGGACGGCTTCACCATCCGGGAGCTGGACAAGCGACGGGAAGGATATGACCGGGCCGTGGCTACCCTCACCCAGGAACTCATGGGGCTCCTGGCCGAGTTGAAGCGGGGAGTGCCGTTTTTTTCGGGCCGGTACAAGGGACACATGGCCTTCGAGCAGACCATCGCTTCGCAGGTGGGCTACTTCGCCGCCATGCTCTACAACCCCAACAACGTGGCCATCGAGGCGTCGCCGGTCACGACCCGCCTGGAGGTGGAGGTGGGATCCCAGCTGGCTGGGATGATGGGGTACGATCAGGATGAGGCGTGGGGTCACCTGACCTCTGGTGGCACCGTGGCGAATTTCGAAGCCCTCTGGGTGGCGCGGAATGTAATCTATCTGCCCATCGCTGCCCGAGGCGCGGCCGACGAGTTGGGGGTCGACCTGGAGGTGGAGCGAGCCGATGGGAGCCGGGTTCCATTGTCCAGGCTGAACCTCTGGGAACTGGTGAACATGCCACCCTCGGCGGCCCTGGATCTCTGGGAGGCGCTGTGGAGCTGCGGGTCCAGGGCTGAGGTCCATGACGCACTCCATGGCCACTCCTTGCAGACTCTGGGCTACCAGGAGTATGTCCGGCGCTTGAGCGAAGCCTTCGGCGACCCTCTCCCCCCCTCCGTGGTCCTGGTGGCTTCCACCGCCCACTATTCGTGGGAGAAGATCGTCCGGGCCCTGGGGATCGGTTCCAACCAGCTCGTCTTCATTCCTGTGGACGAAAACTTCCGGATGGATCCAGATGCCCTCTGGGAAACTATCGTTGAACTCACGGAGCAGAAGGTCCCGATCCTGGCCTGTATCTCCGTTTGCGGTACGACCGAAGAGAGCGCCATGGACCGGCTGGACCGGGTTCTGGAGGTCCGGGAGCGGGCCAGGAAGGAGCTGGGCGTCACCTTCCACCTCCATTCCGATGCGTGCTACGGTGGGTATGCTGCCGCTGTGACGTGGGATGAAGCCGGAGAGCGGCGGAGTGCGGCCCAGATCCAGGCATCTGTCGGCAGGCCGGAACGGGAGAGCGATCTGAGCGCCTGGCCCAGTCCCGATTGGGTTCGCTCCATGGAAGCCCTGGCCGAGACCGACTCGGTGACCATCGACCCCCATAAGCTGGGGTACACTCCCTATCCGGCGGGGGCCGTCGTGTTCAAGGACCGGCGGGCCAGGGAACTGGTGGCCGTGGATCCCCCCTACCTCCTCCCCACCCAGGGACTGGGTTCAGCCGAGGACCTCTTCTTGGGACGCTTCGTCTTCGAGGGTTCCAAGCCAGGTGCCGCAGCCGCCTCCGTGTGGTTGTCACACAAGGTCCTCCCCCTGGATGAGCGAGGGTACGGGCATCTGGTGGAGCGGACGGTGGCCGGTGCCCGAAGGCTCTACGCAGCCCTGGCAGGAGCGGAGATGGATCCCTTCCGGTTGGTCCTCTTGCCGGAGCCGGACATCAATATCGTCTGCTTTCTCCTGACCCATCCGGGGTTCAGGTCCCTGGAGGAGGTGAATGCCCTGAACGAAGGAATCTATGCCCGGATGAGTTTGAGTGAGCCTGGAGCCCAGCCCGAGTACATCATCACCCGAACCCGGTTCCAGACCCCCATGTACGATGGAGCCGTGGACCCCATCCTCTCACGGCTGGAGGTGGGTTCTCCTGAAGAGTGGAAGGCAAGTGGGAAGGAAGGACTGGTGGTCCTTCGTTCGACTGTCATGGATCCGTTCCTGGCTGACGAGGAGGATGGCCCCGACCACGTTGGGGGCTTCATCCAGGCCCTGCAGAGCGCAGCCGGCCGGTCCCTTCGTGAACTCCGGGCGCCTGCCTCGGAGCGCTGAGACCCCACCGGACTCCCGGCCCGAGTTCGCAGGGCACCACCGGGGCGGGGTCAGCGGATGTCGATGCCCAGCCCCATGCGTAACGTCAGGTCGTCTCGCTCCAAGCCGGCTGGAGGGCGGGTGTCCCGACGCCATTCCAGGGCCGAGGTCAGGCTCACCTGTGGGGTGATGGGAACGGAGAGACCCAGATCGTTCAGGATCCGGGTATCGGACAGCTGCCCCAGGTCGGGCTGGAGGTAGGCGATATTCACCAGACGAGCACCACCTTCGAACTCTCGACGGATGACCATGAGGTTGGCCATCCGGATAGCGTCCAGGGAAGTCAGCTCATCTGGGTCCTCGATCCGACTTCGATCGAGCCGCTCCCACTCTCCCATGATGCCCGTGCCGGCGGCGATCATGGTCTGGGCGGTGCGGTGGAAGGTGTATCGAACGCCCGTTCCCACGAGCCAACGGCTTTGGAGGAGGAGGGTTTCGTTCTTCTGAGCCTGGACGAAATGGAAGGTTCGGAGGTCCGGGGTAAGGATGTAGGAGTAGCGGAACTGGGCGAACTGTTGATCCAGGATCGACCGGGTGTCATCCCGGAGGTACTTCCCGCCAAAGATGAGGCGGGGCCAGTGACGCTGATGGCTGAAACCCAGGATCCCGGAGGTCGAGAGATCCAGAAACTCCGTATTCCCCCGCTGCATGGATGCGGAGAGATCAGCTCCCAGGTGGAAGCCCTCTACCTCCTCGATCTGGAATCGCTCGGTGTTCAGGATGACTTGGCCCGAGCCCATGACGGGGAGGCTGGCCAGGAGGAGGATGGACAGCAGGAGAGTCGAGACGTTCCGCATGGTCAGTCGGAGTGGATGGAGGTGGTGGCCTGGAGTGTCGGCTTTGCGACGGAGGAAGCTGGTCCTCCCACCCCCATTCTGGAGGAACTTGTCGGGCCAAGTCTACCCCCAGGGTGGCAACACGGGGCCGTTCGAGGCATTCTTGGTCTACTTGTCGGGCCTGCGTTGGCGACTTGGTGGGCCTGCTGTGCGGATGTCAGCGAAGACCTGAACACGAATTGCCCGTGAGGCGAGGAGGGAGATGCTGGATTTATGGACGGTGACGCTGGGGGTCCTGGCCGTGGCCGTGCCGGTCTCCGCTTCGATACACATCGTCCTGACCAAGCGGAACTCCTCTTCTGCGGTAGCGTGGGTGGGGCTGGTCTGGCTCGCTCCGGCCCTGGGGGTGATCTCGTACCTCATGTTTGGGATCAACCGGGTGCAGCGGCGAGCCCAAGCCATCCAGAGCCACGAGTTCAGGGATCGCCTCGTGGAATCTCAGGTCGACCCCCTGCCAGCGGCAGCGCTGGAAGGACTCCTGGCCCCGGAGAACGCCCACCTGGCTTCCATTGCCCGGCTGGCCGGCCGGGTTTCGGGGCGCCCCCTCCTTTCCGGAAACCAGGCGACTCTCCTGGTGGACGGAGATGAAGCATACCCAGCCATGCTGGAGGCCATCGAAGGGGCCCGAGAAAGCGTGGCCCTCTGTACGTACATCTTCGACCACGACCAGGTCGGTCTCCGATTTCAGGATGCCCTGGCCCGGGCCGTGGAGCGGGGGGTGCAGGTCCGGGTGCTCATCGATGCTGTGGGGGCCCGGTACTCTCGCCCACCTGTCGTTCGAGAACTTCGCCAGGTGGGGGTGCCCGTGGCCCGGTTTCACCCTGAGGTCCTTACCTGGAAGATGCCGTATTTCAATCTCCGGAATCATCGGAAGATCCTGGTGGTGGACGGGTCGGTGGGATTCACCGGTGGGATGAACATCCGGTTGGGCCACATGGTGAAGGCCGGCCCTCCCCATCCCATCCGGGACCTGCAGGTCCGAATGGAAGGTCCGGTGGTTGCCGAGTTTCAGGAGGTGTTCGTGGAGGATTGGTTTGCAACCACGGGTGAGCGACTCCAGGGTCCGGCCTGGTTTCCCGCCCTGGAAGAGGTCGGAGGGGTGGTGGCCCGAGGGATCTTCGATGGGCCCGACCTGAACTTCGAGAAGTTGCAGACCGTCCTCCTGGGTGCATTGGCTACGGCGGAGCGGAGTGTTCGCATCCTGACTCCCTACTTCATCCCTGACGAGCGTCTCATCGATGCGCTGGGAGTTGCGGCCATGCGGGGGGTGGAGGTGGAGGTATATCTACCGGAGAAGGGCAACCTGACGCTGGTCCAGTGGGCGTCCCAGGCCTATTGGCCCCTGGTCATGGAGAAAGATGTGCGAATCTTTCTGACTCCGCCGCCCTTCGATCACTCCAAGGTCATGACGGTGGATGGAGGCTGGGGGCTCGTGGGGACAGCCAACTGGGATCCCCGGAGCCTGCAGCTCAACTTCGAGTTCAATGTGGAGAGCTACGACCTCGAGTTCGTGGAGGGATTGGAGAGCTATGTGGATCGGCGCCGGGAAGAGGCTCGGGAGACCTCCGTGGTGGAGATGACGGAGCGGCCTTTCTTCCACCGGCTTCGGGACGGGACCCTCCGCCTCTTCTCTCCCATGCTGTAGTTCAGTCCATGCGATTGACCCCGGATCCAGGGTCCGGTCCATTCGCCTGACCATACAGACAGACCCCCGGAAGCCGTCGTGGCCTCCGGGGGTCTGTCTGACCCTCAGCGGACGGCTGGGATCAGGCCAGGCGCGATCCCCCCGGAATTACATGGGGGGGCCGGCGCCGAACTGGGCTGCCAACTCCTCGATCCGTTCAAGCAGCTCCTCGGCTTCCGGATCGATCTCCTTCATCTCGGTCATCAGGTCGTCCTGGAAGCTCTCGATGGC
>PWWP01000165.1 GCA_003562075.1 Gemmatimonadota bacterium
GCGCGTTCCAGCCTGTTGGATCACTCCCATCGGTGCCTCCGGCGTTCACTTTGGTGATTCATGGTCAGGGCCAATCCCCTTTCGACATCCCCTCGCCTCAACGGGGACAGAAACTGGGCCCCCACTCTGCCCCGAACAGCATAGCCCCGACCACTGACAGGGCGCGACCTGCTCAGAGGATGGTGAGGGCAGGAGGGGAAGCCGAACCTATGGACTCGACTCCGGACCCTGTACACCGCAACAGAAGCCTGCAGCGGATCGGTAACCAAGAACGCCTGTAACTCCTTGACCAGGAGTCGATAGGAATGAACGTTCCCGCCGAAACCCTTGTAGCAGCCTGACCAAGGGCCAATTCGGTGTAGACGGCCCAGAATTCCTGACATGCATATTCCTGCGCTCAACCCTACCCTCCTCATGCCTCCACCGACACTCATTCTGGAGCTCACACAGCCTCAGAAGATGTTGTAATACATTGCTTTGCGCACGATTTTGCCTCCAGCTTTACATAATGACCATTATGCGCCGCTACATAACCTAAGCCCTTGTATATTAACAGTTTAATTGGTTCACTGGGGGGGGGAGGGCGTGTTCTCGTTCCCGCACACGCAGAGGTAGTTCTCCTTTGGGAACCCTGGCAGATAGGGGACCGTGAGCCCCGCTTGCTGCTCGGGCTCGAGCCAACTCCTGATCAGGAGTCGGCGATCCTCTTGATGTACTCCTGCACATCGCCAACAGCTTGGCTTGCATCCCGTACACCCGCCTGGACCTCTCTGGCCATGGCTTGGAAAGGGCCATGCCAGTGATCCAGAACCACAATGGTCGGGGGCCAGGAGTGCCTACCTCGAACACGGCACGTCTCCTCGCAGACCTCCCGCAGCTCCCGCCTGGGAGGAGCCATATCTCGTAGGGTCCAGAGATCCAGAAGGTCTCGAAACCGATCAGCAGCCCGCCCCTGATCCACCGGCTCGGTCAGAGCATGAACCTTCTGGGCAACCTGTTTTGCCAAGGGAAGGCAGGGTAGGTGCTGTGGTCCGCTCAGTCCGAAATCAGCGAGGTGGAAAGCCGGTACTTCTTCGGCAGGGAGCGGAGTTCCTTACATTCTGTGATACCTCCAGGGGAATGGACGACCAGACGCGCCCCCTGTAATCGACGTTAATCTCGAAGCGTGTCATGCGGTGTAGGACGGGCGGCTCCCCACTGACGCGGAGGGAGAAGCCCCCATACGGCTCCGCGAAAGCATTCTCAAGCGCTTGCAGGATCTCCGCTCTCTCCCCACGAAACAGCGCGTCGAAATCCCTCGTAGCCCGAGCCCGAACACCCAACCGCAATTCGAGCGCCACTCCCCCTTTGATCAGGAAGGTGGGCTCCCCCTCCTCGCTGGAAACGCGGGCCAGTGCCCCGCCGAGCACCATGAAGGCAAGCCACCTCTGGACCCGGTTGGGAGCCAGGCCATGGTATTGAGCGTACCGCTCCACCACCTGCTGGAGCGCCGCCCGATTGGGCGGAAGCGGAAATGGCGGGGTTCGGAGGAGTGACCGGAGAACCGCCGGCCAAGTGGTGAGAACGGTGAGGAGTGGGTGGGCGCACCGCTTCTCGCGGGATGTTTGAGGTCCCGCGGGGCGGCGCTACCTTGAGCCGGGAACCGTGACCGCACTCCGGGTGAAGTCAGCCACCGGGCAGGTGTACAGCAAGGGGAAGAAAACCACGGAGATGGCGATTCCGGATCTTTCGGACTATATTCGGTATTAGCCAATCAGAGTTTGCTTCCAGGCGGCGCGGCATCGATTCAGGCCCGCACGAATCAGAGGCGACTAGGTCAAACGCGGAAGGAGGGTCCGACACTGGCAGACCAAACCCTGCAATCGCTGATGCATCGGATGCAGCGCGGAGGCTTTGGCAAGGAGTTCCTATCCCGCACGATTCTCCCTGAATGGTGGGACGATGACTCCTGGGGAAGGCAGGATCTCCTCCCCGAGATCGAGATCCGCATAGCTCGATTCCTCGGAATCCCTGTATCCACAGTCGTTGATACCGACGCGGCGCTGCGAGCCCCAACCTACCAGGAAGCACGCTTGCGCCGTGTCCGATCCGTTGACCGTGATCGCTTGGGCCCCGCGATCCACGCGGGTGTCCGGATCGCGGAAGCCGTGGTCAGAAACCTCAAGCCAACAGTCGCTGAACCGGTCTCCCCGCCGCCCAGCGGACTGCTGTGGCGGAAACAGATCAGGCGCGCAGGTAGTCGCGTCTCGCTGGAGGACATCCTGGATGATCTCTGGGCACGCGGCATCCCCGTTCTTAGCGCCGAAGTGCTGCCGTCTCCCAGCTTCCAGGGCCTTGCGGCCGTAGTCCAGGGGAGGCCTGTGATTCTGGTCGGACACAAGCACGATGAGCCAGGTCGGGCCGCCTTTCGTGTCTCGCATGAGACCGGCCACATCGCGAGAGGGGATTGCGCCCCCGGTGCTCCGGTGGTCGACGAGGACGAGGAGATCACGTCAGAGGACGAGATGGAGGACCTCGCCGACCGGTTTGCGCTCCAAGTGCTCCTCGGTGGCGACGAGGTTCCCGCAGGCCCCCCGGGTGGCGTCCACGATTTCCGGGAACTAGCGAAGCACGCTGCAGCGCTGGAGCGCGACACGGGGGCCGACGCCGGAGCAGTGATCTTCTCCTGGGCCCGTGCCACGGGCGACTACGCCACAGCCACGAGGGCAACACAGGCGCTGTACAGGGCAACGGGAGCCCAGCGGATCTTGAGAGAGCACCTCCTGAAGAACCTGGATCTCAGGGAAGCGCCCCAGAGCGACCGGGAACTGCTTCGGGTCGTCTCACTTGACCTTGAGCCCAGCGATGCGCCTGCTGATTGACAGCGATGCGTTCTGCAAGCTGGGGGCATCTGATCTCTTGGGAGAGGCATTGGCGACGCTCGGTGCCAGCCTTGAGGAGTGCGGTCGCCTGGCTGCCCTTCCCTACATGCTCAGGCGGAGGAGCCTTCCGCGAACCTACGGAGCCGCGGTCTGCAACGATCTGGTCCACCTGGCTCACAGGATCCCGGTCGTCGAGGCTCCCATCGGGCCGTGGCTGGAGAGATTGGTCCCGGAATCGGCCATCGATCCCGGCGAAGCCATCCTGTTCGCCACAGCCGCAGCGCGAGGACTCACCATCATCACCGGAGACACGCGGGCGCTCCGGACCCTGAAGGAGCTGGAGGGATTCCCGGACGCGCTCTCCGGTCGGGTGGTCATTCTCGAAGCGATTCTCCTTGCCCTCTGCCGACGCCTGGGCTCGGAGGTGATCCGGGAACGCATCGAGCCCGTTCGGCAGGTCGACATGGTGACGAGGGTCTGCTTCTCCCCTGGGAATCGAGCGCCGGAAGAGGGACTGATCTCGTACTTCAGGGAGCGCCAAATTGGCCTCGCGCCCCTGGCTCTGTGGGTTCCTGAGGGGGAGGGAACATGACCTTCGGTCCTTACGATTACGTTCCCGTGCTGAAGGTCAAACGCGGGGAGAAAGCGGCGCTCCGGCTCGTCGCACCGGCACTCCGAGCACGGATCAGCCCTCTCCTGGAGATTGTGGAGTGGCGGAAGGACAAGAAGCCGACCCTTTCCGCACACTTGGACACCGCCTTCAAGGAGTTCGGCGCAAGCCTGCGTGGGTACCCCCGGTGTTTTCTTGACGCTCGGGAACTCACGCCACATGGCCAGGAGGCTGCGGAGGAGGTCTTCGAGAGAGCTGCCGCCCTCGGGGTCCGCTTCATCCCCGTGACCGGGGTCTCCCGCACGGCCGATCTCGCACCGGCGCTGAAGAATAGGACAAACGGGCTGGCTGTCCGGCTAACGCGCGTGGAGTTTGAGGGCGGCCGCCTCGCACCGCAACTCCTCGATTTCGTCACTAGCCACGGGCTCGCGTTTTCCGCCACAGACCTCATTCTGGACCTGGGCCCCGTAGAGGACATGATCGAGGAGGGAGTCGCTGCCCTCGCCACCCAGTTCCTCCGCGAGATTCCGAAGCCCACCGCTTGGAGAACCCTCACAGTCTCGGCCTCGGCGTTCCCGCGGGGTATGGGGGTCGTCGAGCGTCGGTCGCATCTCCTTGTGGACCGGGCTGAGTGGTTGGCCTGGAGAAACCACCTCCGCCAGGTGAAGGAGGTCCCTCGGATTCCCACCTACAGCGACTGCGCCATCCAACATCCTGCCGGGGTCGAGGGCTTCGACCCGGTTCTGATGCAGGTCTCGGCGTCGATCCGGTACACGCTCCCCGAAAGCTGGCTCCTGATCAAGGGAGTGAGCACGAGACGGAAGTTGCCCAGCGAGCAGTTTCCTGAACTGGCCACACTCCTGGTATACGGACACCTCAGGAGTCACTTCCCCGGAGAGGACCACTGCGAAGGGTGTGCTTCAGTCAAAGCCGCCGCGGACGGCAAGAAGGGGTTTGGCTATCCCGAGGCATGGCGCCGAATCGGCACCATTCACCACATCACCGAGGTCATGCACGCACTGAGTCTTCTGCACGGCTCTTGAGCTGGCCGCGAACCGCCTCGGCTATCTCACCCACGTCGAATACCTCACAGAGCCGGTCCCAAATCACCGGTCTCGGCTTGCTTCGAACGCCATCAGCCGCCTGGCGCGTCTCCAACAACGCCAGTGCCTGGTCACGCCAGAGTAACTCGGCCAGGGCCCGGGGGGCGCGCCCGGGGTTGGGTTGAGAAGGCCGGACAGGCTCGATGGACACCCGGCCTCCAGTTCCGAACGCCCGCAGGACTCCCCACCAAGGGGGCAGAATCCTGACCACGTCACCGAGGTGCTTCCCTCCCAC
>PWWP01000010.1 GCA_003562075.1 Gemmatimonadota bacterium
GATCCGCCAATTGATCTCTGGTCAGCATAGGCTGTCCTCCGATCTCGGCGAGGTACGGCAGGGGAGCCGCCCTTCGCGGCTCCCTCTGTGGTTGGGTGACTCCATAATAGTAAATCGACCTCCCATAGTGACAGCTTTTTCTTCCCTCGAGCAGCCCCGGATGTTCCAAGGAGGGTGGGGTGGAGGGGTGGCGGGCCGCCCCCGCCCTCCCCTTCCCTTTCCAACGGCGCCCCGGCCCCACTAGCTTTCCGCCCTCGCGCAAGGGAGACGACACATGAGGATCATCATCGTGGGCGCCGGCGAGGTTGGGTTCCACCTGGCCGAGCGCCTCTCTCACGAGCATCAGGACGTGGTGGTGGAGGAGGCCGACGCGGATGAACCGGATTGGGCTTCCCGTGCGATCTTGCGGCAACCGTTCTCTCCACTCTCTCGGAGGTTTCTATGCGGGCGGCAACTCCCATCTCTGAATCTCGGTTTGGGCGAATGACACTGGGCTTGATGACTGCGGCCTTCGTGATCGTCGTCATCGAAGGGCTTTCGTACGTGGCTCTAGCGCTGCTTCCCCAGGTCCTGGGGTGGGAGG
Source organism: Gemmatimonadota bacterium (assembly GCA_003562075.1). Taxonomy (GTDB): domain Bacteria; phylum Gemmatimonadota; class Gemmatimonadetes; order Longimicrobiales; family Gaopeijiaceae; genus PWLA01. Next base: position 584 of record PWWP01000010.1, read on the forward strand.
TACGTCGCACGAACGATATCCTCGAGGAGCAACAGGTTCGGGCGCTTGCTGTGCTTGAGAGAACCGATACACGAGAAACACTAGATTCGGCCCTCGGTTGGATCTACCGCCCTGGCTTCGTCAGACCGGGTGAGGCAATCAACAGCAAGGGTGCACGAAGCACCCGAGAGTATAGCCCTCATCCAAAACCAGGCACGTTTCGGATCACGGGATTCGGAGATTCTTTCATGTATGGCAACGCGGTAGAAGTGGCCGATGCGTGGTCGTCCGAGCTTGAAAGGCGACAGCCGCAGGTCGAGGTTCTGAATTTCGGAGTCGGCGGGTACGGTACCGATCAGGCATTCCTCAGGTACTTGAAGAAGCGAGGTCAATTCGGGGAGGACTTGGTGCTCATCGGCTTCGCCCCCGTGAGTTTTCGCCGATCTGTCAACGTATACCGCCGATTCATCTCGGATCAAGAATGGCCTCTGGTCAAACCCAGGTTCGTAGAAGACCCGTCAGGCGCAATGCGCCTGCTGCCAAACCCACTTCCCACATACGAGCACTATCGGCAACTGGTTGACGCACCCAGGGCTACTGTCCATGAACTCGGACGCCACGACTTCTGGTACGAGCCTTTGATTTGGAGCAACCGTTTCTATGATCTCTCCGCAGCGGTTCGGCTCGCGTCGTATCTTACGTCAAAGACATACAAGTCCCGGCTTTCAGCCGACCGCATGCTCAGCGGAGGTACCTTCAACACTGGCTCGGAAGCTTTCAATCTTCAAGTCCGCATCCTTGCCGCCTTCGTCGACTCCGTTTCGGCCTTCGGTGCGGAGCCCCGAGTAGTAATCTTCCCAGACCGAGCGTCCATCGAGCGCTTCCAGGCCGGGGCTGCCATCATCTACGCCCCCTTGGTGGACGCTCTTCGGGTGCAGGGTATTGAGCCGTTCGACCTGATGGAAGCCTTCGCCGAGGCGATCGGGGAGCAGGACGCAGACCCGTGGTTTGCTCCCTCAGGTCACTATTCTGCTTCAGGAAATCGGGTAGTCGCCGAGGCCATAGCCAGCATCCTGCCAGTCCCGAAGGGAGGGCCGAGGTGATCCGCACCCTTTGGTGCCTCACTGTCCTTACGAAGGAGTTCAGAAAATCGTATAAATAAACGGCGCCAGCGCCGACCCCTGGGCAAATACCAGGAGCGACCCCACCAGGAACATCACCACGATGATGGGCAGCAGCCACCACTTCTTGCGCTCCCGCATGAAGGCCCAGAGTTCCTTGATCAGACTCATGTTTCCGTGCTCTCAGAATTGGCGTGTGAGGTCGCTTCGCCTCTTGGGACCGTCGGGCCGGCGCACCCAGAAGCTTCCGTCGTTGTCTTGGTGCACAATCGGATTGCGTCCGAGAAGTCGCATGACCAGGGCCACGGGTCCGATCACCAGGAAGAACGTGATGGCCATGAAGATGGGCGTCGTGATCTTGGAAAGGAGCAGGGCGAAGCCCATCCAGGCCCGGTGAACTGGTCCGAGCTTCCCGGGAAGGAGGAGGCCAGCCAGCAGCAGCAAGCCGCCCAGCACCCCGAACACCGTGGCCGGGGTCATGTGGCCCCGCCACCAGAACAGTGCGCCCAGCGCCAGGAAGGCGCCTCCGATGGAAAGCCCGAACTTCCGGCCCTCCCGCCGGCTCAGTCGAGTTGGAATTCCTGTCGCCAATCTCCCTCCTCATGCCATTCGGGCTGATCTTCCTTCGCCATGAGGAAGGGGCCCGTGACCAGGTAGTCGATGTCCGTTCTCATGAAGCACTGGTACGCATGCTCCGGGGTGCACACGATGGGCTCCCCCCGGACGTTGAAAGAGGTGTTCACCACCACCCCGTAGCCCGTCAGCTCCTCAAACGCCTTGATCACCGCATGGTAGTCGGGGCTCGTGTCCGCCTCCACCGTTTGCACCCTGGCCGAGTAGTCGATGTGGGTCACGGCGGGAATATCGGAGCGGGGCACGTTCAGCTGATCGATGCCCCAGAGGTTTCTGGCCTCCACCGACATGGGAATCTGACGCCCCTCCTGCACCTGAGCCACCAGCAGCATATAGGGCGATTCCACGTCCATCTCAAAGTAGTCGCTCACCCGCTCCCGGAGCACGCTGGGAGCAAAGGGCCGAAACCCCTCCCTGAACTTGATCTTCAAGTTCATCTGGGCTTGCATCTTCGGGCTTCGGGCATCACCCAGGATGCTCCGGTGGCCCAGAGCCCGGGGACCGAACTCCATCCGGCCGTTGAACCACCCGATGATCTTGCCGTCGGCCATGGCCGAAGCCATCTCCCGGTTCAGTGTATCCCGCTCCAGGCGAGTGTAGACGGCTCCCAGCTTCTTCAGGCGCGCCTCGATCTCTCCTTCCGAGTAGCCGGGGCCCAGATAGGCCCCCTTCATGGAGTCCCTTCCCGGAGTCACGCTCCTGGGTTGTCCCAGGTGACGGTGCCAGATGAGCTGGGCGATGCCCAGGCTCCCCCCGGCATCGCCAGCGGCAGGCTGTATCCAGATGTTCTCGAAAGGACCTTCCCTCAGCACCCGGCCGTTGCCAACACAGTTCAGCGCCACCCCCCCGGCCATGCACAGGTTCTTGGAACCGGTTTCCTTGTGCACCGTTCGGACCATCCGGAGCATGACCTCCTCGCATACATCCTGCACCGAGCGGGCCAGGTCCATCTGCCGCTGGGTGAGGTCGGCCTCGGGCTCCCGGGGAGGTCCGCCGAAGAGGTCGTGGAACGCCTGGTTGGTCATGGTGAGCCCCGTGAGATAGCTGAAGTACTTCTGGTTCATGTTGAACGAACCGTCTTCCCGCAGGTCGATCAATTCGTCCAGAATCAGGTCCACGTACTTCGGCTCGCCGTAGGGCGCCAGCCCCATCACCTTGTACTCTCCCGAGTTCACCTTGAAGCCGGTGTAGTAGGTGAACGCCGAGTACAGAAGGCCCAAGGAATCGGGCCAATGGAGCTCCTTGAACAGCTCCACGTCGTTGCCCCTGCCTACCCCCATGGAAGCCGTGGCCCACTCGCCCACGCCGTCCATGGTGAGGATGGCGGCCTCCTCGAAGGGTGAAGGAAAGAAGGCACTGGCCGCATGGGATTCGTGGTGCTCGGCATAGAGGATCTCTCCCTCGTACTCCAGGGCATCCCGGATGCCCCGGTCCATGAAGAGCTTCTCTTTGATCCATAGGGGCCCGGCCATGAGAAAGGACCGGAACCCACGGGGCACCACACCCAGGTAGGTCTCCAGAATCCGCTCGAACTTGAGAAGAGGCTTGTCGTAGAAGCCCACGTAGTCCAGGTCGGCCACACTGATCCCAGCCTCTGAAAGGCAATACTTCACCGCATTCCTGGGGAAGGAGGCATCGCCCTTGATCCGGGTGAACCTCTCTTCCGAGGCCGCCGCCAGAATCTCGCCGTCCTTGACGAGGCAAGCGGCGCTGTCGTGATAGAAGGCCGAGATCCCCAGGATGTAACACGCCTGTCCCGCCAACTCTTTCGTCATGAATCCTTCCGTCAGGATGTGGGGGAGTCTGGGCTTAAGGAGCCAGCGCCGATAAGGGCAAGATACGGGCCAAACTGGCCAGTTCTCAACCCCCATCTCCCTTTGCACTCTCCTCCCGGCCCCACTAGCTTTCCGCCCTCGCGCAAGGGAGACGACACATGAGGATCATCATCGTGGGCGCTGGCGAGGTTGGGTTCCACCTGGCCGAGCGCCTCTCTCAGGAAGACCAGGACGTGGTGGTGGTGGAGGCCGACGCCGAGCGTGCGGAGCGGACGGCGGAGCTTCTGGACATCCTGGCTGTGGTGGGGAACGGCGCCTCCATCCCGGTGCTGGAGGAGGCGGGCATCCGGAACAGCCGGATCCTCCTGGCTGTCACCGGCCAGGACGAGGTGAACCTCATCTCCTGCCTGGCAGGCTCCCGGCTGGGAGTCGAGTACACCATGGCCCGCATCAGCAACCCGGACTACTACGCCCCCGACAGCGTCCTCAGTCGGGAGCGCCTGGGTATAGACCTCATGATCAGCCCGGAGCGGGAAGCGGCCCGGGAGACCTTCCAGCTCCTCCAGAGCGCCGCCGCCACCGACATAGCCAACTTCGCCGACGGCCGGGTGCAGTTGGTGGGGCTGGTGGTGCGGGAGGGTGCGCCGGTGGCGGGCAAGTCCCTGGCTCGCCTGGGCGTGGAGCTCAAGGAGTACCACTAC
>PWWP01000193.1 GCA_003562075.1 Gemmatimonadota bacterium
CGGAAATGTAGCTGCCATTGAGGATATCCCTGTATGCCATGATGGTTCGGTCGTACTGCCTGGTGACCATGATGCCTCTGACAAGATCTGTATTAGCCGTGTCGGCACGCTGTCCGGTGAAAAGGGAATCGATATTCTGCACAATGTTCATCCCGATATCATAGATCAGGGAAACATTTTCCCTGTGGGAGATGAAGTCATCCCGGATGGCCGACAGGTAGAAGTTTTCGGTTTTATCTGGTGTTACGGCTGTGCCGGCCTCTTGTGCGTGAACCGGATTACTTGAGAGGACTGTAATGGCTATCATCCATCCCAGAACTTTCAGATGTGATGCCTTCGGGGTTAAAGTTTTTTTCATTATATCATAACTCCGTCTGCCTGGTTTGATTGTATGGAAATGTCATCATTTAAATTTTACGTTGCGGGTTACTGTGACAAGATCCTCACTCTAATAATCGTTCTGTGTAGATGCAGGATTTGTTGATTGCCGCTCATGCTCAAGACGCTCCACCTCTTCAAGAAAACTCCGGATATGGTGAACAATCAGCTCGGGTGAATCACGGTATTCATATCCTTCAATGGCTGAAATATCCAGGCTGACCAGCCGCAGGTTTTCGCCGAGGGCCTGCTGAAACCTCTCCCGGCCCGTAATCCTCGCCGGAAGAACAATCTCATTATGATATTGCTGAACCTTTTCCTGGCGAGCCGGGTCATCAGCAAAATCGGTCATGAATGCACGCACCAGTGAGTCTTCTATTTGTTCCAGTTGCTGTAAACGGAATTCCTCGTCAGCAGCCAGCCGTCTTGCATAATTAATGAAGGGTGAGTCCGGCGGATCATCTAAATATTCACTGAGCAGTGGTGAACCCACGAGAAGCAGAGAGAACGACAGCTCTTCCCAACCCAGGCTTCCGGACCGTGCAGTGAACGCAAGGGCAGGTACCGTAATCTCACTGTTCTCATCCTGCATAAATTCAGGTTCATAAGCATCAAGCATGCGGGTGCGTTCAGCCATCAGAGAATCTGTATCTATTGCTCTGCCCATTGCTCTTCTGGCCATCTCTTCTGCTTCAAACGGATAACCATTTATGAATTTGTTCGTCCGGACCAGGTTGAGTCCGGATAGGTAGATCACCCCTGCAACACGCTCAGGATGGTGTTCGGCAAGATAGGTGATATACGCAGTGGGCGAGGAGTTGCCGGCAAATACGGCACGATCAATTTCCAGGGCATCCATAAAATCGAGCAGGGATTCTGCCTGTCCCGGCACGCTGAAGCCCTCTTCCCGGAATTCCGACTGTCCATACCCGGGGCGCGTTACCGCCAGCACCCGGTACCGGTCTGCAAACTGTGAGCCAAAGTCCTTATATGTAAACGCATCCCAGCTTTCCGAATGGATGAAAATCAGTGGCAGCCCCTCCCCGCCGAAGTCGAGGTAGTGGAGCCGCACACCTCCGGCTTCGATAAATTTACTTTCGTACGCCCGGTTCAACTCGGTGAACCGGTTGCCGTTGCCCAAATCCCGCACGACATCCACTCCGTTTAGCATTTGCACAAAATTGCTGTCGCCTTCCAGTACAACCGGGTGGGAAGCGATCTCTTCGAAGGTATTGTCCACAATTTCATTCCCGTCGCTTCCCGGCGAAACCCAGATGGCGGAGCCGTTGGCGTCAGTCCACGCGAGAACCGTGTCCGGAAAGAAGTCGGGTAATTCGGGGAGGGGTTCACGCCGCGTGACAGAGGTAATCCGGTTATTCACAATGTGGTTGCGCGACGCGTTGTGGATCTCGAGCGCGAGTCCCTCCGCTCCGGCGATTTGATTGCCTTCGACCAGGTTGTCCGCGATCTCGCTGCCGTCCCCCGCCTGGTTCCGGAGCGAGACGGGTACCCAGACGACGTAGTCAGCGCTCCCATCCTCCACCCTGCCCGGTGATGCGAAATCCGGGTTGGAAGGCCGCGCATCGATGATATTCTCCCGAAACACGTTACGGAGACAACGTACGCCCGGTCGGCCGGCAGAGATCGAGAGGACCTCCGGGTAACCCTGGATGCGATTGCCGGCGACCACATTATCCGAGCAATCGGACAGGCCCGTCCGCCACGGGAGGATTGCGAGCGCGTATCCGGGATGGCCATAGACGGGCACCAGGTCGGCCGCAGGCGCAGATATATCATTGTCCAGGAAGTGGACAGTCCGCCCGTGGACGACGAGAGCGTGGAACGTGTTGACGAAGGTATTACGCCGGATCACCGCCGGGTCCGGCCAGTTTCCCAGCACGCGGATGGCGTTGATCAGGTTCGCGAAGGTGTTGTTTTCGACGCGGTAGCCGCCGATGTCGGATCCCCTCGCCTCAAAGGCGCCGTCTCCGCCGTCCTCCAGAGCTGCAATCGCCTCTGCGTAGCAGCATCCAATGTTCAGCGCATGGAAGGCGTGTTCAAAGGAGAAACCGCGGACCGTCTGGGGGCCGCCGATCAACTCCAGGCCAATGCAGGCAAGGGGGTCGGCGAAAAGGTCGGCCATCCGGACATCTATGAGCTCGGACGGGTCACAGACGCGGAGCGTTGTTCCTTCAGGGTGCCCCTGGAGTGTGACCCGGGGAACCTGGACGCTAACAGTCTCGCCGATCACGTATGTCCCTGCCGCGAACTGCACCGAACCTCCGGGCGCCACCCGGTTCAGCGCAGCCAGGATGCTGGCGCGGTCGGTCTCCCGCTCCCCCGTTGGCGGGGCTACGTGCACGGTGTCGGATTGTGTAGGGTGTGCAAGTGCCCGATCCTGGTGAACACCTAACATTAAAACGACAGCGGTACACATCGCTGCTTTCAAGAAGAATAAATGGAGTTGTTCTTTCATTGATTTACTCTTGTTGTAATTGTTTCTTGCTCTGAACCCACGCCTGTATCCGCGTTTCCAAGAAGTGAAATTGATCTGACTTTAGATACTTGTTGTTCTCAGCTTCTCCGATCACAATTCTGTGTTGTCCTTTCTCTTCCGGGACCGTGCGTTTACTGTTGCTCGCGCAATAGTCGTTCAACCTGCTCGAGTTTCTCGAGGAATCTGGCAAGCCTCGTATCTTACGTTTCTTCGGCAAGATCAACAGCCCTTCGGTGACTGGCCTTTGCCTCTTCCAGCCGGTTACTGCTAATCGGCAGTCCCGGTTGCAGATGTAGTTATTTCCATCAGAAACGGCATCAGTCCCGGTATCATCGGCGGAAGGCCCCCTCTGTTGCTCCAGAATACCACGGTCCAGTCCTCCTCCAGGAACCGGATGAACATTGCCGACCCGCCGTACCCCAGTCCGGCGTGAAGGGCTACCCGGGCCGGATCTCCTCCCGGAGTGTCTGAACCCGGGAGCGCGAAACCGTACCCGTAAGGATTTTGGGTTGCGGGATGAAAACGCACTTCACTTTCTGGCAAAGCGTGGGGAGTAAAAACAAGACGCCAGGTTTCAGAGTCAAGCAGTCGTTTTGAATTCAAACTTCGTCCAAAGCGAAGCATGTCATCCAAAGTACTCACAATTCCCCACGCTGCTATGTATACCGAATAATTTGGTGCCTCGTCCTGCCTGCCGGGGAGGTGTTGACGGACGACACCTGGCACTGATTGCAAGTCGGCGATCCATTGGGTGTCATGCATCTCAAGAGGCGCCAGGATCCGTTCTTCGAGTACTTCTGCATACGAACGGCCGGTCACCCGTTCAATGATCTGTCCCAGAAGCACATAGCACGTATTTGTATATGCATAGCCCTCCCCGGGTTCGTACTCCAGCGGAAGCCCTGCGACAAAGGCAAGAGCACTATCGGCAGAGATGTCCGGCGGGTCAAATTCCATCCAGCCCGGCATAGCGAGCATGAACTCCGGCAGCCCCGAGGTGTGTGTCATCATCTGATGGATCGTGATCCTGTCCGCGGCAGATGACGGATAGTCGGGGAGATACTCGTGTAACGTTCCATTGAGGTTAAGTATTCCCTCCTCCACGAGTTGCAGCACAAGAATCGCCGTGAACGACTTCGTTATTGAATGGACCGGGAACGGCATTTCCGGCCGGTTCGGTAACTCATACTCAAAATCCGCGAGACCAAACGCACCGCGGTAGATCACGTCGCTGCCCCGGGCCACTATCGCAGCTCCGTGGAAGTGCCCGGCCTCGTAAGCGGAGTGGAAGAAATTTTCAATCTTGTCGGCGGGTGCCTGGGCGCGGCACGGCAGTCCTGTTAAATACAGGATGAGAAGAAGGGCCAGAGTGTTAATCGCTATTTGTATATGATTATGTTGATCGTTCATTGGTTTGTCTCCATTGAATTGGCGTTATGTCTGCATATAACTCTGTGTTATCCGTTCGCTTCACATTATGACATTGTATGGTTTTGTCATATATCATATGAATACAGCCCTACTCATCCGGTACTTCATTGATCGATACATGCATATGTACAATACGCCATCCCTGATCGGTCAGACTCCAAATCCGTGTGATGACTTCCCTTGCCAAATCACCGAATTCTTTCCGCCGAGGTTCGAATTCAAGTACTATCAGATTATACACGGCCTTTTCCGAAAGCAGATAAAACTCATCGGTGATGATCTCGTCCGGCGGGAACGGACGCGGAATTTGCCGGCATCCTTCCACAATGGCATCGAGGGAGGGGAATTTCCTGCCGTTGACATAAAAAGAGAACTGATCATCAAAAAATGTAACCAGCTTCTCACAGTCACCTTCCCTCATTGCCTGACGGCGTATCTCATCCAATTCTATAATTTCCGCCAGGATGACTTCGCGCTCAG
>PWWP01000313.1 GCA_003562075.1 Gemmatimonadota bacterium
CACCGACCGAACAGGCCCTGGGATACAGAGTGATCACCAGTGATCTGGAGCGATGGTTGGCTGGGATCACCGGTCTCCCGGCGGTGTCCCTGCAGCCCAACTCAGGGGCCCAGGGTGAGTATGCTGGTCTCCTGGTCATCAGGGGATTCCATCAGGACCGGGGTGAGGGACATCGGAACGTCTGCCTGATCCCGTCTTCTGCTCACGGCACGAACCCGGCTTCCGCCGTCATGGCGGGGATGAAGGTGATCGTCGTGAAATGCGACGAGGATGGCAATATCGATCTGGCGGATCTGAAGGCCAAGGCGGAGAAGCATTCGGATAACCTGGCCGCCCTCATGATCACCTACCCTTCCACCCACGGCGTTTTTGAAGTGCACGTGAAGGAGGTGTGTCAGGTCATTCATGATCACGGAGGTCAGGTCTACCTGGATGGGGCCAACCTGAATGCCCAGGTCGGACTTTGCCGACCCGGTGATTACGGAGCCGATGTCTGCCACATCAATCTGCACAAGACCTTCGCCATCCCCCATGGGGGTGGGGGGCCCGGGATGGGGCCCATCTGTGCCGCATCCCACCTGGCGCCTTTCCTCCCCGGTCACCCATTGGTGGAGGTGGGTGGAGAAAAAGCCATCGGCCCCATCTCTGCGGCACCGTGGGGAAGTGCGTCCATCCTCCTGATCTCCTGGGCCTACATGGCTCTATTGGGGAAGGAGGGTCTTCGGAAGGCGACTCAGGTGGCCATTCTCAACGCCAACTACATGGCCAGGAAGCTGGAGGACCATTTCGGCGTTCTCTACCGTGGGAAGAACGGGCGGGTGGCCCACGAGTTCATCCTGGACCTCAGGCCCTTCCGGAAAGGGACGGGGATCACCGAGGAGGATGTGGCCAAGCGGCTAATGGATTATGGTTTCCATGCTCCCACCATGTCCTGGCCCGTTCCCGGCACCGTCATGGTGGAGCCCACCGAGTCGGAGGGTCGAAGGGAGCTGGACCGCTTCTGCGATGCCCTCGTGTCCATCCGGGCGGAGATTCAGCAGGTGGAGATGGGGATCATGGATGGGGAGGACAATCCTCTCAAGAACGCGCCGCACACGGCAGCCCTTGTCACTGCCACGGCGTGGGAGCACGCCTACACCCGTGAGCAGGCCGCCTTTCCCGCTCCCTGGACCCGGGAGCAGAAGTTCTGGCCGACAGTCCGCAGGGTGGACAATGCCCATGGGGATCGGAACCTGGTTTGCGCCTGTCCCCCCCTGGAGGAGTACGCAGAGGCAGGAGACTGAACGAGCGGAGTCGCTGAGTTAAACGAGACAAGGAGTGAGCATGGCAAAGCTGACCTATCACGGCCATTCCACCTTTGGACTGGAGACCGATGATCACACCCAGATCATCATCGACCCCTGGTTCGAGGACAATCCACATACGGAGTTGACTGTGGACGACTTCCCGGAGGTGGATTACGTATTCTGCACCCATGGCCATTCGGATCACTTTGCCGACGCTCTTCCCCTGGCGCGGAAGACCGGTGCTACCCTCGTCTCCACCTTCGAGATCGCCATGTTCGCCGGAGAGGAAGGTCTGGAGAACGTCCATCCCATGCACATCGGGGGCAGTTGGGAGTTCCCATTCGGCCGGGTGAAGATGACCCCAGCTCTTCATGGCGGGCAGGTCCATGGCGATGAATCGGGGCGCTGGACCACCGTGCCGGGAGGATTCCTCTTCAATCTGGCAGGGACACGACTCTACCATGCCGGGGATACGGCCCTCCTCACGGACATGCGGCTCCTGGATGGGATGGTGGACGTAGCCCTCCTCCCCATCGGTGACAACTTCACCATGGGGCCGGATGATGCAGTCCGGGCTCTGGAGTTCATCAACCCCAGGGTGGTGGTCCCCATCCACTACGACACCTTCCCCCTCATCGAACAGGACACGGAGGCATTCCGGCGGAAGGTCGGGAATCGGGCCCGGGTCCACGTCATGGGTGCCGGCTCTACCATGGAGCTGGATTGATCGCTCCAGCCTGGGACCTGGTCGAGTCGTGAGCAAGGAGCCCCAGTCCCTCCCCCGAGAGTGGCGCATCCTCAGACACGAGCCGGAGAGCGCCGCGTGGAACATGGCTGTGGACGAAGCCCTGGCCCGCTGTCGGCTGGAGGGTCAGGGTGTGTTCCGGATCTATCGGTGGGCCCGGCCATCCCTCTCCTTTGGTCGAAACCAACCGGTGAAGAAGACTTATGATCCGGAGGCATTCGCCTCACTGGGAGCTGAGTCGGTCCGCCGTCCCACGGGGGGCAGAGAAGTCCTGCACGATCGGGAATTGACCTATTCTCTCGTCCTTCCCCTCCGCACACCGGGAGGCCTTCGGGAGGTCTACCGTCTCGTCAACGAAGCACTTGTCCAGGCCCTCCAGTCGCTGGGGGTTGTGGCTGGATTGGCCCGAGCGCGAGGAAGGACGCCTCCCCTGGATTCGGGGGCTTGCTTCCGGGAACCGGCAGCCGGCGAGGTGGAGGTGGCGGGTCGGAAGCTGGTGGGGAGCGCGCAGGTCCGGATGGGGGATACCCTCCTGCAGCACGGGTCCCTCCTCCTGGCTGAACCCTCCATTCGTCTCGCCTCTCTAGCCACTGCCGGGAACGGGGAAGGGACCGACCGGGAGCAGGAGGGAATCACCCTCTCCGAGCTCCTGGCTGGGCCCATCTCGTTTCCCGAAATCGCCGCTACCGTGGAGGCGGGGATCGCGGGCACTCTGGGTGGTCGATGGAATCGAGGGAGGCTGACACCCAGAGAGGTTCAGAAGGCGGAGGAACTGGTGGAACGGTATCGGTCTGCCGAGTGGACGTGGCGACGGTGAGGAGGTTGTGCCGATGAAGGGTCGGGAAACCCCTGCATTGGAGTGGAGACCAGGAGAGTGGAAGGTGGGCCTTCTCGCCGCCGTGGCCGTGACGATCGCGGCTGCAGGATGCGGCGACGCGGATCACCGGGCGCTCAGTGGGCTGCCGGCCTTCTGCCAGGAGGTTCTTCCCCGGGTCCAGGAGCATCTGGAAGCGTTTCCACAACCAGACGGCGAGCGCTACGGTGGGACAGTGGTTGCTGGAGGCTTGGGAGAGCTGACCGGGGGGATGAACAGCCTCACCTCTCCGGAATACATGGCCAGACTCCACCAGGAGTTCGTGAACCTGTCGCCTCTCATTCGGGTCGACAGTCAGCTGGAATATCAGCCCCATCTGGCTCGGGACTGGGAATTCTCGGAGGATGGAACCCGCCTGACCTTCCACCTCCGGGATGATGTCTACTGGCACGACGGTGAGCCCACAACGGCCTACGACGTGGAATTCACCTATCTCCGGGCTACCGATCCGCAAACGGGTTTTTTCTCGGCCGGATCATGGGAACCCTACACTTCCGGTCCGGACGGGGTGGAGGTGGTGGATGACCATACCATCCGCTTCACGCTGGAGCCCCACCCGGAGCCGCTGGACATCTGGCGAGTTCTGGCTGTTCTGCCCCGACACCTTCTGGAAGCGGTGCCGGTGGCGGAGTTGGGAAGTCATCCGTGGTCGACCCAGTGTCCCGTCGGGAATGGCCCCTTCGTCTTCGAATCCCGGGATCCAGGGGCCTCGTGGACCTTCATCAGGAACCCGGCCCATCCCCCTGGTCTGGGTGGGGCCCCGTACCTGGATCGTTACATCTATCGGATCATTCCAGAGCAATCCACCCTCCTGACCGAACTCCTGACCGGGAGTATCCACCTCTATCTGGCCCCCAATCCCGACGCAGTGGGTCAGATTCAGAGTGTGGAGGAGGTAGAGCTCCTGGACTTCCCTTTCCGGGAGTACGTGGCGGTGGCCTGGAACTCCCGAAGAAGTCAGCTGGAGGATCCCCGGGTCCGCAGGGCCCTGACTGTGGGAACCAACCGTGAAGAGATGATTCAGGCCTCCCTCTCCGGGTACGGTGAGATCGCCAATGCCGGCGTGCCGCCCTTCCACTGGGCTTACCACGACGCTCTGTCCGACGTCCTGGCTTACGACCCGGATGAGGCGGCGCGACTGCTGGAAGAGGCGGGATGGCGAGACCGGAATGGGGATGGCTTCAGGGAGAACGCGGAGGGGGAACGGCTCACGGTCTCGGTGGCCTTCAACATGGGAAACCGACTTCGTCAGGAAGTAGCCGAGATCATGCAAGCCCAGCTGGGTTCGCTGGGCGTGGAGCTTCAGCCAAGGGCGGTGGAGTGGGGGGCCTTCGTGCAGGAGATGACGTCCCCCGAGTCCCGGGACTTCGATGGGGCGGTTCTCTCCATTGTCACTTCCATCCACATCTCCGACTTCGATCAATTCCACTCCTCTGCCAACCAGGGACCCATGGCCCTCTCGGGTATGGCCGACCCGGAGCTGGACCGCCTTCTGGATTCCATCCAGGTCGTGGTTGATCGAGAGGAGGCGACTCCCCTCTGGCATCGCTATCAGGAGCGGATCGTGGAGCTCCAGCCCTATACCTACCTCTTCTTTCCCAGACGCCTGGCCGGAATCGACGGTCGGCTGGAGGGGGTCGAGATGGATGCGCGGGGCGAATTGGCCACCCTGAATCGATGGTGGTTCCGGTGAAGCCACAGGTGATGCCAAGGGCGCCGGTCGGCAGGCGAGGGTGGCCCATGATCCTGGCAGGAGCTTTGATGTTGACGCTCATGGCCTGCCAAGGCACCGATCCCGAGACTCGGCCCATACAGGGGCTCCCTCCTTTCTGTCAGGAGGTCCTCCCCCAGGTGGATGCCTTCCTGGGGCAGGAAGAGCA
>PWWP01000243.1 GCA_003562075.1 Gemmatimonadota bacterium
ACAGTTGATGATCCGGGTGATGTGGTGTTGCACATTCCCTGGATGGAAGATTTCTCCGCCAATGAGCTGCCTGCCGGCTGGGTTGTTGAAGACCTCAGCGGTCAGGGTTTTGAGTGGGAGTTCTCCCAGGGCTTTGCCAATGCCGACAGCGATGCTGCCGGATCAGGCACCAACCACGTATGGACCACGCTGACCACCCCGGTGGTGAACTGTGTGGATGCACAGAACGTCCACCTGTACCTGAACCAGTGGTACCGTCACCTGGGCAATGGTTATGCCAGCATACAGGTGAGCACCGACGGCGAGGACTGGGTAGGTGTTGTGACCTACACGGCTACTGTCGGCAGTGCCACTTTCCCCTACTTTGAATATGACATTTCGGATATTGCCGACGGTCATCCCCAGGTATGGGTTCGTTTTGAGTACAACGATGCCACCTCCTGGGCCTGGTACTGGCGCATCAACGAGGTAGGTATGTATGCTCCGACGCCCTGGCCGATGCCTGCACAACTTGTGGCACCTGCCGACGGCGCTGTTGACCAGCCCCTGGCGCTGATGCTTGAGTGGTCTCCCGGTGGCGGAGCTGCTCCCACAGGCTATAAAGTGTACTTTGGAGAAACCGATCCCCCCGACACAGAGATCTACGACGGGGAAGACACCTCGATAGCCGCTCCTGACCTGGCATACAACACAACCTACTACTGGCAGGTAGTGCCCTATAACGCGGAAGGCGACGCTGAAGATGTACCGGTATGGTCTTTCACCACCATGGACGATCCCACCATCACGGAGGTTCCCCACGTGGAAAACTTTGCCGATGTTACGCCTCCGGCACTGCCGCTGGGATGGACATCCCATATCGTGGCCACCACCGCCGCGGTGGTGGAAACCTCCCAGTTTGGCCCACCCCACTCGCCACCGCACAATATCCGTTTCCGTAACCTGGGTGATGCCGACGCAGAGATGACCCTGATCACACCACCCATTGGTTTGGACCTAACGGACCTCAGGGTACGTTTTTATTCACGCGCATTATCGGGCACCGACAACGTTTTGGAGGTGGGTACATTCAATCCGGGTTCTGACACACCTTTCACGATGCTCGAATCCATCAACCTCACCACGACCTATACGGAATACACCGTGTTGTTTGATGAGTACACCGGCGATGACGTGCACATAGCCTTTAAGGCTCTTCCGGGAGCCACCTTCAGGGTGATCCTGCTCGACGACTTCATACTGGAGGCGATTCCCGTGGATCCCATTTTCGAGGTCACTCCCTTGTCGAAAGACTTTGGTTTGTTTCCCATGGGATCGGTATCCTCCCCGCAGGTGTTTACCTTAAGAAACATCGGTGTAGGTACCATCACCATTGGTCCTGACGACATCCAGCTCATTGGTGCTGATGCCGATCAGTTCATCCTTGACAACCTGGATGAGACGGTGAACCTTGGTCCTAATGAGTCGGCCACGGTAGAGGTTAGCTTTGCCCCCACCAGTGAAGGCCTCAAGAGTGCATACCTTGAGATCGACGATGGCCTTGGCGGCGATCCACACGAGCTGCCGCTCACCGGCGAAGCCTATGACCCTGTTTTCCAGCTGCCATTTGCTGAAGACTTCACTACCACGCCTTTCCCGCCGGCAGAATGGACACGCTGGTCAGGCATCCTGCAGGATGACCCCACGCTGACACCGGTCACCGGATTCTGGACCCACCACGTGTTCGGCAACCAGACACCGGGTACCAACAATGCTGCACATATCAACATCTACGGGACGCGTAACCACTGGCTGGTATCACCACAGATCAACCTGGGAGACACCAAAGACGAAGTGCTTGCCGCACAGTTTGAGATCGCCCTCACCCCATGGGTGGGAACCGATCCCATCGCCCTTGGCCCCGACGACTATGTTGCTTTCCTGATCTCCACCGACGGTGGCCAGACATGGTCTCCCGACGGTGTGCTGATCGACTGGGACATCGATGATACCATCTCACCAACAGGTGATATGTACAGCATCCCTCTGGATGACTATTCAGGTGTAGTGAAGTTTGCTTTCTATGTGGAACGCCCCAGCGGCTTCTCGCCCGATTTGCGTTTCTACGTCAACAACCTCGACGTAGGCCTTGATGAGATCGTGGAGACCTGGGAAGTTACCTTCCATGTGGTGGAAGACACCGCTGATGAGGATCCCGTCGAAGGTGCGCAGATCACCGTATCGGGAATGAGCCCCATCCATACCGATGAGGATGGCATGGCCACCATCAGCCTTGCCGATGGAAGTTATACGGCTAACATTGTTAAAGCGGGCTATTTGGCAGAAAACGTTGCTTTTACTGTTGACGGTGAGGACAAGACCATCCATGTGGCCATGGAGATCTCTGATGTTGAAGCCATTGACGAATTCCCCTGGGTGGAAGACTTTGAAGCGCCCTGGGTTGCCAATCCGGGCTTTGAGCAGGGCCCTGAAGGATGGTTTGTGGTGAACGGCGCCGATGGCAGCTATTGGGAGCAAAGCAGCATCCAGTCCAACTCCGGACAGTTCTCAGCGCGCTCCTACCAGGGATTTGCCTCCAGCAACCTGGCCGACGAGTGGATGATCACCCCGGCCTTCAACCTGGACAACCCCGACGCCACCCAGATGCTTTTCCACGGCTACACCAACCAGGCACCTGACGGCGTGCGTGAAAACATGCGCATCATGATCCTGGATCAGGTGTATGACAATGTGGCTGACCTGCATGCAAATGCCACGCTCATCCAGGTGGTGCCCTTCACCCAGACATGGGAAGAGTACATCATCAACCTGGAAGCCTACTCCGGTATCAAGCACCTGGCATTCAACTATTACATTACCCCTGAAGACAACGCCACCTTTAACTGGATCTATGTGGACGACATCATTGTGGGTGATTTCGATACATTCACACTGACCATGCTGGCACCTGATGGTAACGGAACGGTTAATCCGCCCGCAGGTACCTACAGCTACTCGGAGGGTACCACGGTGGCCATCACCGCCGCAGCTGACTACACCTGGTCATTTGACCGCTGGGAAGTCAACGGAGTATTCTATTCCGATGAAGCCTCCACAACCATTACTATGGACGCAGACAAAACGGTTCAGGCATTCTTCAATGCAGAAGATTCATGGACTTTGACCATGCTTGCTCCCGAGGGCAATGGTACAGTAGTTCCTGAACCGGGTGATCACAGCTACCTTGACGGTGATGTGGTCGATCTCATCGCCACTGCCGACATGGGCTATATCTTCAGCCACTGGACCGGTGATGTGGATGACCCGAACAGCAATGCAACCACCATTTTGATGGATGCTGACAAGACAGTACAGGCTCACTTTGATGTATTTGATGGCATTGATCTTCCATGGACAGAAGACTTCACGGGTATTCCCACCGGTGAAATTCCTGCCAATTGGGCCCGTGATATAGGTAACTGGGGTGTGAATAACACCAGCAACGCCGGCGGTGAAGCCCCGGAGATGCGTTTTAACTGGTCACCCAATGTTACAGGAGAATTCTATCTCTACTCTCCCAAGATCAATACATCGGGCTACGATGCACTGCTGCTGAGCTTCAAGAACTTTGTAAACAACTTCACCAGCCCCGGTATTTATACCCTTCGGGTAGTAACCATTGCAGATGATGTAGAGTATTTGGTACATGAATGGGTTGACCCGGATAATATCGACGCACATGAATTTGAAGCGATCCTTACTGCAAGCCAGCATGGTGTAGGTACAGACGATTTCCATATTGCATGGGTATTTGATGGCATATCCAACGATATCAACTGGTGGAACTTTGACGATATTTTCCTTGGCGAAGCACCCGACCTCTACCAGGTGAACTTCTTCGTTGGCGAAGATACCGCCGACCAGACACCCATTGAAGGAGCTTCCATCAATATCGACGGTGATATCTATCACACGGACGAGAACGGTGTAGCGGAGATAATGCTGCCAGACGATATTACTTATACAGCCAATATCACCGCAGCGGGTTATGTTCCCGAAGAGGTAACCTTCACCCTTGCAGGCGCCGATCTGGATATCGACGTGCTGATGATGGACAACATCATCGAGCCGTTCAACCTGAGCGTGATCACCGAGGACATGGATCCGGGTGAGGCACTGTTTATCTGGAACGACTACGGTGACGAATATGAGTTCCGCTATGACGACGGTATAGTGGACGCACAACTGGGCTTCCAGGGTACCTGGAACTCTGTAATGGGTGCCGTACACTTCAACGACGCCATCCTCCACGAAATGACCTGGTATCTTACCGAGGAAGGCGGACCGCACAGTACCGTGAAGGTATGGGTGCTTGGCCTTACCCCGGCGGGATTGCCCGATCGCAACAACGTGGTGTATACGGCAGAGAATGTGCCTAACACCGACAACCAGTGGAACACCTACATCTTCGATGAGCCCATAGAGATGCCAGAAGGCTTCTTCATCGGCTTGAGCTATCCCGGCTTCCTTGGACTGGCTACGGATGACGGTGTTGGTGAGCCCTGGGACTTTGTACCGGGTACACAGTTTGGTGTGTTCAACATCACTGATCCTACCAGTGAATTTACCGACATCAGCTTCTGGGGCTTTGAGGTGAACTACCTGATCAGGGCCTATGGCAACAACCTGGGAGATGTCACCCGCGGCACCTATGCCGGTGGCAGCCCGCAAGGGCCGGCTCCCGTGTTTATCCCCATGGACAGCCCCGTTGATGCAGGCAAGCCACACTTCCCGCAGGCTACACA
>PWWP01000177.1 GCA_003562075.1 Gemmatimonadota bacterium
GAGACCGTCGCCCAGACCCCCACCCAAGGGACCGGGATTCCTGGAGACATCGCCTTCACGGAATACGTCCTGGACAACGGGCTTCACGTGATTCTGGCCCCGGACGACCAGGCCACTGCCGTTGCGGTGAACCTCTGGTACGATGTGGGAAGCCGTCATGAACGGCCTGAGCGGTCCGGCTTCGGCCACCTCTTTGAGCACCTCATGTTCCAGGGATCTGAGAATGTGGAGCGGGCCGAGCACTTCCAGTACGTGGAGCGGGCAGGGGGGAACCTTAACGCGTCCATCACCGAGGATCGCACCAACTACTACCAGACCGTCCCGCCGGAGCGAATGAACCTGGCCCTCTGGCTGGAATCCGATCGCATGCGGAGCCTCCGGATCACCGAGGAGAACATGGCCCGCGAGGTGGAAGTGGTGAAGGAGGAACGGCGTCAGCGAGTCGACAACGCCCCCTACGGTGCTGCCCAGCTTCAGGCCGGATTCTACGCTGTCTATGACTCGGCATCCTGCTTTCCCTACGCCCACTCGGTCATCGGGTCCATGGAAGACCTGGACGCAGCCGAACTGCCGGACGTCCAGGAATTCTTCGACCTGTACTACGCTCCCAACAACGCCACACTCACGGTCTCAGGCGCCTTCGATCAGGCTCAGGCCCGGGACCTCATCCAGGAGTACTTCGGCCCCATCCCCCGAGGCCAGGATCCGCCCCAGGTCTCCTGTGAGGAGCCCTTTTCACACCTCCCGGTGGAGATGGAGGTCCCGGATCCAAACGTCCAGCTTCCCGGGATCTGGATCTCCTACGGAACAGTGGAACGGCGACATCCCGACGCCCCGGCGCTGGAGATCCTGGGGCGGATCCTGGGTTCCGGGGAGAGCTCTCGGCTCCACCAGCGACTGGTCCGGGGCGAGCAGGTGGCCCTCCAGATTGTGGCCAGCTCAAATACCCGGTTGGGACCAGGCCTCTTTCAGCTCATCGGAATCACGAATCAGGGGGTGGAACCGGAAGAGCTCCTCCGACTCATGGACGAGGAGTTGGAGCGACTTCTGACCGAGAGTGTCCAGGAGGAGGAGGTGGAACGAGCTCGGAATCAGGTTCGGTCGAACACCATCATGGGCCGCCAGTCAGTCATGGGCCGAGCCGAAGCGCTGCAGAGCGCAAATCACTTCTTCGGAACCCCTGAGGCCGTCCGTACCGCCATCCAGCGGGTGGAGGAGGTGAGCGTCCAGGATGTCCAACGAGTTGCTGAAACGTACCTGCAGCCCCATAACCGGGCCGTGATCATCACCCGCCCCGGCAGCACTGAGGAGGATCGATGAACCCCACCGACTCCACTCCACGCAGCCACCCGCTGGGTTTCCTTGCACTGGTCGCCTCCGTCCTTCTCCTGGGCTGGGGACTCCCTGATCCAGCATCAGCCCAGCTCACCGAGCCGCCCCCTCCGCTCCAGGAGCGGCCCATTCACTTCCCGGACTTCCAGTCCTTCGAACTGGAGAACGGACTCCAGGTGGTGATCCTTCCCTATGGCACCCAGCCGGTCATGAGTGTCAGACTCTACGTTCCCGGGGGGAACGCCTTCGAGCCGGAGGATCGATCCGGGCTGGCGGATCTCACAGCCACGGTCCTGACCCAGGGGACCCGAACCCGGGACGCCGACGAGATCTCCAGCGCGATTGAGGGCGTTGGAGGAAACCTCTCGGCCTCAGCAGGCCAGGACTTCTTCACCGTCTCCACCACTGCGCTGGTGGAGCACCTGGACACAGCCGTGGACCTCCTGGTCGACGTGGTTCGGAACGCCACCTTCCCAGAAGACGAGGTGGATCTGGCCCGAACCCAGATGCTCTCCGGGCTCCAGGCTCAACTGGGTCAACCACAGGCCCTGGCCCAGCGGCGCTTCTCGGCCATCGTCTACGGTGATCACCCCTACGGCAAGAATCCCAGCCCTGAAACGGTCCAGAACATCAGCCGGGATGACCTGGTGGCCTTTCGGGATCGGGTCCTTCACCCCAAGGGTGCTCTTCTCATGATTGCAGGACAGGTGGATCCCGGAGTGGTGGAGATCCAGATCAGGGACCGATTCGGGGATTGGGCGCCAAAGGAACGGGAAGAGCTGGCCTTCCCGACCCTTCCCCAACGGGATGACCGCCGCATCTACATGGTCCATCGTCCAGGATCCGTCCAGTCGGTCCTGGGTGTGGGGCACGGCGGCGTGGAGCCGGGTCACCCGGACTACTTCTCCCTGGTCGTCATGAACCGGGTCCTGGGCGGCGGTGCCGACGCTCGTCTCTTCCAGATCCTCCGGGAGGAGCGGGGATGGACCTACGGGGCCGGTTCCCAGCTCACGCGGCCGGCGGACCGAGGTGTCTTCCGGGCCATCACAGAGGTTCGGACCGAGGTCACCGATTCGGCGCTGGTGGAGCTGATCCACCAGATCGAGCGGATACGGGATGAGCCTGTTCCGGAAGCTGAGATGGACGCAGCCCGGAACTACCTGGCTGGCAGCTTTCCCCTCCGACTGGAGACTGCCAACCAGGTCGCGGGCCAGTTGGCCACGAACCGCCTCCTTGGCCTGCCCCTGGAAGAGATCACCGAGTACCCGGAACGGATCCGCCAGGTGACCAGCCAGGACGTTCAGCGGGTGGCCCGGGAGCATCTCCACCCGGACGAGTTGGCCATCATCGTAGTGGGAGACGGCCGGGAACTGGTGGAGATGTTGGACGGGATCGCCCCCATGGAGTTCTTCGATGTTCGAGGCGATCCCCTGACCCGGGACGAAGTTCTGGGATTGGCTGAACCCACGGCGTGGCAAGCCGACCGCCTGGAGGCGGGCATTCGGCGATACGACCTGTACCTGCAGGGTGAGCCCATGGGGAGCGCCGAATACACGCTGGAAAGAGACGGCGACAGCTGGGTCTCCACCACCTTCGTCACTTCCCCTGCCGGGAGCCAGGAAAGCCGCCTCCGATTCTCGGCACTGGACTTCTCGCCCCAGGCCCTGGAACAGGAGATCGCCCAGGGCCCCATGGACATCCGGGCCCAGGTCCAGGTGGAAGAAGGACGGCTGCAGGGCTCCGTATCGTTACCGGAGCAGATGGGTGGTCCCCAGGACTACGACCGGGATCTGGCTCCCGGAGTCCTGCTACCGGGAATGGACGAACTGGCCCTGGCCGTAGCCGACCTGGAGGAGGGAGCCCGATTCAGCATCCCACTCATGGATCTGACCCAGGGAGAGGAAATCACTCTCGAGGTGAGGGTCACAGGACAGGAATCCATCCAGGTGCCTGCAGGAAGCTTCGACACCTGGGTCGTGGAGGTGTCGGGAGGCCCCGCCCCCCTCACGCTCTATCTGAGGGAAGAGGCCCCCCATATCCTGATCCGCCAGGAGTTCCAGGGGCAACCTGTCCGCCTCGACCTGACCGCCTTCGGCACGCCCTGAGGCCACGGCTTTCCAGGACCTGAGCAACCACAACTCAGGAGCCACCGCCCCGCCGGCCTCGAGCGGCACCGTTCCCCCGCCCTTGGGGTGATCCGGCTCGGGCGTTCCCCCGCCCCTGATTCCCGGGACGGGTCGTGGCGGATCCCCGGTTGGGGGGCGTCCGGTTGGCGCCTCCACGAGCGGAAGGTGTCTGACCTCGGGAGGGAGAGGCGGAAGCGCCAGGGCCCTGCCTCCGGCTCGGCGAACTTCCAGCGCTGGGCCCCTGGCTCCGGGACGGCGAACTTCCGGCGGCAGGCTGGTTCCGGGTGGGACGAGCCTGACGGTTGCCGGAAGCCGGTGCAGGCGCTTGCCGTCGGACCGGCGGAGGAGCAGCCGACGCCCCGCTGGAACCGCGCTGGACGTAGCGCTGCTGAATCTGAGCGTAGGAGGTCCCTCGATCACGATACACGATGACCTCCCGGACAGGGGCACGGTGGTAACTGGCCACGAAGTGGACATTCACGAAGTCCACGATCTGCCGATCGGACAGGTGGGTATACCCCCGGTTTCGCCAGTATCCATGGGCCCTCCCGAAGGGGGGGCCTGATCGGGCCGGCAGGTGTCGAACGAAGACTGCCGGGCGAAGCCCCAGGTGGGAGGCCACGTCCATCCAGGACCATCCCCGCTCCCGGAGTGCGATCACCGTCTCAGGAGAAACGCCGGCTTCCCGGGCCATGAAGAAGACCACAGGGAGCTCGTCGTAGTGGAGACCTCGACTCTGATACCGGACGACGGTGGAGCGTGGCACCCCGTAGTGACTCCCGATGGCCACGTGGAAGTGCCTGAGACCGTCCGAATCCAGGACCACCCCGGCACTCACCTGCCCCTGGACCGGCGTGGCGAGAAGGGCCAGGTTGAGGCCGACGAAAAGTGCGGAGAGAAGAATGGTTCTCATGGGGAACTCCCGTCTCGGGTGGCGGCGTGCACCTCGACTCCACCGAATCGAAAGGGGCAACACCGGGGGTGCTGTCCCTACACCAGGAGCAACGGGTATGCCAGGCCATACAGGGCAAGAGGTTAGAGGCCATCAGCAGGCTTCCGTGGGCCCAGAGACCGCTTGGCATGGAGTTTTCTGTCCACTTTGGAGGACATTTTTTCCGGGCTGTCTCCCGACGCGTCATGGGTTCTGGCCCAGGGGCACGGCCGGGGAACCCCGTCCAGGAAAGGGTGCTCCGCCGGGGGAAGGGGGGTGGCACTGAACAACGAGTGCAGGGGACGGCTTTCGGCTCGCGGCGCGGAAACGGACCGGACCCCTTCGGCCCTGTCCCCCTCCCATCCCCGGGCCACCCATTCGCCCCTTTCC
>PWWP01000347.1 GCA_003562075.1 Gemmatimonadota bacterium
CTTGCCGCCGTGTACGTCCTCAACGGTCAGCTCGATGAAGCCATCGCCGAAGTCGAGGCATTGCTGGCCGTGCCCGGCATGTTCTCGCCACGACATCTCCGGGCCGATCCACTCTGGGCGCCACTTCTGACCCATCCCCGGTTCCCTGCCGACGGGTAGTCCCCGGGTCGCAGGGCCCGGGCACGATCAACGGCTGGCCAGTTTCCCCTGGATATCCTCCTGATCGATCCAGAGCGCAGTAAGGAATACCACCTGCCATCGGAGGTCCGGGCCCCGCTCCCACACGGTCAGGGTCGACGCGGCCCGGGGCTCATGGTCCTCATCCAGGCCGAAGTCCATCTGGAGGTAGGTCCCCACCGTC
The DNA here is from genome assembly GCA_003562075.1 of Gemmatimonadota bacterium. Taxonomy (GTDB): domain Bacteria; phylum Gemmatimonadota; class Gemmatimonadetes; order Longimicrobiales; family Gaopeijiaceae; genus PWLA01. Next base: position 362 of record PWWP01000347.1, read on the forward strand.
ACCCATCCATCCGTATCCTCCACCAGGTAGAGGGACGCAGCGTGGATCTGGAGGTGGGGGACGGTGGTGTTCACAAGGGTTTCCAGCGCCGGAGCATCCACGATCCCGGACCGGGTGAGTCCCGTGGCCGCCGGGTTTAGGAAGGACAGGACCGTCCAGGGATCTTCCCCGTGCCAGGCAGTCAGGTACGCCGTGTGCGCTTCTTCCAGCCCTTCCAGCTGAACCGGGATCGGGGAGCCGGGGAGGGACACTCCCGAATCGTGCGTTGCCTGGGTTCGGTCCGTTTCCTGGGCATGAAGGAGTCCCGGTAGGGGGCCGACGAAGAGGTAGACGCCGAGCAGGATAGTCAGCGGTTGAAAGGGGAACAGCTCCTTCCGGGAAGTGGGGCGGGAGGCGGGCTTGAAGTGGGACAAGGTTGACTCCCGGTTCGATGGATCGGGTTCAGGCCCCCCGAATCTGAGGGACGGTGAGCGAAGCACCTTCCCCTACGTGAAACGGACCAGAGAGGGGCCATACAGCAATGCGCCGTGCCGGGGGCTCCCCTGTGGGCAGGGCATTGAGAATGACCCAGGAGCGACCGCCAGAGCGGTTCCTGCGCGCAGGAGGTACGGCGAGAGCTCGCCGGAGTCCATCGGTAGAAGTCTGTTGAAGAAGTGGAGGGGCGCGAGTCGAACAAGAACAAACTGTCGGCGCCTTGCTCCGGTAGCGGCGGCCGTGCTACCGTCGAGTCGTGGAGCGGTCTTCACACTTCCCTGATTGGGAGGACACGATGACGCGATCGCTGGGTACCGCTGCGGGGCTGGGCGCAGTTACAGGAATGCGCACCATGCAGGGATTGGCCTGGGTCTCCCGGGCACTGGCAGGGCGGCGTCCGGCCCGTGGGGCCGGCCATCTGGAGCGCTTGCTCTCACACGATTCGGTAGCAGGTGCCCTGGCCCTGGCCGCGGCAGGAGAGCTCGCCATCGACAAGCATCCTTCCACGCCCGACCGGATCCATCCGATTACACTTCTTGGCCGGGCGGCGGCCGGGGCCGCAGTGGGGAGCGTCGCCGCAGGCCGGGACCGGCAGCTGCTTGGGGCGTTGACGGGCGCCGGCTGCGCCGTGGCCGGTGCCTACGCCGGCTGGTTCCTGCGGAGGGAGGCCGGCCGGATCGACCTGCTGCCCGACACCGCCGTCGCCCTTGCGGAGGATGCCCTGGCTGTTTCGCTGGCCAGACGCCTGGTGAAATCGTAGCAAGGTGAGCGGCTTCTTCCGCTGAACGAGCAAGAAGAAAGATGTGGGGACAAGGCGGCCAGCACGGAAGGGTGATCTTTCCTCGGGGCCGGAGTGTAAGGAGCCCTCCACACCCGTCCTCCCTTCCGCGGCGGTGGGTGATGGGAATGGTAGCCCGGTCGCGTTCCGCCCGCCTGGGCCATGGAGGCGCCGTGCTCTCCCCCTTTCCCCCTGCGTTGATCCATGCGACGAATCACGACCTTCCTTCTGACGGCCTCGGCCGTGGTCGCAGGGGGAGCCTTTCTCTGGGTCCACCAGCGGGGCCGCCGCCTCTCCCGGGCATTGCGAAGGGCCCCCGGTTCCTGGCCCCTTCAAACCACGGACGACGGTTATGGGCCTCTCTTCTTCCGTTCCTACCACCTGGATGTCCGGAATCCCAGGATGAGCGCCCTGGATGTCATGCAGAAGGTCCAGGCGGACATCGATGCCTTTTCCCCCCACGAGATCGCCCGATTCGAGAAGACCCACGGGGAAGAAGGGGCACTGAACCCGGGGGATGAGTTCTACATCCACATCCGGGCTCCCTGGGACGGACCGGTCCGGGTGGCCGAGGTGGGGCCGCACCGCTTTCGTCTGGTCACGCTGGTCGGCCACATGGAGGCAGGAGCCATCCGATTCCGGGTCCTCGACCGTCCCGGAGGTATCCTTCGATTCGAGATCGTGTCATGCGCCCGCAGTTCCGGCGTGTTGACGAACGTGGCCTACGATCTCCTGGGGGTGGCCCGGGAAGGGCAGGAGCGCATGTGGAGCCGGTTCTGCGAGAAGGTCTGCGACGACATAGGCGGAGAGGTGGTGGACAATGTGCAGGTCCACACCTTCCGTGCTCCCTATGACGAACCGCTCAATCTGGGAGACGCCAATGAGCCTTCCGCTTACCAAGCGGTACTCGGCGACATCGCGGAGCGGGCTCTGAACTACGATCCTCCTGACGACGATTCCCCCCCAGAGGGATGGCACCACGACGACGACCACGTGGAACTCATGGCGGAGCCTCCAGGCCCCCCCCTTGAACGCGGCTCGTGGAGTCACGCAAGGGAGTTCGTGAAGGCCTATCGGTTTCCGGATCCCGGCCTCATCCAGGGGCACTACGACCCCGAGGCTCCGCTGGAAGGGCGCAGTATGTTGCTCCGGGGACGGTTCCTGGGCCTGGTGTTCCCGTTGGCTGTTCGAATCTCCCGGACTTTCGACGAGACCCGGGACACCTCGGAGGGCCCTCTGCGGGTCTGGGGGTACAGCTATCGCACTCTGGAACACCACTTCGAACGTGGGCAGATCACGTTCATGGTCGGGAAGTACATGGATAGTGGGCGGGTTATTTTCCGGATCCATTATTATTCCCAGAGGGCGCACATTCGGAACCCCCTGTTCCGGCTGGGATTCTGGTTGTTCGGACGCAGGCTGCAGGCCCGCTTCATCCACACCGCCCTGAACCGGACCGGGGACTACGTGGAGGGGCGCCTGGTCCGGGAGGCCTGCCTGGAGGGGGACGGTGTCGCGGCCAGGTTGTTGCTTCGGGATCCCCTCCTGGAAGTGGAAGCCTGAGCGGAATCCCAGGAGTGTTTCACCACCTTCGGGGGGTCGCCGGACCGGGACGGAGCTGAGACGCCCGATCCTCCCGGCTGCTCGAGACGGAGTACACCATGGGGGAGGACACCCCTCTGGGTCCCCTCTGCCTCCGGCGACGGGAGCTGTTGTCGGATCCCGGCGCGGTGGTCACCGAGGTGACGCTGAACCACCAGTTCCTGATGAGCAGCCTCCACAACGATTCGGAGCGGGCGTTGGCCCGGGTCGCCCTGGAAATGCATACAGGCCGGGATCTGCCCGCGCTTCGTCCCCGTTCAAGGTGACGTGTACGGCCGCCTCGCCGCTCCCCCCGAAGAACGCTCCGACCTGATCCTCATCGACGTGGACCACGCACCGGACGACCCCCTCGATGAGGCCGGCGGGCGCTTCTACACCGAAGAAGGCCTGCTTCAGGCGAGCCGCCACCTGGTCCCCGGCGGGGTTCTCGGCGTGTGGTCCTACGGGGAGAACACGCCCTTCTCCCAGGCGCTTCACTGCGTGTCGGATGAAGTGCGCGTCGAGCCGGCGACGCTCTACGCCGCAATGGTCGAGGAGGAGCGGACGGATTGGCTGTTCTTCGGGCGAAACGACGTGGGCTGAGCCGGCCCATTGGTCGGCTTCGGCTCGAGTCCCCCCGAGAGCCGCAGCTCACTGAATGGACACACCCCCTCCGGCATCCGGGACCATGAGGAGGCGCTTCTCCTCGATCAGCTGCTGGGCATCGTCCAGGAACCGAATGATGGCGTATAGCTCTTCACCGGCCTGTTGAAGCCCCACCTGAATGGAGGCAGGCTCCAGCTTGTAGGCTGACCCAGTCAGGAAGTCGATGCCGAACCCCACGATCCAACCCACGAACAGGTTGCCCCAGATCCAACCGTTGATGCCCCGAGTGAGGGCCACAGTCTGAGGCTGGTACCCTTCGAGGTCGATCCGGACCTGATACTCGTTGCTCCGAGGAAGAGAGACGACGGAGGGCGTAGTCCCCTGGGCCATCTCGAGGCCACTTGCCGACTGGACGGTGAAGGTGGCCGACGCGGGAGTGGACTGGAAGGAGACGGGCTGGCTCGAACCGCCACCTACGATCGTGGCGCACCCCGTCGAGAAAAAGAGGAACGAGACCGACAAGAGGATCTTCCATAGGGGACGCATGTTTCGACCTCCGGGAGTGATTGGCACGTGAACTCGGGCACATGGGTTCCAATCTCGCGAGGGGGTCTGACAGGCTGTCCCCTGTCCGTTGGTTCGCTCCCCAGGACGGTGGGTGAAAGGATGAGGCAGGAAGGTCCGGGACCGCTCCCAGCCGAGAGCGGTGCCCCACTCCGAAGGCGTCCCGCCGGTCGTCCTTCTCCAGAACCTCCCGACTTGACATGATGTGAGTGAGCGCTCACTATTAGATCAAGGAAAGCGTTCCATATGTGGTATGGAGGCACCCCGCAGAGCGTGAGGGCTACCCCTCGACGGCTCGCCCACACCCGCTGGAACGGAGCAAGGGGAGGACAGATGAGAACGATTTCACTGGCCGGGATCTCACTGGCCCTGGCCGCGGCAGGCCAGCCGGCACTTCCTGCAGGAGCTCAGGAA
>PWWP01000021.1 GCA_003562075.1 Gemmatimonadota bacterium
TATATGTTTGCGCCGATACAGTTTTTAATCGGCGGACAAAGTTTGCATAAGATTTATGAGAACCGTCCGAAAGGAACTAACCAGAAGCTGATTTTCAACCAACTTGACGAAATAAGAAGTCTAAGAAACAGGATTGCACATCATGAACCATTGATTTTTAATTCGAAAGACCAAATCTCGACCGGACAGACAGAGAAAATTTACGGAATAATTTTAAACCATACTGAATGGTTAGGATTTGAACCTTTGAAGCTATATCATAAGTTGGATAACATGAATGAATTGATAAACATGTTGACCGCTGAAAAATAAGCACGAAACGCCAACATGGTATAGCCAATCTCGCCAGAATCGGCGAGACGGGGCTTGGCGGTAGTTTGATGTTCGCTGCTTCACCCAAGCTTTTACAATCCTGGATATTCCTGACTAAGCTGACCCCCTTCACCAGGCGGTAAAATATAGCAAAAAACATCTGCCATTCCGGCGGATATTGACCCCCTTATTTATCAGACATCAAACTTTTTTCCGGAGCATGTTGACCCCCATGGGATCAATTCCGGAGCATGTTGACCCCCTGATTTGGGAGCTCACTGTTATTTTGTCAATGCTTAATACATTTTTCTGGTATACCATTTAATACACTCAAATCAAAAATAAATCGAATTAAATAAACGAAAAATTGTTAAAATTTGTAAAAGTGGTATATATTTGCCTATATATACAGGTTGTGTGTCAGTTTAAAGACGGTGCATCCTGTAACTTTAGAACATGAAATGAAAGATTTGATTAAAGATATAAGAGAATCACTTGATGAATTTGCAGATGATAAACGGATTGAATTTGCGAAAAAATCTTATCCGACTAAAATGCATGTTATCGGTGTGACAGTTCCCAATTTAAAAATTGCACTCAAAGAGTTAAGTAAGCAGACTAAACTGTTAAAAAACCAAGAGAAATTGAATTTAATAAAGCAACTAATCGATAGGGATGTATTTGAGTTACAACAAATAGCATTTGAGTATTTGCAAACAGAGAAGAATCTGTATAAGTCTTTGACAAAAGAATATATTGAAAGTATCGAGAAAAATTTAGACAATTGGTTGTCTGTTGATTATTTTGGAGCATTAGTGGTTGGTTGTGCTTGGAGAGAAAACCTGATTAATACAGAATTTGTAAAACGCTATTTGAGTTCCGATGATTTTTGGATTAGGAGAATAGCTGTTGTAGCGACAGTTTCATTAAATCAAAAAGCAAGGGGTGGACATGGTGATAGCAAAAGGACATTGGAAATTTGCCAATTAGTCGTTGATGACCATCAAGAAATGATTATTAAAGCCCTTTCTTGGGCATTACGTGAGTTGGTGAAAATTGATAAGGAATCGGTTATTGAATTCATAAATGAATACAAGGATAGGTTGCACAAAAAGGTATTAAGAGAAGTGAATAATAAATTGGAAACAGGATTAAAGAATTAAAGAAAACCGACACACAACATGGTATAGCCAACAATAGCGGGGCTTGGCGGTAGTTTGGCGGTCTCTGCTCCGCGTGGCTTTCCCGCTAAAACCCACTAATTTTCAATATTTCCGTCTATGTTTGGAAAAAAATGTCAGATTTACTGGGGTGGTGAGATGAACTGACGTTGGGGGTAATGCTACTCGCTCGCTCTAATCTAACCGCAAGTTGAAACTCGATTTATAATTAAAGAATATCGAAACCAAACACTGAAATCATGTTGATAGCTGCAATTATTATCTATGTAATTTTCGCTCTTTTTACAGGTCCGTTTTGGCCTTTGGAATTAATAAGCGGAAAGGCTGGCCCTGTTGGGGTTATTCTTGTTTTACTATGGCTTGCTTTATTAATCGCAGGACTTGTATCCTAACTCTTATTAAATTAATCAAACGATATGATTCATGGAAAACAATGGAAAACAAGAGTTTACAGATATGTTTGTTGGCTGGATAATAACAATCATATTAACTGTCATAACAGGTGTTCTATTATGGAATCTAATAAACCCAAAAGGTTTTTTTAGTGCCTTAGGTTTTTTAGTATTGTTATTAATCGCATCAAAAATTATCAATATCCTTGTGGTTATTGTTTTACAAAGTATTTCTGAATAATTAAACTTAATCTATTATGGTAGCAGCACTAGAGAGAATTTCGAACAAAAAAGAATTTTTTCAAAAGGAATATGGTGAAAAGAAATTCCGTAAAATTTCCGAAGTAATCAAAACCTCTAATAAAATTCAAAGTAAAATTATTAACCAATCCGTAGCATTAAGTACTGCACCAGGCAAAAATGACTTTTTGTATTGCTTAAATGAAATTCCGTATTTTATTTTTTGCAAGGCTGATACACTGGAAATAGGTGCACTTTTAGCTTTAGAATTATGGCATGAAAGTGTAAATAGTAGTTATTCATACTTAAATGATTTTGAGTTGAATTATATTATTGACGGAATAATCAGTGATTGTAAAAAAAGAAGACTTTGATTTAATTTAAACTTTTTAAAAATGGAACGAGCTGGCATAAATTTGGACTGGTGGTCAAACCTACCAAGTCAATGGAAAGATATTTTTTTCATTAATGTAGAGTTTTCAGAGAGACTTACTCCTGATATGCAAGAGTCTGCGGACAACTTAGGATTTGAAGCTGATTTATATGAATATTATGAAAGCTATTTCTCTGTCCCATTTGAATTACCAAATGTTGGTAATGATTTTATTGAGAAATTATCAAAACTCAATAAAGTTGAAATTATGTGGTCAAACATTGATAATATTGAACCAATTTCATATTTGAGAAATCTTAAAACTCTTTCACTTCATGTTACCAAGGTTAGAAGCCTAATCCCACTTAAAAATAACTTACTACTTGAAAGAGTTAATTGCAGCGAATGTGAAATAACTAATCTATTTGGATTAGAAAATTTGACCAATTTAAACTACTTGGATTTAAATTGGAATAATATTACTGACATCGCTCCATTATCCAATTTGATAAATTTAAAAGTTTTACAACTAAGGGGTAACCCGATTGAATCGCTATCACCTTTGGATAATTTGCAGTCTATAAAGCATCTTGACATTGGAAATACAAAACTGACTGAGATTGAAGTAAGAAGGTTTAGTGCAATACAATCTCAATGCAATATTGATTATTATGGACGCTATTCAGAAAAAGAAGAACCCATTCCCATTGTAAGTTCAATTAACAAAAAAAAGGCAGAAAAATTCTTATTGAATGGTGTTTTCAGTGCTGATAATAAAGATTATAGTAGTGCAATTTCAAATTTTAATAGGGGCATTGAACTTGACCCAAGTAGCGAAAGATTGTATTATAATTTAGGAGTAGCTCTGCAGCAAATTGGAGACCATAAGAGTGCAATTGAAAATTTTAAAATGGCTATTAATTTAAGACCTTATGAATCGCAAGCATATTTTGGTAGCTCCTTTTCCAAAGAAAAACTCAATGATAATATAAGTGCATTGGATGATTTAAACTTTGCAATCAAAAACGAAAACAATCCGGCAAACAAGTTTCGATACTTCTATTTTAGGGGTACTTTGCACTATAAAATGCAGAAATTTCATGAAGCACACCAAGACTTTGACAAAACTTTGGAAATTAATAGAAATTTTTTAATCGGTTACATACAACGAGCAAGATGTAAATATATGCTGCAAGATTTTACTGGAGCTATTGATGACATAACCAGTATAATTAATAGTGCACAGAATTCGCCTGACGCATTCTATATAAGGGGTATAAGTCGTTTTGCTTTAGGGCTAAAAAGGGCTGCATATGATGATTTACTTATTGCTAAAAAAAATGGAAGTGATGAGGCTAACCATTTCATTAATAAAAATTTCTGATTGAAACAATTTAAGCACTACCCCCAACATTGTATAGCCAAATACCTGCAGGCAGGCAGGTAGCGAGGCATGGTGGTAGTTTGGCGGTATCTGCTCCGCGTGGCTTTACTGCTAAAATCCATAAATATTTAATTTCCCGTTTATATTTGGTAAAAAACTGTCAGTTCAGTGGGGTTGTGAGACTGGTAAGCTCCCAAAAAAATAGCACACCTTAAAAGCAGACAAAAAACCCTTAAAATTTTACTTAAGAAAAGCTATAAATTTAGTCCCACCCCTCAAAATCCAGGTCTTTGATCAGGGAATGATTGATGATGCCATTTTGCAGGTAATACCGGTTTGGATCTATCAGCTCCTCCCCCCTGAAATCAACAAACTTCAAATCAATCTTCAGGTGCATATAGCGTGAAAAAAGGAGTTGGAGGGGGTCGGCGTCTTCATTTTTGTTGCAGGGATGTGGCAACTCGCGGGCCAGGCGGAAGCAGTTGAGCAGGGCGGCTTCGTCCATATGTACAATGGCGGCATGGGAAAACCTGAACAGCAAATCAAATACGGATTGCTGAGTCATCTTTCCGGAGGTGGCCAGTTCATCAAGCTTTTTCCTGAGCAGATTGCGCGGGTACATATGCTCATGCCTCAGCCCTTTTCTGCCATTTCTCAACCATTCATCGCGAAAGTCTATTGCCTTTTGTGTCCAGATGGGCAGCCGGTATTTATGACTGTCCACACCGGTGCGATCGGTAGTAGCTGACCACAGCAGGGCGTCAACAATGCGAATCCTGTTTTGAGGAAGTATTTTATCTCCATGCGAAAACATCCATGAAAGGATGAAAGCAATGCTCTGTTTGTTGTTGTCATTGAAAGACTTCATATCATTAAAATGGGTTGTAAACAA
>PWWP01000106.1 GCA_003562075.1 Gemmatimonadota bacterium
AGGAAGCCATCAACCAGGTTCCCGAGATGGCCGCGCAGTTCAACCGCATGCTCGGGGAAACCGAGGTGCTCATCCACCGGATCGAGGCGGGCATCGATCCGCTCCAGGCCGGCATGGAAGGCACGATGGAGGAGGCCACCGCGACGCTCCGCGCGGCCCGGTAGACCATCGAAGAAACCCGCGGGTTCATGACCACGGATTCCGGGCTCGGCTACGAGCTGGATCAGACACTCGCCAGCCTTCGGGAGGCGGCGGAAGCCCTGCGTGTGCTGGCGATTTCGCTGGAACGCGACCCAGACATGCTCATCCGCGGGGCCAGCCCGCCCAGGAGATGACCCCGTGCAAGCCAAGTCGACCGTGATTCGCCTGTTTCTCCTCTCGAGCCTGCTCGCTCTGGCAGGGTGCTTCAGCCTGAGTCGGGACTCCCCTGTCCAGAAGTACTACGTGCTCGGCGCAGAGTGGGAGGTCGCAAGCGTGGAGGAGGCTCCAGCCATCGCCGATGCTGCGATTGGGCTGCGTTCACCCCGCATCGCCGAGTATCTGGCAACGCCCTTCATCGTGGTCCGCAGTGGCCACCACCGCATCGGGTTCTCCCAGTTTGATCGGTGGGGAGAGGCTCTGGCCCCGGGGGTGAACCGTTCACTGGCAGGTCACATGCGTTCCCGGGCACCGCACCTTCGTGTAGTGGTCACTCCGTGGCCGGCGGGAGTTCAGCCCGACTACATCGTCCAGGTTCATCTGGCGCGTTTCGAGGGGGTGACCCCGGAAGCTGAGAGCGCCGTGGAGGGAGAGGCCCATCTGCTCGCTTCCTGGGAAATCCTCCGTCGGCAGGATGGACAGCGGGTCGCCCTTGGAACGACCGAGGTGCGGGAGTCCGGTTGGACCATCGGTGATTTCGACGGGCTCGTGACCCTTCTGGAGTCGGGGCTGGCCACCCTGGCTCATGACCTGGTCGCGGCTCTCGAGGCGGCAACGAGCCCGTAGGGGTGTGACCACTCCTGAGAGGGATGCCCCTTCCCGAGAGGGATACCCCCATTCTTCCCTCGCACCTCCGGCTATGGCCCGAAAATCATCCTCACGGGTGATGGTTCCTCGCCACCCTCCTCGCGAGCTTTGATCTGAAATCGGGCTCTGGGGGGACCCCTCCACTGCCAGCTTCGCTTCTCCCCTGCCGGAGGACGGGCTCGAGAGCCTCCTTCGAGACCAGTCTGGTCCTCGGCCAGGAACGGCGAGAGCTCGACCCCTCGTCCCGCTCATTCTCCAAGGCCATTCCATGACCTACCGTGCGAGGTTCCGAATCCGAGCAGTCTTCAGGGTGCTCGCCCTTCCTTTCCTGGCCACCTTGGTCGTGCCCTTCCCTGGGATGGCGCAGGATGTGAGCTACTCCGTTGTGCCCACCTATGAGCAGGTTCGCTGGGATGACGCCTGGGGGCTGGAGTACACCCGGATGCCAGGAGTCCGAGTCGGGATCGACTTCGGTCCCTTCTTCTCCCTTCAACCCTTCTATGCTTGGAAGGATGATATTGGTCTGCGGGAGGGCCTCGAACCGACTCCTGGGGCCGAGGTGGCCGATCGCTTCGATGCGAAGCTGTTCGGCGCCGAGTTCCAGGTGAATCTTGGGCACTGGACCCTCGCTCCCTTCGCGAAGGCGGGGGGTGGGGTGCTCCGGACCGAGGACGAGATTGCCGGGCGGCGGGACCGGATCCTTCTCCGGGGCGGGGGCGGGGTGAGCTTCGCCCTGGGAGACCGGGCACGTGCCGAGATCTACGGGGAGCGGCTCGCCATGCGTCTTGGGTCCCCCTTCATACCCGGGGCCATCGATCCGGATGAGCTGGCGGACGACGGGATCGTCAACTCCCTGCTCATTGGGGCCGGGGTGCGCTTACCCGTCGGTGGAGGGTACCGCGCCACCGACGGGACGTTCGGGATCCTACCCGGAGTGTTTCTGGAGCCCTACGCCACGCGGATCGACTTCGACGATCGGCTCCGCCTGCGCCGACAGTACACGGCTGGAGGCCGGGCCGGACTCGATCTGAACCAGAATGTGGGGCTCCGAGGGTTCTACTGGCGCGGGGTGGACGATGATTTCGACGACTGGGACGATCTCGAGGGCTACGGGGCGGAACTCCAGTTCGCGTTGAATACGGGTCCTGGGGTCTCACCCTTCCTCCTGGTCGGGGCAGGGCGGGTCACGTTCAAGGACGACTTCCGGGACCTGGAGGAGATGACCCGTGATCGGAAGGACCACCTGACCCTGGGGGGAGGGTTGGCGATCGGGCTTGGGGATCACACCCGGGTCGAACTCGGCGCACGAAACCTGCTTATGACAGTCGGTGAGGAGATCGGTGACGTGACTTCGCCGGACCAGCTCGTCTCAAACTGGCAATACAGCGCCGGCATCTCCGTGGCTCTGGGGGCGCGTCGAGACCGGAGGGCGCCACCGTCGACCGTGGATCGCGACCGGGCAGCCATGGACCGGGAGCTTGCCGCCCTGCGGGAGGAAAACGAGCGACTCCGGCGAGGGGAGGATCCGGCTGCCGTGCCGATCTCCGTCCCGGACACGGTTCCGGCGCCGAGAACCATTACGGTGCCCGTCCCGGAGGTGGGAGAGATTATCCTACGCTACGGGCCGGAGTATGCACGAGCTGGGGCCGAAACCGTCATGGTGGACACGGTCGCCCTCCAGCCCGATCGGCTTGAGGCGATGGTGAGCGAAGCGGTTCGGAGGGAACTCCAGAGGGCCGGGCTGCAACCGGGGGCGGTCATTCGGCCGGATCCTGAGGCAGTTCCGGTGCAGGTGCCCCCCCCGGGGACCTATCTGGCCGGGCGGCGTCTCAACGCGCTCGTGCCCTACACAGGGGTCCAGGTCTCCCCCGGTGAGCTCCTGGTAGGCTTGCGAGCGGATCTGGGCGAAATCAGCCCGGCGGTGCCCATCGACATCATCCCCGACGTGGTGTTCGGGTTGTTCGATGGTTCCCCGACGCTCATGGCCGGGGTGAACGGACGGTTCGGATGGAACTTCGGGATGGGTAGGAACTTCTTCCCCTACGTGGAGGCGGGCGCTGCCCTCTCCAGCAGGAAGTTCATCACGGCGAACCTGGGGTACGGGGCCGAGTTCGACGTCGGGAGCGGCGCCTCGACCCGAAGAATCTTCATTCAGCACCGGGGAGTGAACGCCTTCCGGGAGCATCAGTTCCTGGCCGGGATGCGCTTCGCCCGATGAGCGGAACGGTGGGCAGTCCAGTAAGGGAGGACACCCTTGGTGGGCCGAGACGCGAACCCGAACGGACTACCGCCCCTCACCGAGAAGCGTGTTCAGCTCCCGAGCCAACTCGGTCAGGATGGCCCGCTGCTCCGCCATGTCGGCAGCAACCCGGATATCCAACTCCCCCAGGCGGGCTCTCAGGGCGTCGAACGCGGCGGCGTCGGCACCCATCGCCGTCGCGTTTACCTGTCTCAAGTGATTCGCCGCAGCGTCGATCCGCTCGTTGGCCGTCCCGAAATTCCTGGCGTCCAGGTCGATGAGGCCCCGATACAAGAGAGTGAGCGCCTGTTCCCCGTGAAGGCGGCCCTCCAGCGCTTGGATCTGTTCCATGGCCTGAGCTTCCGAGAGCTCGGCGGCTTCGGCCCGGTCTCGGAGTTCCGGGGTTGGAGCCCGCCCCACGACCACGCCGGCCAGGAAGACGACGACCAGACCCGCCAGCGCCAGGCCGCCCAGTGCCGCCCAGCGGGGCAGGCCAAAGATCTGATTCGATGACGTAGAGGAGGCTGAGGAGGAAGAGGTGTTCGCCATGGTCGGTGCCTCCGGGAATGTGGGGGATGGGTGAGGAACTGTCGTGGAGGTGTGGCGTCCGGGCCCGAAGCCAGCTCCCACCGGCGGACCCTCTCTGTACACCTCATGATTACAATCTGAGTCCTGACCGATCAGGACACCACAGGATGCCTCCGCCCAGGACGCTCCTCCATCGGGAATAGCGGTGTCGCCCGATCCGGGATTCGCCGGTGGAGGAGCTGACCCACCAGCGTCCCAGTCGTCGGGAGGGACGGACAGATTCCCGCCCTCCCATCACCCTGCAAACCCGGCTGCATCGAGGGCATAGAGCACCCCCTCGGTCGTGCCGAAGTAGACCATCGTACCGCGGACTGTCGGGGTTGCGGCGATCGACCCCATCTGGAGTAGCCGCTCCTCTGCTTCGCGACCCCGGCCGTCCTCGTACAGGGCCCGCATCTCGTCGGTCAACCGCCCCTCCTCGTCAAACACCGCATCGAAGAGCGCTTTGCTGGCTGGGGTCTGGTACGTCCAGCGAACTTTGCCCGACTCAGGGTCAACTCCCATGAGCTTGCCGTTGAAGCCGCCGAACACCACATCGTCGCCCACCAGCACCGCGGTACCAAACACGCGGGTGAAAACCGGAATCGTCCACGCCACTTCGCCGGTGGATCGGTCCAGGGCGTAGAAGCGCTGCCCGTCCGAGGCACCGAAGAGGACGTGGTCGTCCGTCACCAGCGGGGTAGCGATGATCCATCCGCCGCTTTCCTCCAGGCTCCAGAGCACGCGCCCGTCCGCTGCGTCGAGGGCGTAGAGCCGATAGTCTCGGCTCCCGAAGTACAGTACGCCGTCGTACAGTGCCACCGCCCGCTGGATGTCACCTCGAGGAAAACCCGGATTCCCTTCGGTCTCGAACTGCCAGGCCACCTCGCCGGTTTCGACCCGCAACGCGTAGAGGATGCCGTCGAACCCTCCGATGTAGATGAGGTCATCCCCGACCACGGGGGCGGCGTGCACGACCTGGGTGGTCTCGTGGCTCCATTGCAGATCTCCGGACAGGCGATCCAGGGCGTAGATCGCTCCGTCACCGCTTCCGAACACGACCAGATCACCGTGGACGAGGGGGTCCGAGAGGTAGTGGTCCCAGAAATCGAGCATGCGCTCGCCTCCGGTCTCGAACGACCACCGCAGCGTTCCGTCGTCGGCAGCCACCGCATGGAGGCTCCCGTCACGGCTCACTGCGTACACCATCCCATCTGCCACTGCAGGCGCCGAGTCCACGGCACCCCCGGTCTCGAAGCGCCATTGTTCGACGCCAGTTTCCATTTCGACCGAATAGAGGTGGCCGTCGCCGCTTCCGAGGTAGATGCTGTTGCCATGGAGCGTGGGCGACGAGTAGATGGGTCCGCCGGTCTCGAAGGTCCAGGTGGGAGCAAGTGCCTCCATCGGGCTCGCGTCCTGGGCGTGCTCCTGGGCGGACAGGGGGAGAGCAGCGCCCATGCAGGCGAAGAAGACGCAGGCGAAAAGGGGCCTGATGGTCATCGGATCTCGATTTGTAAAGGGAAATCGGGCGGGTGTGCCTGCCCGATGAAATGAACCCCAACTCGTTTCGTATCAGAGCCCTTGAAGGCTCAGTAGGCTCGCCAGGCGGCCGTGCAGCGCCATCGGGAAACAGCGGGGCTCGAGGTTCAGCATCAACCCCAAGATAATCGAACCAGAAAGAAAATCGGCATCACAGGGGAATGAAGGCCCGGGAGCACCTCTCCCACCATCCGGTGTAGACTCAGAGGAGGTCGAAGCGGGCCACACCGGAGTGGGGTGGCCAAAGGTGTCCATTGCCGATTCCCAAACGGGAGCCATGGCCCTGCAGCCCGGCCGTAATCCCTTGTGGAAAGGACGGCTTCCGCCCCGATGTACGACCGGACACCGAGAGAAAAACGTTCACGCAGGCGAAAGTTCCTCCTTGCCGGTGGCGGGCTCCTTGCGCTTGCAGTCCTGGCACTTGTCCTGCTTCTTGCTCCATGGCAAGCAGAAGCCCCGTTGGAGATTTCCTACTCGGAAGCCATCGCAGCGCTCGACGAGGGCCGGATCATCAGTGTGACCTTCGTCGATGGCGAACGAATCGAGGGCCGGATGCAGGATGAAGCCCTCCCGGGTGAGACCGCGCCCATCGAGTTCCGCACCCTGCTTCCGGTTCCGCAAAGCGATCACGTGGTCCAGCGCTTCGAAGCTGCACAGATCCCCATCGATGCGCGCGCCTCAACGCGATCGCTATTCGGCCAGGTAGGGGTCGTCGC
This sequence comes from Gemmatimonadota bacterium, assembly GCA_003562075.1. Taxonomy (GTDB): domain Bacteria; phylum Gemmatimonadota; class Gemmatimonadetes; order Longimicrobiales; family Gaopeijiaceae; genus PWLA01. Next base: position 6,067 of record PWWP01000106.1, read on the forward strand.
GTTTTGGTTGCTCCTGGCGGGAATCGTCGGCCTGTTCCTCTTGAAGGGACCGGGTGCCCGCTTTGTCCAGCACTCGAAGTCAAAGAGTCGCCTCGCCCGTCACGGCAGGGGCACCGTATCGTTTGCGGATGTGGCAGGAGCGGACGAAGCGAAGGCAGACCTGGAAGAGATCGTGGAGTTTCTTCGTGACCCGAAGAAGTTCACCCGCTTGGGCGGCCGTATGCCGCGCGGAGCCTTGCTCGCCGGTGAACCCGGAAACGGGAAGACTCTGCTCGCGAGGGCGGTCGCCGGGGAGGCCGGATGCGAGTTTTTTTCCGTCTCCGGATCGGATTTCGTCGAGATGTTCGTGGGGACGGGAGCCGCCCGGGTACGGGACCTCTTCCGCCAGGCGCGGGCGCATGCTCCGGCCATCGTCTTCATTGACGAGATCGACGCCGTGGGACGCCGCCGGGGCGAAGCCGCGAACGTCGGGTCTCAGGATGAGAGGGAGCAGGCCCTGAATCAGCTTCTCGTCGAGATGGATGGGTTCAAACCGAGTGACAGCGTGGTGGTTCTCGCCGCCACAAACCGTCCCGACGTGCTGGACCCGGCGCTTCTGCGCCGCGGCCGATTCGATCGCAGGGTCACGGTGGGCTATCCGGATCTTCGGGGGCGCGAAGGAATTCTCGAGGTCCACGCGAAGGGCCTGCCGCTCGCTCCCGACGTCTCCCTCGAAGCGATGGCGCGCGGCACCGGGGGCATGAGCGGGGCAGATCTCGCGAGCATCGTGAACGAGGCCGCACTCGCCGCGTCCCGGCGCGGATCCGGTTCGGTCGAAATGGCGGATCTCGAAGAGGCGCGCGACCGAGTTCTCCTGGGAAGCGAGCGGCGGAGCATTGTCCTCACGAAGGGCGACCGCCGCCTTACGGCCTACCACGAGGCGGGACACGCCGTGGCGGGCCTGTTGCTTTCGGGGCTCGATCCTGTGCACAAGGTGACCATCATCCCTCGTGAGCGGTCGCTGGGCGTCACGGCGTCGCTCCCCGAACGGGATCGTCACACGCATGCTTCCTCCGAGCTCCGAGCTCGGCTGGTCATGCTGATGGCGGGGAGGGCGGCCGAGGAGCACATCCTCGGGGCCGACCATGTCACTACGGGTGCGGGTGGAGATATCCAGCATGCGACCCGGATTGCCCGCCGCATGGTCGTACGGTTCGGGATGAGCAAGAGGTTGGGGATGGTCGATCTTTCTGCCGAGGAGGAACCCCTTGCCGCCCACACGGCTCGGCTCGTCGACGAAGAAATCCGGCAGATCATCGACGAGGCGTACCAGGATGCCCTTGAGTTGCTTGAGGAGCACCGTGACCTGATGGACCGGATCGCAGCGGCACTCCTGGAGAAGGAGACGCTCGGACGGGACGAACTGCGGGAACTCGTGGAAGGTTAGCGGTGGCTCTCCCTCGTCGTCTCATCTGTACGCACGATGCTTACGACCACCGTGCTCGCTCGCGGTTCGAGTTACCCCCAGGACCACCTTACCCAGTTCGATGTCCTTGGACACCACGTCCTGCTGGCGGTCTACAAGTTCCGCCACCTCGGCCACGAACCCAGGTTCGTCGAAGGTGGGACCGGGCTCTCCGAGTTTCATGGCCACCTGGGCCGCCTCCTCGCCTTCCCCCTCGCTGACGGCCATGAGGAATCGAACCAACTTCTCCTGCAGACCCGATGAGATCCGTGCCACCATGCCCAGGTCCAGGAGGGCGATCCGATGATCCGCAGTCAGCGACAGGTTTCCGGGGTGGGGGTCTGCATGGAAGAACCCGTCGACCAGAACCTGCTGCAGGTAGGCCTCGAAGAGCTGGCTGGCCAGCTCCTCCCCATCCATCTCCATCCGACGCAGGGGGCTGAGCGAGGTGATCTTCAGCCCGCTCACCCACTCCATCACAAGCACGCGTGAGGTGGTGAAGTCCATGATCGGTCGCGGGACCAGAAGTCGATCGAATTTTTCCAGGCTCTTCCCGAGCCGCTCCAGGTTTCGGGCCTCCTGGCGGTAGTCGAGCTCATCCAGGAGTGTCTGCCGGAATTCCCCGACTATGGCCACGAGATCAAATCGCTCACCGAGCTCCGTGCGGGTCGCCATCACCTGGGCGATCTCCTCCATGGCCTCGAGGTCGCTGGCGAGGCTCTCTCCCCGTTCCACGCGATCGCTGCCGCCTTCCCCATCCGGTGGAGCCTCTTCGCCTTCCAGGAGACCCGCTTCCAGCCCTCCCCCGGCTGCCAAGTCGGAGCGGCCGTACCGAACGAAGAGTCTGCCCAGGTCTGCGTAGAGCTTGAGGTGCTTGGGCTTGAGGGATATTGACACGGTCGGTCGCTCCTCGTGTGGGGCGCTGGAATGTGGCGGGATCTGGGCGGCGGATCCCGACACAGATGCCCCGGGTCCCGGTGCTACCCGGTCGCCGGGGCATTTTTGCGTCGTGGATGCTCAGAATCAGCGACGCGGCGCGCTTCCGCGCTGCTCCCCTTCGCGCTTCCAATAAGGGGTCGTGCCGTAGTGATCGTGGATCCCCTGGCCCCAGTTCGGATCGGAGAAATCGGGCCACTTGTCCTTGTCGAATCCGGGCGCGTCCTCCAGCACTGACTTGTCCACGTCCAGAAGGAAATGCTCTTCGTCCTGGACCAGCGTCAGGGCCTTCCAGGGAACGGCAAACAGCTTGTCGCCCATCCCGAGAAATCCTCCGAAGGAGAGCACCGCGTAGGCGATGGATCCGTCGTTGACGTCCAGCATGATTTCCTGAACGTTGCCGAGGTCGTCGCCCGAGAGATTTCGGACGCTGTCGCCCGTCATGCTGTCGGCGGAAACGACTCTGCGCTTCGGGTTACCGGTGTGGCTGGTCTTCCCTTGTGTGTGCGATGCCATCTTCGTCTGTCCTCCAGTTTCAATTTCCATGTGTAGCCGGGACCGGGGATCGGTCCCCGCTTCGATTCCGTCGCTCCTGACAGGAGCGGGCGGCAGGCCGTCTCTGCCAACTGGGTTTTGGGGCCTGACTGCGCCGGACCCCGGGAAGGCTGGACCTGATCGACGATGTCGCTCAGGGGGCCTCCTTCGGGACTCCCTATAAGATCGCAGGGGATCATGGGTCCCGATATCGGGCATACGGCTGAATCCTGTCCGACCCTCGGAAGAGGGGGAGGCAGAGGACCCATGGATCGAAGGGCTGTACCTCCTTCGGGCTAGATCCATTTGCACTTCGGGCTCACAGCCAACTGGGCGATACCCGGAGGTCCCTGGAGGCACGATGATTATTCTCGTTCACAGGATGCGCCCAGAGCCGCAGCTTTCGGATCGGAGCGCGTTCTCAGCTGAGCCGTTTCCTGAGTTGAGGAACGCTCAACCCACGAGAACTGAAGGAGATAGTCAGATGGCGGACGAACAGCGAAAACGTGAAGAGAAACAGGGTAAGGAACGCCAGGGCGACAAGGCCCGCCAGGGCAAGGAACGCCAGTCTGGCGGGGGCGGCCAGCCACGCGACGAGAAGAGCCGCCGCGAGCAGAAGGATCAGGAGCGGGATTCCGGTAAGCCGGGCCGCAAGTCCTGATGGGTTGGCCACTGCCCGCCGAGGCCTGATGGCCTCGTGGGGCAGAATGACGGAGGGGGTGGAAGCCAGGTCCGACCGGCTTCCACCCTTTCCGTCGCTTCCTCCGCCCAACTCGGGGAACCTACCATGAAGCTCAAGACCCTTGAGGAGCTCCTGGTCCAATCGGGATCGCCCCAGGCGACCGGGTCGTGTTTCCCAATACGGCCGGGTGCCTCATGCATTTCGTCGAAGCCCGGTCGCATCAGTTCCCACTGGCTCGGCACGTAGTCGTCGGCCTGGGCGAGCCCGGCACCATCACACCCGATCCCATCGACGACCTCTGGTAGATGGTTCGTAGCCACGGCCCTTGCGATCCAAGTCGCCCTTCGCCTGGAGGGCTTCACGCAGTTCCGTCGCCTGGCCGTAGTCGAATCCTTCCACCACCTTCGGGGCCAGCCCGTGGTCGATCTGGTCGGGGCGTACTGGTGCGATGGGACGGTTCCCCGGGAACTCGTTGAAGTTTGGTCCCTCCCAGTCGGATGAGTTGCGGGTCGATGTACGAACGGTAGCTCCGAGGGAGCGCCCGGTTGGATCGGACCCACAGGATCGTGTGGGCGGATTCGAGGAGGAGCGAGATGAAGTCCCAGAAGGTGTCGTGGGCGGCGGACGCCTGGGGCATCCACCGCGAGACCCGAAGGCGGGGAACAAGGGAGGCTGGTCATCCGAAAACGAGCGAAGAATACCTGGGAACTCCTGAAGGACACCGCTTCGCTATGGATGTCGAAGCACGCCTTTCAGTTCGCGGGGGCGATGGCCTTCTACACCGTGTTCTCGCTGGCGCCCCTGATGATCCTCCTCGTCTCTGCGGCGGGGCTCTTCTTCGGGGAGGAGGCGGCTCGGGGTGAGATCGCCGCGCAGATCGAGTCGCTGGTGGGACCGCAGGCAGCTGAAGCGGTGGAAGGCGCCGTCGAACGGTCGAGCATCCAGGAGTCCGGAATCCTACCCACGCTCCTCGGGGTCCTGGCGATCCTCTTCGGCGCGACCACGGTGTTCGCCCAGGTCCAGGCCGCCCTGAACAACATCTGGGACGTCAGGGCACAGCCTTCGAGAAGCGGGATCCTGAGCTTCATCCGGACTCGACTCCTCTCGCTCAGCCTCATCCTCGTGATCGGGTTCCTTCTCCTGGTCTCCTTCGCCCTGTCGGTGGCCATCGGCATGGTGGTGAGCTTTGCCGCCGACTGGATTCCGGTGCCCAACCTCCTGGCGCTCGCTGCGGACCTGGCCCTCACCCTGGTCGTGGTCACCCTCCTCTTCGCCACGCTCTACAGGGTTCTTCCCGACGTGCACCTGGGGTGGCGGGACATGTGGAAGGGGGCGTTCGTTGCCGCAGCCCTCTTCGCGGTGGGGCAGTTTGCGATCTCGTACTACCTGACCCAGACAGCACCGGGATCGGCCTACGGGGCGGCCGGCTCACTCGTTATCGTGCTGATGTGGGTGTACTACTCCTCTCTCATCCTCCTTTTTGGTGCCGCCTTCACGCGGGTCTTGGTGCGGGAAAGGGGAGACGTGATCCGGCCTCGGGACATCGCTGTGCGCGTGCGCACAGAGGTCATCGAGGAAGACGGGATATCCCAGGAATCTGGGAGTGAGGCCCTCACCGGCACCTGATGGGGGGACGGGACCCGGCCCAGAGATCGCACTCCCTCCCCTCTGCCTCCTCGTGATGTTGACGGGATCAAGACGCCCGCCCCGAGTGAAAAGGCTGCTTCTTCAACAGCCTTTGATGACCCGGAGAGTTGACGCATGCGCGCGTTCAAGCTCCATGCGATCGGGGCCTGAAGGGTCGTGTGAGAGCCCGGCCCGCAGCACGAGGATTGCGTGCTGCTCCAGCACCTGTCGCTGTTCGTCGGTGCTCACCTGGGCCCCGATGTCTTCCAGTGCCTCGAGCATTCGGATCAGCACCGCCAGCGAGCGCCCGGCGTTTCGCCGGATCTGGTTGAAGCCGGAGTCGACGAATCCGCCGAAGGACGATGTGTCGGCCACGACCCGCAGGTTGCCATCGTCATCGAAGCGCTCAGCTGCAGGGAAGGAGCGTCCCGACAGGCGGCAGAGCAGCGACGAGATCCGGTCGACGCAGTTCATGGCCGTGAAGGGGTCGTTGATCCCGGTGGAAAGCGCCCGCACCGCGACTTCCACGAGTTGGAGAATCCCGAACTCCGGATCCTGCTGCAGAGACCTCGAACGTCCCAGGACGAAACTCTCCCGGATCTCGTCCATGAGCTCCGATTCCAGGCCCCCGTCCGTCCACACGTGGGCGAGGATCCCGCCTTGGACGACGAAGTGGCCGGGCCGAGCTCGCAAGCGGATGACCAGGTCGTGCTCTACGGCGAGCCGCATGAGTCGCTCGTGGTCGACGATCTGAAGCTGGTCCCCTCTCGCAGCGCGCACGACCGTTGCGTCGGCGTCGAAACACTCCTGAAGAGACGACCTCACTCCCTTCCCGGCCCCTGGGCCGTCCCCCACCGGGTCCCCCATCCCGATCTCGCCGGGGAAAAGCCGATCGATGGTGGCCTCGGTTTCCATCGCGATCGAACGCACGACGCTGTCCGCCTGGATCTAACTCGCCACGTGGTGAATGAAGTAGATCAGCACCCCCACGCTCAGGAAAACCAGGAGGATGCCCACGGACATGGCGAGGGGAGGGACGAAGTCCGCGGCATCCACCCCCTGGACCGTTCGCAGCACCAGCATGGCATAGACGAACGTCGCGATGAAGGTCCCGAGCGTGATCTGGTTGCCACGATCCCGCATGAAGCTGCGGAGCACGCGGGAGCCGAACTGCCCCGCCGCCAGCGTCAGTGCGACGATCGTGATTGAAAACACGACGCTGGTTACCGAGATCATCGCGGTCAGGATGGCCGACAGCACGACCCGGGCGCCCTCGGCCCCTCCGCCGTAGAGCCACCAGGCGTCGGGTGGAATCTGGCCCGCGAAGCGCCGGTCAAGGTACAGCACCAGCGTCGAGAGCACGACCGCCATCAAGGACATGCCCGCCGGGACGAACCAGTAGCTGGAGCGGATGCGGTCCAGAACGGTGATGAATGAGAGCTTCATGAGGCGCCCCAGCGCAGGGGCCGCGGGTTGCTGGGCTCATCGGCGGTGATCGTCATCCATCCTCCCTGGTCGGGGTCCCGTCCCATTCCTGTCGGGGTGAATCTAGAGCAACACGTGTGCCGTTGAGCGCCGTGTCGGTCCTGGGGCCTGCTTTGCCGGGATCGTGCCATGGAGCGGGCTCGCCAGGTCTCGAGGATCTCCAGGGGCACGGTGCGGGTCTCCCGACCCCGAACGATCTACTCGCTCGCGTGATCGATTCGAAGCACCATGGTCCTTTCGGGCGTCACACTGTTTTCACCCCGTCGGACGATGTTCGCCCCCGGCGCACGCGTCGATCTTTACTTCCCGTTCGAGGATGATGTCGCGACCAGAAACCACCGGAGCCCTCCGATGAAGAACCGGATGAGCATCACACCGTGGCCGGGCCTCCGGAGTCAGCGGAAATCCTTGGCCGGGACATGCCACACGATATCCACAGACCCGGTCGACGACAGAGCGGGCCGCATGAAGCTCAGTGAGACCTGGCGAGGGTGGGAAGCGGGCACCAGTTCAGAATTCCTGAACTGGTTTCTGCGCACGCCCCATGGGAGGTTGCCGACCGCCGAAACCGCCGTCTTGGAGGATTGGATCTGTTTCGAGGAAGACCGATGGGAGTTGGGCAACAGCGCCAGAGCGATTCTCGGTGACAGACTGAAGCTGCTTCGGGCGAACCCGTCCATCCGGATCGTGATTGGTGGGTTGGCCGGCCGGTCGGGCAGCATAGCACACGGCATGAGGCTTGGACTGAGGCGCGTTACGTCCGTCCGGACCTTTCTTCTCGCAGCTGCCATTGATCCGGACCGGATCGGGATCGCCGTTCGTGGGCCGGGCTGGCAGGTGGCGGAACGCTCCATGGGATCGGAGGACCCGACGAAGAAGGGCAGGGAGTATCGACTCCAGCTCACTGATCCACTCTGGGCTCTCGCAAGGAATTGATCATTGCAGGACAAGTCCAGACTCATCCTTTTGGGGGACGTTCCTGTGCCGGCCGTCCATCCTTGGCATGTGATCCGCTTTTCATTCTCACGAGCGATACGGTTCGGGCTAGCCACCCCGCGATATTCAGTTGAGGCGAAAGGCGGCAGAAGGCCTCGCCGCGTTCGTCCCGGCCGGACGGTGTCGTTGGAGATCAACGTTCGCTGAAGAGGGCCGCACCATCTTCATCTCGAAACAAGGAAATAATCATGCTCTTCACGATCGCTGTTGTTCTGCTCGTGCTTTGGGCGCTGGGAATGTTCACCGGCTACGCAATGGGGGGGCTCATTCACCTCATCCTGGTGGTAGCCCTCATCGTGCTGGTGATCCAGTTCCTCACGGGGCGGCGGGCCGTCTGACTGACCCCTGCGTTCCCAGCAAAGCATGATCCCGAGCCACCGTACTGGGAGGTCGGCCACCGCATCAGGAGGAACGACGGATGACCAGATCCCACCGTATCATGGACGCCATTTCTCGCGTTCTGGCCGCCTCTGGTGTGGTGAGGTGGGATGGAATGGCCAACAATCCAGCGCGGTACAGCCATGAGGGTACGGTGAGCAGGAGCCACGTTCGGCGCCTGAACGTTCTCGCGGCTCTGGTGGGAATCGTGCTCTCATTCCCTCTCATGGTGGTGATTGCGCTCGCCGTCAGGCTGACGTCGACCGGTCCGGTCCTCTTTCGGCAGGAGAGGGTGGGTCTGGACCGGCGTGCTCGAAAAGCGGACAGGGGCTCGGCCAACGTCCGGCGGGAGTACGACGCGGGTGGCACGATCTTCACGATGTACAAGTTTCGGACGATGACCACGTGTATGGAGGAGGGCGTGACCCGGGAGGTCTGGGCCAGTCCCGATGATAGCAGGATCACGCCCGTGGGGTCGTTCCTTCGGGCGTACCGCCTCGACGAGCTCCCCCAGCTCTTCAACGTCCTTCGTGGCAACATGAATGTGGTCGGCCCTCGTCCCGAACAGCCGTCGATCTTTCAGGAGCTCAAGAGCCAGATCGAGCGATATCCCGAACGGCAGGTTGTGCTCCCGGGAATCACCGGGTGGGCACAGGTCAACCACGGCTACGACCAGTCAATGGACGACGTGCGGAAGAAGGTCGCACTCGACCTGGAGTACATCCGCCGCCGCTCCCCCGGGGAAGACCTCAGGATCATGGCATTGACTTTTCCTGTCATGATCGGGAGAAGGGGTGCTCTCTGAGATGCGGGACGTTCTGCCGGAGCCTATCGGCCCCTCGTGAGCGATCTGACCCTTCCGCCTGACCCCGGGGTGAGCGCTACCCGCTTCCAGAGAGCCTTCCTGTTGGCACTGGCCGTCGGGATTTCGATTCTCTTCTTCTTCGTGATCCAGCGGTTCATCCTGGCCGTGCTGCTGGCAGCCGTATTCGCGGGTCTGGCCTACCCGCTGTACACCCGGCTCCTGGCTCGCATGGGCCCACGGCTGGCTGCCACGATCACACTCGCACTTCTGTTCACCGGTGTGGGGCTCCCGGTGGCGGGGTTTCTCACCCTGGTCGCCACCGAAGCCGTGCAGATCAGCCAGGGGGTAGAGACCTGGCTCCAGGAGGACGGCCGGGCATCTCAGATCCATGATCGGCTGGCTGGAATCCCCTTCGCGGGCCGGTTCTTGCCCGAGGAAGGCCGGATCGTGGAACAAATCCGAGAGGCAGCAGGCGGGGCGGGCTCATTCCTCATGGGACAGTTGGCGTCCGCTACCCGCGGAACCCTGAGCTTCTTCCTCCAGCTCCTGGTTTTGTTCTACGCACTCTTCTACTTCCTGGTCGACGGCCCGCGCATCCTTCAGAGCATCCTCCGATTCATCCCCCTCAATTCGGGGCAGAAGGACGAATTGCTTGAGCGATTCGTCTCTGTGACGCGTGCCACTCTGAGAGGGTCACTCCTGATCGGCTTGATCCAGGGAGGCGTTGCGGGGCTTGCGTTCTGGGTGGCGGGGGTGCCTGGACCTGCCTTCTGGGGCACAGTCATGGTGGTGCTGTCCATCATCCCTGCCGTTGGCGCCACGCTCATCTGGATCCCCGCCGTGATCTATCTGTTCATGGCTGGACAGGTCGTGACCGGCGTCGGCCTCCTGGCCTGGTGCGCCATCGTGGTGGGGTCCATCGACAATTTCCTTCGACCCCGGCTCATCGGCCGGGACGCGCGTATGTCGGACCTGTTGATCCTCCTCAGCACGCTGGGCGGGATCGTCCTCTTTGGTGCCGTGGGCTTCATTGTAGGACCGATCGTGGCTGCGCTCTTTGTGGCTATCTGGCACATCTACGGGGACGTATTCAAGGATTGGCTTCCGGCGGACCGGGAGCACCCAGTCGACGATCAAGGACGCCCCGCATGACCCCACTGCGGGTTTGCCTGGCCATCTAGCCTGGAATCTGCAAAGAGGGTTGGTGTACCGGACGGGTGTGTACGGCGTACCATGTCTTCCGCAAGTCCTACAGGCTCTCGGTGGCGGCTGAACGAGCAGCCCTCGGGAGCAAGATATCCGTCGTCCCGGGCCTCCCGTTGTCTGCGGACCTGCAGAGAACAACCGGGCACTTGGGGTTCAGCGACTTGAACCGCTCCGTGCATGTTGTGCCTCCGGGGGCTGCCAAAAACCTCCCTTCGCGTGGAACGGAGGCTCTGCTGTGTCGCATGTGCGCATCACCGGGGTGTTAGCGCGACCGAGCCTTGGTGGACGTGTTGATGACGGCTGCGTCTGTGACCTCGGCGGACGTGGCCCTACACGTGTTGGACTCGGGGCTCGTACTCCATGTGCGGATACGGCCCGATAGAGCTGAGAAGTGGATGATGGTTGCACAACCTGACCCGTTCCAGGGTGGTGAGCTCCACGCCGGCGAGTCCACGTCGCGGGCAGGCCCTCCCGGTTCTCTCGCTTCAGTTCTTTGATCCGGTCACCCGTTTCGCTCGCCCGAGCCTCTCGATGCCCTGCGTCTGGGGAGTCCACCGTCGAAGCGTTTCCCGGTTGCAACGGATCTTCTTCGCAATGGCCCGGATCGCCGCCCACCGAGCGAGGTAATCCCCCTCCTGCTCCATCACCATACCTACTGCTCGCTCTCGTACTATCGGGGAGTACCCCTTCGACCTATCCGGGACCCTGTCCACTCAT
>PWWP01000052.1 GCA_003562075.1 Gemmatimonadota bacterium
CGGCGGCGCCCGTTACCGTGGAGCGCGTGTCCTGACCCAGAACCTGGCCGATGACCGCACCTGCGGCGGCGCCCGTGGCGATCGTGGCGGCGGGTCGGGCTCCGCTGTCGCGTGTGGAACTCTCGATGTCAGTCGACTGGATCTGGCCGTCAATGGCTCTTTGCGACCCTGCGGCCTCGATCGAAGCGACCTGGACCACCAGGAGGGATTCATCGTCGGGACCGGAACTCGCGTGCGCCTCGGTCACCATTCCCCGGGCCGGTGTTCCGGCTGCCAGGACAGCTCCGGCCGGTCCGCTGACCGCATCCACGAGCGTGAGTGTGAACTCATCGCCTGGAGCATGGGAAGAGGTGGAGATGTCCTCTCGGACCTCGAAGGTCAGTACCGTTCCTGCCGGGATCGCTCGTGCCGGCTGTGCGGGAGGCGTAGCACGCTCCGACTGAGCCGGACCCGTCCGGACCGGTTCCGAAGGGACGTCGCGCTCCGCCGCTACGCCATCCAGGTCTTCTCGGGATTCGGCGTCGGTGCCGCAGGCGCCCAGTGTCGCGACCAGGACTATGCCCAGGATAATGTGTTTCATAGAGCTCTCCGTAGGGTGAGCGTTCCGTCTCTTGAGAATCGCTCGAGGATGGGCCCCGGAGCCGAATCCGTCGGCTCATAGGGTCATCATGCTGTACGGATAAGCTTCGTGGACTGTGCCTCCTGAGGGTATCGCTAATATGGATGAGGGGTGCGAACGAACGAGGGAGTCGTCCAAACGGACTAGTTCCTTCGAGGTATGGAATCGATCCCCCCTAATCCTTCGGTGGGTCAGGCGCTTTTCATCCGCTTGCCCGATATCTGCCGGCCACCTCCCTGGCCGATCTTTCGGATCACAGGGACCAGGAAGAAACCACATCACAATCGTCCCGGTCACCTGACCGAACGAGTGCCGGAGGGAGCTGTCGGGTGCGAGCTACGGCGCCTGACGGCTCCCGGTAGTTGGCACACGACTCTATCCACTCCAGGTCAAGGGAATTTCGATGCGCATTCTCAAAGCACTCTCCCTCGCGGTCTTGCTGGGCCTGCTTTCTACCTCGCCGGTCCTGGCGCAACAGGCTTCGATCGTCGATGACGGTCTCTCCGTGAGCGTCGGCACCATGGACGCTGCACTGGCCGACCATGAGCTGGCTGTCGATCAGCAGCGGACCCAGTTGGCCGAACTGCTGGCCGAACCCCAGGTGCAGGAGCTTGCCAGCGAGCGGGGGATCGACATGCAGCGGGTGGAGTCCATGGCAGAGGGCCTCAGCGATGGCGAGATGGCAGGACTCGCCCCTCTGGTCACCGAAGCTACTGCAGCCCTCCAGAGCGGACTCGGAACCGTCACAGTCAGCGTGGCCGCTATCATCATCATTCTGCTGATCCTGATTCTGGTCACCTAGAAGGCCATCGTTGAAGAAGCACAGGGCCCGGTGGACACAAGCTGCCACGGCGCCCCTTCTGGTCAGTGCCTTTCTGGAGTGCCCCCATGGTCCTGAGATCCTAGGGGCGCTCGCCGGAAGAGGCACTCGCTTCGGGGTCGTAGCGATTCTGGCGGTACGGGTCCAGGGGGGACCGAAATGAACGCCGAGATTCGCCGAGAGGATCAAACGCTCATCGTCCAGTTGACCGGCGATTGGAAGCTGACGCAGCCCCCCCCCCGCTTCGATCCGCTCGTCGAGGGTGTGGGTGACGGGCAGGGGGCTGGGATCGTGGACTTCGAAACGGCCGAGCTGGGCCACTGGGACAGCAGCCTGCTCGCATTCCTGGTGCAGGCCTCCGACTACTGCGAGGCTCACGAGCTCGAGTTCCGGGAAGCGAATCTTCCGGAGACCGTCGTACGCCTTCTCGAGTTGGCCCGAATCGTTCCGGAGCGGGAGATCGACTCCGACCCGGAACGGGCTTCACTCGTGGCCAAGCTGGGCCGAAAGGGGTTCTCCGGCTATGAGGCGCTCATGGCTGCGGTCACCTTTGTGGGCGAGGTGGCGGGCGGTTTCAGTGGTGTGCTCCTTCGCCGGGTGCGAATGCGTTGGAGGGACTTCTGGGTCGTGGTGCAATCCAACAGTTCGGGTGCCCTTCCCATCGTCACGCTCATCGCGTTTCTGGTGGGGATGATCATCTCGTTTCTCGGAGCGGTCGTCCTGCGGCGCTTCGGGGCTGGCTATTTCGTGTCATACCTGGTGGGATACGGAATGCTGCGGGAGATGGCCGCCCTCATGACGGGGATCATCATGGCTGGACGGACCGGGGCCGCCTTCGCCGCCGAATTGGGCAGCATGAAGATCACCGAAGAAATCGATGCCTTCAGGACGCTCGGGATCTCTCCCGTGAATCACCTCGTGTTGCCCCGTGTCCTGGGACTGCTGGTGACGATGCCCTTTCTGACCATCTACGCGTCCTTCATCGGCATTCTGGGAGGCCTGGTCGTGGCCATGGGCGTGTTGGATCTCACTGCCACCCAGTTCTTCGGTGGCCTTCTTGCCGCGGTCACCCTGTCCGATGGGCTCCTCGGTGTGTTCAAGGGCACCGTTTTCGGTTTGATCATCGGACTTGCGGGGTGCATGAAGGGCATGCAGACCGGGTCGGACGCAGGTGCCGTGGGACGGGCCGCCACGTCCGCCGTGGTTCTGGGAATCACGCTGATCATCGGGGCGAACGCCGTCATCGATTGGTTGGCCGTTCTTCTGAACATCTGATGACCACCCACGAGGGGGTCCGGTCCGGGCTGTCGAGGCAGACAGAAGTTGCGGAAAGGGCGCCAGGAGTGGAGGACGTCGAGGCGGCGGAGGAGGCGCCCATCGAGGTGCGAGGACTCACCATGCGGTACGGGCCGCTCGTCGTGATGCAGGATCTGAGCTTCCGGGTCCGGCAGGGCGAGATCTTCGTGATCATGGGCGGGAGCGGGAGTGGGAAGAGCACCCTGATGCGGCACATGATCGGCTTGGAGGAACCTGCAGAGGGATCGATCCTGTTCGAGGGAGCGGACTTCCAGGAAGCTGACGTGGAAAAGCGCAGGGACATTCTTCGGCGGATGGGCGTGCTGTATCAGAACGGTGCCTTGTGGAGTGGGTTGACGCTGGCCGAGAACGTGGCGCTCCCCCTGGAGGAGTATACGGACCTGGATTCGGAAACCATCGGCGAGATCGCGGCGCTCAAGCTCGCGCTGGTGGGTCTGAAGGGATTCGGATCGTTCTACCCCTCCGAGATCAGCGGTGGAATGCGCAAGAGAGCGGCGTTGGCCCGGGCGACTGCCGTGGATCCGGAAGTCCTCTTCTTCGATGAACCTTCGTCGGGACTGGACCCCATCACGGCGAGCCGACTGGACGACCTGATCCTGCAGCTCCGGGAGAGTTTTGGCACCACGATCGTGGTGGTAAGCCATGATCTTGCGAGCATTTTCAAGATCGCTGACCGAGCCCTCTTCCTGGATATCAAAGAGAAGACGATGACCGCACTTGGAACCCCTGAGGATCTCCGAGAGAATCCGCCCAGCGAAGAGGTGCGGCAGTTTCTCACCCGGAGCAGTGAAGCCGAGCCACCACAGGCCTCCGAAGCCCATGCGGACGAGAGGCATCCTCCGAAGGGGCAGAGCCCATGAGTATTCGCGCCAATCCCACCGCCATCGGACTGTTCATGATCGGTGCCATCCTCCTGACGGTGACGGGCGTAGTCACGCTGGCTTCCCGGGCATGGTTCGGAGACCGCCATACCTTTGTCAGCTACTTCGAGGAATCGGTGAACGGACTGGAAGAGGGGGCACCGGTGAAGTTCCAGGGTGTGCCGGTGGGAACCGTGTCCGAGCTCCTCATTCAGATCGACCAGGTCGACAAGACTTTCCTGGTGCCGGTGGAATATGAAATCGACATCACCCGACTCACCACCGAGTTGGGAGAGTTCCTCCAACTGGACGAGGACGAGGTGTTGCAGCAGCAGATTGCCGACGGACTCCGGGCTCAGCTCCAGATGGAAAGCATCGTGACCGGCCTCCTTTATATCGAGCTCACCTACCGCCCGGCAGCCGACCGGCCTCAGCGGGTGGCAAGGACGTCCATACATCCCGAGATTCCCACGACCCCATCCCTTCTGGCTGCGTTTGGCACTGAGGCCGGGAGCCTGGTGGCAGACGTCCTCCAGATCCTCTTCCGGGTGAACGAGATGCTCGAAGAGGTGGACATGGTGGAGATCAACACGGCGGTGGTGGCGTCGGCCCAGGCCATTGAGCGGCTGGTAGGATCGGAAGAACTCCAGGAAGCCATCAACCAGGTTCCCGAGATGGCCGCGCAGCTCAACCGCACGCTTGGGGAAGCAGAGGTGCTCATACACCGGATCGAGGCGGGTATCGATCCGCTCCAGACCGGCATGGAAGGCACGATGGAGGAGGCCACTGCGACGCTCCGGGCCGCCCGGGAGGCCATCGACGAAACCCGGGGATTCATGACCACGGATTCAGAGATCGGTTACGGGCTGGAGCAGACACTGACCAGCCTTCGTGAAGCGGCAGAAGCCCTGCGTGTGCTGGCGATTTCGCTGGAACGCGACCCAGACATGCTAATCCGCGGGGCCAGCCCGCCCAGGAGATGACCCCGTGCAAATCAAGTCGACCGTATTTCGCCTGTTTCTCCTCTCGAGCCTGCTCGCTCTGACAGGGTGCTTCAGCCTGAGTCGGGACTCCCCTGTCCAGAAGTACTACGTGCTCGGCGCAGAGTGGGAGGTCGCAAACGTGGAGGAG
>PWWP01000125.1 GCA_003562075.1 Gemmatimonadota bacterium
ATTCTGGAACCCGGGGACTCTTGGGTGGTCCCCAAGGATGCCGAGCACTCCTATCGGATCCTGGAGCCCTTCACAGCGGTGGAGGCCACGCACCCCCCGGCACACGTCCGAGGCAGGGACATCTGACGGGAGCACCAGAGAACCACCCCGACGCCACTGTGTGCACCTGCACGGAGAAGCAAAACCCCGAGGAAGCATCCAGCAGTCATTCCTCCTCTCCTCTTGCGAGGCCAGATAGGAGGTCGTGGCATGATTTTGCCTGAATCGAGGTTCGGAATCGTGGGATTGGGAAGGATAGGTGGCGGATTGGCCCAGCAGGCCTTGGCCAAGGGAATCCAGGTAGCCGGTCATGACAAGGGGGAAGTTTCCTGGGATCTGGTGAAACGCGGCCTCACCGTCGTGGATGAACCTGCCGGATTCAGAGAGGTGTTGGCGGCGCCTCGCGTCGTTCTCGTGTACGTCCCTGCCGGGCCGGTGGTGGATAGCGTCCTGGACGAGCTGGCCGAGAATCTGGAAGAGGGTGATATCGTGGCGGACGGTGGAAACTCATACTGGGGTGACTCCATCCGCCGGCACCATCGAGTGTCGAAGAGAGGCATCCTGTTCTGTGATGTGGGCACCAGTGGAGGCATGGAGGGAGCCCGCACCGGAGCCTGTTTCATGGCCGGTGGAGAACCAGGAGCCATGGAACGCCTGGAGCCCATTCTCCGGTCCCTCTCGGTGGAGGGAGGCTATGTGCATTGTGGCCCTCCCGGCTCGGGCCATTTCGTCAAGTTGGTGCACAATGGAATCGAGTTCGGGATGCTGCAGGCCATCGGAGAAGGTATCGATCTTCTGGAGCGTTACCACGAGGATCTTCCGGTGGCGGACGTGATCCGTTGCTGGCGACACGGATCGGTGATTCGCTCCTGGCTCGTAGATCTGCTGGAGGAGGCCTATCGCGAGCAGGGTGGCTTGGATCAGGTCCCATCACATGTGGAGGACACGGGAGAAGTGGCTTGGCTCATTGCCGACGCTCTTCGGATGGAAGTTCCGATTCCGGTCATATCCCAGGCTGTGACGCAACTCTTCGCCTCCCGTGACGAACAACGGGACTGGGCTCGTGCCATCGCCTTGATGCGGCGGGGCTTCGGTGGTCACCCCCTGGGCAAGGATGAGGACATCAAACGTGAGCGGCAGGAGGGACGGTTAGGATGAGGCTGACATGAAGGGACTGAAAGGCAAGAATGCGCTGGTGACCGGGGCCAGTTCGGGCATAGGCCGAGCCATCGCCATTCGGCTCGGCCAGGAGGGAGGGAACGTGGCCATCAACTACCTCAAGACGAGTGAAGGCGCCGAAGAGACTCAGCGGCGTATCGAATGCTACGAGGACTGCGCCGGTCGCCTTCGAGAATCCGGCGGTGAAGTGAGCCTCATACAAGCCGATGTATCCAAGGAGGAGGACGTCACTCGTATGGTGCGCACCGCGTTGGAGGAATTGGGCAGCCTCGACTTCCTTGTCAACAACGCGGGAATTCAGCTCGCCGAGCCATCGGAGGAGGTTGAGACCGACAGTTTTGACGCAGTCCTGGCGGTGAATCTGCGAGGGGCATATCTCTGTGCCCGGGAGGTCATTCGGCACTTCTTGGAGAGGGAGAAGCCCGGCGTCATCATCAACGTCTCCAGCGTGCACGAGATCATTCCGAAGCCTGGATTCGCCAGTTACTCCCTCAGCAAGGGCGGCATGCGGAACCTGACCCGTACCCTGGCCCTGGAGTATGCGAGAAGAGGCATACGGGTCAACGCCATCGGACCCGGAGCCACGGTCACGCGCATGAATCGGTCCTGGGTGGAGGATTCCGAAAAGAAGGAGCTGGTGGAGAATCACATTCCCATGGGAAGGGCCGGGGATGCGGAAGAGATGGCAGCAGCCACGGCGTTCCTCTGCTCTGACGAAGCCAGGTACATTACGGGACAGACTCTCTTCATCGACGGCGGATTGACCCTTTATCCTGATTTCCGGACCACATGGTCATCGGAATGAGAAGATAGCGAGTGTCTCGTGAGTGTACTTCCCATCGAAGACTACGCCCTTCTTTCGGACTGCCACACGGCAGCCCTGATCAGTCGAAACGGCTCCGTGGATTGGCTCTGTTTCCCCCGCTTCGACTCCCCTTCCATCTTCGCTCGCATCCTGGACCAGGACGCAGGATACTGGTCCATTCGCCCGGCAATCGCCGACTTCGAGGTGAGGCGTCGATACTTGAAGGGATCACTGGTGCTGGAAACGGAGTTTCGGACAGCATCCGGGGTCCTCATGCTGACGGACGCTCTGGCAATTGGGCCCAATGAGCGTGGCCATGACCTGGGTCTCGACGCACCTCACGCCCTTCTCCGCCGGATTCGGTGCTCCGAGGGCGTGGTGGAAGTCATAACGGAATTCGCACCCCGGCCCGAGTTCGGTCTCGTTCACCCTCTATTCCGCTCCCTGGACGACGGAGTCCTCGGTCGGGGCGGGGCCAGCGTGTTCCGACTCTCCTCCCCGGTGGATCTGGGCCCGGAGGATTCCACCGCCCGAGCCCGGTTCCGTATTGCGGAGGGTGAAGCCGTCACCTTCGGGCTCCAGCATCGCTCGACCTCTGAGCCGGCGCCCGACGGATGGAGTCAGGAGGAGATAACCCATCGGCTGGAAGACACGCTGGCAGGATGGAGGAGCTGGTCGGAGCTGCACCAGAGCTATGAAGGACCATGGCAGGAGCTCGTGCATCACAGCGGCCGTGTGCTGCAGGGACTCACCTACTACCCTACCGGTGCGATCGTAGCAGCTCCCACCACGTCTCTCCCCGAGGTGGTAGGCGGCAAACGGAATTGGGACTACCGATACACGTGGGTGCGGGATGCCAGCTTCACTCTGGATGCTCTATGGGTGGCTGCGTGTCCGGACGAGGCCCACAAGTTCTTCGACTTCATGGCGAGCGCTGCCCTGACACAAATCCGGAAGGGTGGCGACCTCCAGATCATGTTCGGGATCGGTGGTGAGAGGGATCTCACCGAGCGGGAGCTTCCGCATCTGGGGGGGTGGCGCGATAGTCGTCCGGTCCGGGTGGGAAACGGAGCCTGGAATCAGCGGCAAATGGACGTGTACGGGGAGATTCTGGATGCAGCGTTCCGTCTTCGGGAGTACGTGGGGGACTTTGACCCACTGACCCTGCAGCTCCTCGCCGACCTTCCTGTGGCTGCGGCCGCCCGTTGGACTGAGAAAGACCAGGGAATCTGGGAGGTCCGGGGGCCGCCAAGACACTTCCTTCACTCCAAGCTCATGTGCTGGGTAGCCTTGGACCGGGGGATCCGGATGGCATCACTCCTGGGTGCGCAGGACCGTGTGGAGGGTTGGAAGGCCACACGGGACGAGATCCGCGAGGCCATTCATGAGAACGGCTGGAGCGAGACCGTCGGGGCCTTCACCCAGGCCTTTGATGATGAGGCCCTGGACGCATCAAGCCTCTTGCTGGCCACCACGGGATTTCTGGATGCTCGTGACCCCCGCATGTTGGCCACCATGAAGGCCACACAGGACCATCTCACCGACAAGAACGGCCTTGTCTACCGCTATCGAACTCCAGATGGACTGGAGGACCAAGAGGGGACGTTCCTGCTCTGCACCTTCTGGTTGGCGGAGGCATGGGCTCTGGCGGGAGAGGCGAAGAAGGCCCGGGAGATCTTCCAGAGAGCTATCGACTGCACCAACGACCTGGGCCTTCTCGCCGAAGAAGTGGATTCCGAAGGCCGCACCCTTCTGGGGAACTTTCCCCAGGCATTCAGCCACATCGGGCTCGTGAACGCAGCGTGGGCAATCCATCAGGCCGAGGAGAGGGACATGAAGACACTCGGTGGACCCCATCCATGGTCAACCAAATATCGGGAACGAACATGATGCCCTCAGTGAAAATCCTGGTGGCCACTGAGAACTCCGTTTTGCAGGTGGATCCAAAGAACGGAGTGGTGATGCCCGCCCATGGTCTCGGCCAGCGCCTGCCCAGCGCCCTGGCATGGGATCCGTGGGTCCCCCATCGGGCCTGGTGTGGCACGACGGAGGATGGAATCCTCCGAAGTGACGACGGCGGGGGGTCCTGGGAGCCCGCCGGACTTCAGAACCGTCGAATCACCGCTCTTTCGCCCAGCCCGGCGCGAAAGGAGCTGATCTGGGCCGGCACGGAGCCCAGCGCCGTGTGGCGTTCCGGAGACGGCGGTGAGAGCTGGGAGGAGGCTCCGGGCCTCGAGGACCTTCCCTCCTCCTCCGAGTGGTCTTTCCCACCCAGACCTCACACACACCACGTTCGGTGGATTGCCTGCCATCCAAAGCTGGAGGGCCAACTTTGGGTAGCCATCGAGGCCGGCGCCCTGGTGAGGACCTCCGATGGAGGAAGGACCTGGGAGGACAGGGTGCAGGAAGGTCCCCGGGACACTCACGAGCTGGACGTTCATCCCCAGCGGCCGGATGCCCTGCGTGTCTCGGCGGGAGATGGGTATTTCGAGAGCGACGACGGCGGACGTCATTGGACGAGTCCTCAGGTGGGGTTGGACGTCACCTACCTGCGCAGCGTGGTGGTGGATCCCGGAAATCCGGACGTCATGGTGGTTTCCGCTGCCTCCGGCCCACGTTCCGCTTACACAGCGGGACGGTCGGACGGTCGGCTGTTTCGTCGTGTGGAAGGCGGGAGCTGGGAGCGGGTCTCCCACGGATGGCCGGACCC
>PWWP01000166.1 GCA_003562075.1 Gemmatimonadota bacterium
AGAGGTGAATGAACGACGGTCTCCGAACCGCCCTGGCGATGGGTCGATTGGAGTGGACTACGTCGAGACTGGACCCTTCTACGTCGGACAGCCCCATAAGTTGCCCCGGACGTCGGGATGGCCCCCTCCTCGCCGCTGGATTCGCATGAATGGGGGTTCTCGGCCATGGGGCCGTCCAGGCTCGGACCTTTTGATGGCGCAGAGGGTCTGAGAAGCATAGAATGAGAGTAACCCCCGCAGGTTCGGAATACTGTCGATGAAATCGATGAAGCCATCGTCGGATCTCTCCATTGAGGGGATGAGTTGTCAGCACTGCGTTCAGCGTGTCCGGAACACCCTGGAAGGGCTGGATGGAGTGGAAGTTCAGGACGTGGAGATCGGGTCGGCCCGCATCGGGCTCGAGCCTGACCGGACCTCCATGGATCAGGTGAAGGAAGCCCTCAGAGAGGCCGGATTCGAGCCGGCCTGAACCCCTCCGTTCCCCTCTGGGAACGTGTGCAGGGCGGGGGCCTGTTTGCAGGAGGTGTGATGGAGTACCGACGGGCAATCGTGACCACGCTGGCCGTCCTGGGGTTGGCTGCCGGGTCCCCCTTGTATGCCCAGGACGCCGCGTCCGAACCGGACGACGGGATCGAGATCGTCGGGGTCGTCCAGGACTTGACCTCCGGCGCCATCATCCCTGCGGCCTCCATCCAGCTCAATCCCATCAGCGAAGGACTGTCCCCCTTCCAGACCCTCACCGACGAAGAGGGACGCTTCCGTTTCGAGGTTGTTCCCACCGGAGAGTTCACCCTGGAGGTCCAGGCCCTGGGCTTCCACGAGATGGCCGAGCCGGTGGAGATCGGAAGGGAGGGGCCGGTGGAGGTTCGGATCGAGATCGTCCCCCAGGCCCTGGAGTTGGATCCCGTGGTGGTGACGGCTCTTCAACGAGGGTATCTGGACCGGGCCGGCTTCTATGACCGGCAGCGCCGAGGGAGCGGGACGCACCTGACCCGGGATGAATTCCTGGCGCGGGCCAGCTTCCAGGTTTCCGACGTGTTCCGGAGCATCCCCGGAACGCGGGTCATCCGTCGACCAGGACCGGGGCTGACGGCCGACGTGGCTTTCCGCGGCGGTTGCGTGCCGGACCTCTTCGTGGACGGAATCCAGACCGTACAGGGAACCTCCGTGGATGACGTCCTTGCCCTCCAGGACGTGGAGGGCATCGAGGTGTACCGGGGCCCTGGCGCAGCCCCGAGCCAGTACTCTCGGGGAACCTGCGGCTCCATCCTGATCTGGACCCGTGAGCCCGGGGGCGGCGACCGTCCCTTCAGCTGGCGCCGCATGGCTGCGGGAGCCGGCTTCGTGCTGGGGGCCCTCCTCCTCACGCGCTGACGGTAGGCTGGGAGGAGAAGGAAATCCTCTCCCGCAGGACCCGGCACCCTGATCGGTCCCACTCCCGAAGATGAGCGCCTTGCCCCGCCTTCGTCCTCCGCTTCTCTTGTGGGATGGACATCACTCCTCTGGGCGCTGCCGGCACGGTTACAGGATCCCGATTCCTGGTGGAGGGAGGCAGCACTCGTCTCCTGGTGGATTGTGGGCTGTTCCAGGGAGTGAAAGCCCTCCGGTCCCGGAACTGGGAGCCCTTTCCTCTGGAGCCCGATTCCATCGACGCTGTGGTCCTGAGCCACGCCCACCTGGATCACTCGGGCTACCTGCCGGCCCTGGTCCGGGCCGGATATACCAGGCCCGTGTTCGCCACCCCAGCCACGGTGGACCTCCTCCCCGTGCTCCTGGAGGATGCAGCCAGGATCCAGGAAGAGGATGCGGCCTTCGCCAACCGGAAGGGGTTTTCCCGCCATCGGCCGGCCCTCCCCCTCTTCGACGGAGACGACGCCCGAGCAGCCTGTAGTCTCCTGGAACCCCTGGAGCTGGAGGAGGAGGGGCGGGGGGGGAATCTGAGGATCGTTCTGAGCCGGGCCGGCCATCTCCTGGGGGCTGCCATGGTCCGGGTGGAGGATGGAAATGGCGACTCGGTTCTCTTCAGCGGTGACCTGGGACGGAAGCGAGATCCCCTCCATCCTCCGCCCAACTCCCGATTTCCCACCCGCCGCCTCATCCTGGAATCCACCTATGGGGACCGGTCCCACGAACCCGGCGATCCTGCCGAGCGGTTGGCAGCAGCGGTGGGCCCCACCCTCCGGAATGGACGGGTCGTCATGCTGCCCACCTTTGCTGTGGGCCGGGCCCAGGCCATCCTCCTCCTCCTTCATCGGCTGCGGCAGGAGAATCGGATTCCCCAGGTGCCGGTCTTCCTGGACAGCCCCATGGCCATCCGGGCGTCGGAGGTCCACCTGGAACACGCCCGAGAACTCCGACCCGAACCGGGGGAGCTGGCCCGGGCCCTGAACGCGGCCGAATGGGTCCACACGCCGGAGGAGTCCCGGGGCATCAATCGACGCTCCGGGCCGATGATCATCCTGGCAGGTGCCGGGATGCTGACCGGGGGACGGATCCTCCACCACCTGAAGGTCTATGGGGGAGACCGGGAGAACCTCCTCCTTCTGGCGGGCTACCAGGCCGAGGGCACCCGAGGGCGGGATCTCCACCAGGGGGAGCGGTCCATCCGCTTGCACGGGCAGTGGTTCGAAGTCCGATGCAGGGTGGCCGCCATGGATCTTCTGTCGGGGCACGCGGACCGGGAGGAGCTCCTGGCCTGGGCTGCTGACGGGGCCGAGCCCGAGGGCGGTATCCACCTGGTCCATGGTGAGCCCGGGCCGGCGGACCATCTCCGGAAGCGGCTGGCCGACCGGACCGGCTGGGCGGTCTCGGTGGCTCAGGAAGGGAAGCGGCTGGGTGGCTGATCGGTCGCCGGGTGGGTGGCGGATGTCTGGGAGACGGGCGCCGTCCACTCCACTGCCGTTCACCCCGTTCAGGAGGGCCGTGTGACTCCCATTCCTCTGCGTTGGCGGATCCTGCTTCCCCTCCTTCGGCGGCTTCCCCAGGGAATCCTGAGTCGGGGCGCGGGCTGGCTGGCTGAACGACGGATTCCCCGCCCCCTCCGATCACCGGTCATCGGGGGCTTTGCCCGTGTCGTGGGAGCGGATCTGGCGGAGGCGGAGGGGTCGCCCACCGACTATGCCTCCGTGTCCCAGTTCTTCACCCGACGTCTCCAGTCCGGTGCTCGGACGTGGCCCGACGACTCCCTCCTGCCCGCCAGCCCGGTGGACGGCGTTGTCGGCGCACTGGGGCGGCTGGAAGAAGGGACATTGATCCAGGCCAAGGGGAAGGAGTATTCAGCCCGGGAGCTCCTGGGGGGAGCGCCCCCCTCCCGATGGGGAGCGGACCCCGCTCCAGGAGTGACAGAGCCAGGAACGGCCACTCCTGGGGCGACCCAGTCAGGGGCCGGCTCCTCCGAGGCGGCAGTCTCGGCGTTGGACGAACGGGGGGTCTCGGCGTTTCAGGAAGGCGCATATCTGACTCTCTATCTGAGCCCCCGTCACTATCACCGGATCCACGCCCCGGTGGAGGGGGCGCTGACCTGGGCCCGATCCATTCCGGGCAACCTCCTGCCCGTGAACGAGCCGGCCGTGGCATCCATCCCGGAGCTCTTTGCCCGAAACGAACGGCTGGTGGGGCTCATCCAGGGTCGGGCGATGGGGCCGGTGGCTGTGGTAGCGGTGGGAGCCTTCAACGTGGGCCGGATCTCGGCCGCCTTCGATGAAGGGTGGAACGGTCCTGATGGATTGGGGGTGACGAATCGGCGGAAGCGCCGCCAGGTGGAGGAACGGGTCTATGACCCACCTGTGCCGGTGGCGCGGGGGGAAGAACTCATGGCCTTCCACCTGGGTTCAACGGTGGTTCTCCTCTTCCAGGGGGAGGAGCGGGCTTTCCATCCGACGTTGACTCCCGGAGTCGAGGTGAAGATGGGCCAGCCCCTGTTCGGTAGCGGGGCCTGAGGCGGACGTTCCGCCGAGGGTTTTCAGTCCGTCCCTGCCCATGTCGGGTGCAGCCAACCAGGAGTGGGCTGGGCTTCCAGCGGCTGGTCAATCCACGCTGCACTGAGCCGAGACGGGCGGAGCGCCCCGACAGGCGATGAGTTCGGCCATCCCCGAGACGTTGCCTCCGCAGGCGCTTTCCTGAGCGGCCTGAAGAGCCCGTTCCCGGTCCGGTCCACTCCCGCTCCGGCACACCTCCTCTCCGGCAAATTCGAGGCAGACGGTGCAGTGGACCTGGGCCCCCTGCAGAGTCATCCAGATGACGGCTCCCATGAAGAGGCCGGCGACGACGAGGATCAGAAGGATATGGGAGGTCTTCATGAGGTTGGGGCCCGAAACCCCGGTGGAAACGTGGTCCAGAGGGTCGATTTCCGGGAGCGGCCCGGTGGAGACTTCCCCTGGATCGTTGTCACAGTTGTCCAGCTTATGATAACTTAGAGTGCTGAACCCTGCGGGTGAATGGCCCGCGCAGAGAATCCAGAAGCAGGAGTCGCACGTCCGTGTCCAATGATGCAATCGAGGTGGAAGGCACCGTTACCGAGGTCCTTCCAAATGCCAACTTCCGGGTCGAGCTGGAAAATGGTCACAATATCCTGGCCTATCTCTCCGGGAAGATGAGGAAGTTCTATATCCGGGTCCTGGAAGGGGATCGGGTCAAGGTGGAGATGTCTCCCTACGACCTGACCCGGGGTCGTATCACCTATCGGTACAAGTAGATCATCGATCGATGATCCATCGTCCCGGAGATGGCCTGCAGGGAAAGAACCCCACCTGCGGGATCGTTCGGTAGCTCTATGCTGTACACACATGGGCAGCCCGACCCAGTAGATGAGTAGAAGTCCCAGAAGTCCTATTCAGGAGGAACGCCTTGAGCGCTGAAGCCCAAGCCAACTCGCTTCCGTCCGATTCGCACGCCCACGGCGCGCACGGCCATCATCATCACGACCACGACGAGCCCCACAACGACATCGTCTATCCGGCCATGATTCCCTTCCTGGCCGTCCACGCGGCGGCCCTGGGGGTTTTCTGGACCGGGATCACGACCACTGCCGTCGTGATCTGTGTCGTCCTCTACCTGGTTCGCATGTGGGCGTTGACGGCCGGGTTCCATCGGTACTTCTCGCACCGGTCGTACAAGACGAGTCGCTGGTTCCAGTTCTTCCTGGCCTTCCTGGGCCAGACCTCGGCCCAGAAGGGGGTGCTCTGGTGGGCGGCCACCCACCGTCACCACCACCGGCATTCCGATACACCGGAGGACGTTCACTCGCCCAAGCACGCCGGCTTCTGGTTCTCCCACGTGGGCTGGATCTTCTCACCCCAGAAGAACGATCCGGACTACTCGACGATCCAGGACTTCTACAAGTATCCGGAACTCCGCTTCCTGAACAAGCACCCGTACTTCCCGGCCGTCCTTCTGGCCATCGGCTGCTACATGGTGGCGGGCTGGCCCGGCCTCTTCGTCGGCTTCTTCCTGAGCACGGTCATTCTCTACCACGCCGTTTTCGCCATCAATTCGGTGGCTCACGTGGTGGGGAAACAGCGCTACGTGACGGCGGATGACTCCCGGAACAACTGGTGGCTGGCGCTGGTGACCCTGGGTGAGGGCTGGCACAACAACCACCACCACTACCAGAGCTCCACCCGGCAGGGCTTCTTCTGGTGGGAGATCGACGTCTCCTACTACGTCCTCCGGGCCCTCTCCTGGATCGGACTGGTCTGGGATCTCCGGGCCCCGCCCAAGGCCATCGTGGAGGGTGAGCAGCGGTTGGGTCGCAAGGTGGTGGAGCGGGTGGCCGAAGAGGTGGCCGGTTCCTTCCAGATCGAACAGATCGCACGGGAGGTCCAGGAGGCATGGGCCAACAAGCCCACCCTGGATGAAATCCGGGCCAAGGCCCAGAAGACCCGGGAGAGCGCCGTGATTCACCTGAGGGAAATCGAGGTGCCCCATGTGCCGACCCTGGATGAGATTCGGGCCCGGCTCAAGGATCGGTATCTGGACAACCCTTCTCTGGACCAGATTGCGGAACGGGCCCAGGAGATCCTCCTGGAGCGCCTCTCCCAGGCATTGAACCTGGAGGGGCAGGGACCCCACCCGGCTACGGGCTGAAGTCAGTCCAGGTCAAGAAAAAGCGGGCCTGCACTCCCATGAAGGGGGTGCAGGCCCGTTCGCCGTCGGGTGGAGGCGGTTGGGCGGCTGCTACTCCACGATGTAGGCGATGGCCTGGGCCGCCTGGTCCAGGGTTTCCACGGTCAGGTCGGCCTGGGCGTCCAGCTCCTTCAGGGCATGGATGAAGTCCCGGGGGCGGACGAGGATGAGGGGTACGCCGGAGGCCACGGCGGCCCCGGCGTCGGATGCCGTGTTCCACTGACGGTACTTCTCGGTGAAGCAGGCCACCACCACGTCGGCCATCCCCATGTGGACCCGGGTTCGCAGGGTGTTCACCGAGGCGCCCATGAGGTCCCGGTAGCGGTCATCGGGCTGTTCGCCCAGGATGAGCTCACCGATGTCATCGGATCGGTCGTGGTTCTCCTGGGGGCCCAGGAACTCGGCGTCCACCCCGCGGTCGGCCAGGGCGTTTCGAAGCTGGTCCCGCCAGTCGGAGTGGATCTCGCCTGCCAGGTAGATGCTCAATGTGGTCATCAGATCGGTATGGGGTTGAGAGGTGCTTGATCGACAGGTGCTTGAAGAGGCACAGGATGGGATGCACTCGATGGAGCCATCCCGTACGTCGACCCCCGGCCCCGTCCGTGGGTTCCGGCTCGTTCGCAACGCGGCTCGCCCCGCTTTCCGATCAGACTTCAAGGGCGGTCGTGTGAGCAGCCCTCTACAGGTTCAGATTCACGAGCGGAAGGGTCCGGAAGGGTCGACGGTTGTTGCCGGCATGGTTCAAGAGCCCGAGCTGGACTCCGCGGAGCCGGTCGGTCCAGTTCACCACCCCGATGGAGAGTCCGACCTGGAGCTGGGAGCGGTGGTATCCTGCCACCGACAGCCCCCTGACCTCACCGGCGTCGAGCCAGCCCAGGACCCCGGTGACCCCCTGGACGGATGGCGCACGAACCCTGTATCCGGCCAGCGTCGCCCCCCGGATACCGGGGGTGGTGCACTCATTCTCCACCGGAGGGGAGGGGGTATGGATGTTCTGGTCCTCGACCCGAGGCTGGAGGGGAACCAAGCCATCGAACTGGTGCGCTTCCACCACGCCTCCGGCGATCTGGATCCCCTCCATGGAGCACCCGGCTACGGTGGCCACTCCACCGGCCTGGAGGCCTCGCATTCGGCCTCCGGCCACCGCCGCCAGCCCGCTCGCCTGGAGCCCCACAGCATCCCCACCACTCACGACGGCCAGGCCTCCGACCTGAATCCCCCGGGCATGGCCTCCACTCAGCGCCACCAGCCCGCCGGCCTGGATTCCGTCCAGTTCGTCCCCGGCGATGACGGCCAACCCACCGGCCTGAATCCCCCGCATCCGGTTTCCGGCCAGCACCGTCAGCCCGGAGGCCTGGATCCCCTGGGCGTCGTCCCCGGCGATGACGGCCAGCCCTGAGCCCTGGATGCCTCGGGTCGTGCCACCTGAGATCACCGCCAGACCTGCCCCCTGGACGCCGGCGAGCCCCTCTCCCCCCAGGAGTGCGAGTCCGGCCAACTGAGCCCCGCGAGCCTCCTGGCCGGCAATGGTGGCGCCGCCACCGAACTGCAGCCCTCTCAGATCGTCTCCGGCAATGGTGGCAATCCCCCCCAGGTGGATCCCGTGGGCGTTCCCGCCTGAGATGACGGCCAACCCGCCCCCGTGGATTCCGTCCAGGGCTTCTTCTCCCACCACGGCACCTGCACCCAGACCCAGGCCCCGGATGGTCCCGGCCTGGGGAAGCAGCCCGGCGGCGACCCCGTGGACCCTCCCTCCGATCTCCTCCCGGCCGGGACGCCAGAGGGTCAGATTCACCCCATCCACCTGGTCCAGGTGCCGGTCCATCAGGTTGACTCGTAACCCGATGACCCGGGAGACGTGACCGATCCCGATCCCCACATCCCCAGCCATGAGGCGCAGTCCCCAGCCGTCGTCTTCGGGGGGCGGGGTCGGCGGCTCCTCCTCCACGATGGGTTGTCTGGGAGGCGGTTCCTGGGCCAGAGCCGGAGAGGGAAAAGCCCAGAGGAACGCTGCCCAGACGAGGATGGGCAGGATGGCAGCCCCGGACCTGATGGTGGGGAAGGGAGCCCGTGACCTGCCGCAGGCGGTGGGCAGAGAGGCCCTGCACCTGCCCGGGGCGGCGTGCGGAGCCGGGAGGAGGGAAGTGGGTGGGGCGATCATGGGCGCATCCGAAGCTGGACGGGGAGCGGGAGCCGGGAGTCAATCTACCTACCCTGACTCTACGATCGGGTGTCCCCATGGTTTCAAGGGCTTGTTTCAGTTGGTGGATCCGTCGCCGCGGGGAGGGCGGTCCGGGACGTCTGGGTCAGCGCCACCTTCCCTGGCGTCCGCTTGCTTCGTGAAGGGCAGACCGGCATCCTTGCCACCTTCCTGAATGGACAAATCTCAACTTGAACATTGTGGGGCCCTGCATGGCGGAGCTGCTGCGCCAGATCGTCAGCCAGTTGGAGGAGTGGGTCTGGGTGTCGGGCATCCGGATCGGCGACGAGACCATTCCCTTCGTGGTCATCCTCCTCCTGGGCGCCGGAATCTTCTTCACCATCCGTCTGGGTCTGATCCAGGTTCGAGCCCTGGCACACGGATTTGCCGTCGTCTCTGGCCGATACTCGGACCCTGAGGATGAGGGGGACGTCAGTCACTTCCAAGCCCTCTCCACAGCCCTCTCAGCCACGGTGGGGATCGGGAATGTGGCCGGGGTGGCCATTGCCATTCACTGGGGTGGGCCCGGAGCCCTCTTCTGGATGTGGATCACGGCCTTCCTGGGGATGGCCACCAAGTTCTCCGAGGTCACCCTGGCCCAGGCGTACCGAGTGGTGGAGGAGCGGAAGCCGGGAGATCCCCCCTGGAAGGGGACGGTGGCTGGTGGGCCCATGCACTACATCGAGAAGGGGCTGGGAAAGTACTGGAAGATCCTGGCTATCTTCTTTGCTGCCCTCATGGCCGTCACTGCCTTTCTGGGTGGCAATGGCGTTCAGGCCAACACGGTGGCCGACGTCATGCGGGACGAATTCGCCGTGCCCATCTGGGCGAGTGGGCTTGTCACGGCCACCGTCGTGGCCCTGGTCATCATCGGGGGGATCAGCCGGATCGGGAAGGTGACGGGGATCCTGGCCCCGGCTATGGCCGCCGTCTACGTGGGCGGAGCCCTGGTCATCCTGGGGATCCACTGGGACCAGATCCTGCCCTCGCTGGGCCTCATCGTGACTGAGGCATTCAATCCTTCAGCCGGGGTGGCTGGAGCCGGAATGGGGGCCTTTCTGGTCACCATGATGTGGGGGGTGCGGCGAGGGCTCTACTCCAATGAGGCCGGTCAGGGCTCGGCTCCCATCGCCCACGCGGCGGCCCGGACCGATGAGCCCGTCTCCGAGGGGGTGGGGGCCCTCCTGGAGCCCTTCATCGATACCATCGTCATCTGCACCATGACGGCGTTGGTGATCATCGTCACCTCCTCCTGGGATGACCGCTTCCCCACCGAACTCACCCTCTCAGGGGGCCACGTCAGCTTCCTAGCCGAGCGGGAGGATGGTCGCTTCGACTTCTTCGTCGGCTCCCCCGATTCCATCCTGGTGGAGGAAGCTGCGCCGGTGGACACGGGGCCAGGGGTCCGGCGGATGGCCTGGCACGAGGTGGCTATCGACAGCTTCTTCGTGGATGAGGCCCAGACCCGCCCCTTCAGCGGAGTCATCTATCCAGGGGAGGGTCGGGCGGTGGATGGGGACGGGGTGGAATACGCCTCCCTGTTCGGCCCCGCCCCCCAGAACGGGGCACCTCTGACCATGATGGCCTTCCGACGAGGCCTTCCCGGGGACTGGGGACACTACATCGTCATCCTCACCGTCCTCCTCTTCGCCATCTCCTCGGCCATCGCCTGGAGCTACTATGGGGACCGATCCGCCCACTACCTGTTCGGGGAACGGTCTGTCCTTCCCTACAAATTGGCCTTCGTCCTGGCCCATTTTCTGGGGGCGGTGGTTCCCCTCACCGTGGCGTGGACCTTGGGGGACGTCTTCCTGGGACTCATCATCATCCCCAATTTGATTGCAGTGGTGGCGCTGACCCCGAAGGTCCGGGAGCTCGCCGACTCCTACTTTGAACGAAAACCCTGGCTCGAGGACAAGTAAGCGGATGACAGCACATAAGATGGGCACCCTCCTTCTTCTTCTCATCGCCCTTGCCTTGCCCCTTCCCGGAGCGGGCCAGGCGGGGAGTGACCTCCCCCTCACCGGGGCCGAGGCCTCGGGGTGGGAGCGGACCAGCACCCATGCCCAGGTCATGGAGTTCCTCTGGGAAGTCCAGGCCCGGACGGACCGGATGCTCATCCAGGAGCTGACGGTGACCAACGAGGATCGACCCCACCCGGTGGTGTTCCTGGGCGACCCGCCCCTCTCCGAACCGACGGCCTCCCTCCTCTCGGGGAAGCCCACCCTCTTCATCGTGGCCACCATCCACGGGAATGAGCGTTCCGGAAAGGAGGGCGGGCAGCAGTTCATCCGGGAACTCACCCTGGGCGATCACCAGGATCTCCTGGAGCGGGTGAATGTCATCATCGTGCCCCACATGAACCCGGATGGCGGCGACGCAGGACGCCGGACCAACGCCCTGGGCTACGACATGAACCGGGACTGGATCGTGGCTGAGACCCGGGAGGTGGCCGGAGTGGTGGAGCAGATCCTGAACCGTTTCGCCCCTGACGTCTTCGTGGACTCCCACAACGGAGGGTCCTACCCCTACCACATGACGTACCAGGCGACCCTGGACCCCACCGCTGATGAGGCGCTGGTGGAGTTCGCCCGAGGCCCCATGTACCAGGCCATCAAGGATCACCTGGAGAGCCAGGAGATGAAGATGTACTGGTACTCCGGGCCATCCTTCGACGAGGAAGCCGATACCTGGTTCTGGCGGACCACTGTGCCCTGGCCCCGGAAGCAGCACTCCTACGGGGGAATTCGGAACATGATCACCCTCCTCTTCGAGGTGCCGGGACGGCACTCCCTGGAGGTGGGGGCGGCTTCGGCCCGGGAGTCCATGCTGGCCCTGACCCGGTTCATGGCCGAGAACGGGCCGGAGGTCCGGGGCGTGGTGGAGGAGGCTCGGCGGCGTACGGTGGAGGAGCCCAATCCGGAAATCTACTTTGACCTGGAGCCGGTGGCCTACCCGGAGGCCGAGGAGTTCTACGTGGTCCAGCGGGACGAGGACGGGGAGTGGATGGAGCCGGAGCGGGTCACCGGAGAGAACCGGACCCTCTACGTGCCAACCCGGACCCGGGCGCTGCCGTATGCCTACGCGTTCGACGGGCGCCTGGACGACCTGGCCGGCTTCCTCCGCCGACACGGGATCCAGGTGGAGAAGCTCCGGGAAGACGCCACAGTGGAGGGGGAACGGTACCGGATCCAGGAGATCAGTTGGGCTGAGGAGCCCTACCAGAACCACCTGATGGCCGACATCCAGGTGGAGCTGGTGGAAGAGGAGATCTCCCTCCCGGCCGGTAGCTACCTGGTCCGGACCCGGCAGCACGAAGGGCGACTGATTCCCCAGCTCCTGGAGCCTGACGCAGTGGACTCGGTGGTCCGGTGGAATTTCCTGGACCACGTGATTCCAACCGAGGGTGGAGACGACGCCTTCGTTCCCATCTATCGTCTGGGGGGAGAGGTGGGGGTGTCCACCCTCCTGGTGCCGTAGCGGTGGGTGGAAGGTGACCCGCATGACGCGCCCTTGGCCTTTTGGGCTGCCGAGCCGGGAAGCGCGTGGGTGCGGACGGCGCTCGTAGAGCCGTCAGCCCCGAACCGTCTCCACCAGCTCCCGGACCCGCGCCCCTTCGATCCCGGATCCGGCCACCCCGTTCCGGTGGAGGGTGGAGCCCACGATGGCTCCATCGGCCCGCT
Organism: Gemmatimonadota bacterium; assembly: GCA_003562075.1. GTDB lineage: Bacteria > Gemmatimonadota > Gemmatimonadetes > Longimicrobiales > Gaopeijiaceae > PWLA01. Next base: position 12,007 of record PWWP01000166.1, read on the forward strand.
GGAGGAGCCGGTCAGCGTTCCGGGGTGTGAGCCCGCTCCCGACCCAGACCGGGGCGTTCCCCGACCCTTCCCGGGCCGCCAGGATCCGGGCCGGGTCGCTGGCCACTCCGGTCCGGGCGCCTGAGACCACCAGGATGTCGGCCAGCCCCCGGTGCCTCAGGTCGCTGGCTGCCGTCCCCGGGTCCACGCCTGCCGGGGCCGTGGCATGCTTCACCATGACGTCGGCCATGATCAGAAGGTCCGGTGCCAGGGCGGATCGGGCCCGAACGGTCTCGTGGGCTCGGCCCTCCAGCGTTCCCTGGTCGGTGAACATGGTGCCGGCGTGGACGTTCACACGGAGGAAGCCGGCGCCGGTGGCGGCAGCCAGCCCCACCCCTCCTCGGGCGTCGTTGCGGAGGACGTTGATCCCCACGGGCCGGCCCTGGGCGACCTCCTGCACGGCGTGGACGGCCAGGGCCATGGCAGCGATGGTCTCCGGCGGCACCGGGCCCGGGTGGAAGGGGACATCGCCAAAGTTCTCCACCAGGACCCCATCCATGCCGCCCTCCAGGAGCACCTGGGCATCCTGACGGGCCGCGTCCACCACCTCCTCCATGGATCCCCTCCACCGGGGGCTTCCCGGGAGGGCTGGGAGGTGGATCATCCCCACCAGGGGAAGGGCTTGTCCGCCGAAGTGACCTCGGATCTCTTCCCGGGTGGCAGGACGGGTAGGAAGTGGGTCAGGGTCAGGGTGGTTCATGGGTCGGCTCTTCTTGTGGATTGGTGGCTTGGGAGAGTGGACGTGGGGACGGTCCATGTCCAGATAGGGACGGGCCCTGCTCAGGATGGTGGGTCCATGAGGCGTCCCGGCAGGAGGGCATCGTCTCCGAAGCGCTTCCGGAGAGCATCCGCTGTCCGGGACAGTGTCCGGTCCCGCTCCGTTTCTTCCGGGCTATCCGGTCCCAGCAGGTCCAGTTGTCGAGCCCCCTCCCCTCCTCCCAGCGAAGAGACCCCCACCCCCAGGAGGCGGACGGCTCCCGGTCTCCGGTCCCGGAGTTCGCCCAGGAGATCCCGGGCGGTCCGGTGGATAGCCCGGTCCGACTCCACCTCCCGACTCAGAGTCCGGGACGCCTGGCGGGTGGTGAAGTCGGCGTCTCTCAGCTTGACGGTGATGGTCCGAGCGGCCAACCCCTTCCGGCGTAGGGTCTGCCCAACCTCCAGGACCAGGTTCTGGAGTTGACGGGCCAATGTCCGGTCACCCGCTTCCCCCGGAGGCACGTCCCGGGGAAAGGTCCGCTCCGAGGAGATGGACTTCCGATCTGGCTTCGGATCCACAGGCGAAGAATCCAGGCCGCGCACACGCTCCCAGAGCCAGCGACCCCGGCTGGGACCAAACCATCGCTGAAGCCAACGCTCCTGTACGGGGAGGACATGGGCCACCGAACGAAGGCCTCGCTCGGCCAGTCCGGCCAGGAGGGACGGGCCGATTCCCGGGATATCGGCCAGCTCGTGCTCCTGCAGGAACGCACCCTCGGCCCCCGGGGGCACGACCCAGACGCCTCCGGGCTTGGCCCGTTCCACCGCCAGCTTCGCCACGAGACGGACGGCTCCACCTCCGATGGACACCGTGACCCCAGTCCGTTCCTGGACCGCTCCCTGGATTCGTCGAGCAGTTGTCTCCAGGGGCTCGTGGTCCAGGAGTCGCTCCGTCCCGGTCAGGTCCAGGTAGAACTCGTCGATGGAGGCGGCTTGGACCACGGGGGAGAGTTCTTTGAGGATCTCCAGGATCTCACGGCTCCGGCGGGTACAGGCCTCTCGGGGGACCGGTACGACCGTGGCCTCGGGGCAGAGACGGAGGGCCTGGGCCATGGGCATCCCGGAGTGGACGCCGAACTCTCGGACTGCGTAGTCCGCCGAGGTCACGACGCCACGGCCTGAGGCCGACCCGCCCACCATGAGAAGGGGAGCCGTCCCGGCACCCTCCGGGTCCTCCAGGCGAGCCACCTGGACGAAATACATGTCGCAGTCCACCAGGAGGATCCTCCTGGTCCTGCCCAAGGGCCGTCGATCCGGGGGCTGAGAGGCTGAGGGTGTCATGGCTGGTACCGAGGCCGCCCCGTGGCTGGCGGTCTGGCGCCAATGAACCCTGGGCCGGACAAGACGGAACGAGGGGACAGGGTCCGGGGTCTCCCAACCCAGGCTGCGCACCGGCCAATGATCATTGAACGCAGGAAGACGCTGTCGAACGGGCAGTGCACTTCACACTCCAACAAGGGAGAACCATCCATGAGCTATCCTCACAAGCTTCCCGACCTGGGCTACGATTACGATGCCCTGGAGCCCCACATCGATGCCCGGACCATGGAGATCCACCACTCCAAGCACCACAATGGGTACACCACCAAGCTGAACAAAGCCCTGGAAGGGCATGAGGCCTTCCAGAAGTACTCGGCTGAGCAGCTCCTTCGTGGGCTTCCCACCCTTCCCGATGCCATCCGGACCGCAGTTCGAAACAATGGGGGTGGCTACCATAACCACAAGCTCTTCTGGCAAGTTATCGCCCCCGGTGGCGCATCGGAGCCCTCGGGCGAGCTGGCCAGCGCCCTCGATTCTACCTTCGGGTCGTTCGACAAGTTCAAGGAAGCCTTCAAGAGCGCTGCCGCCGGCCAGTTCGGCTCCGGGTGGGGTTGGCTTTCCATTGACCCCTTCGGCAAGCTGAAGGTCACCTCCACGGCAAACCAGGACTCCCCTCTCATGAGCGGATCCACCCCCATCCTGGGTGTGGACGTGTGGGAGCATGCCTACTATCTGAACTACCAGAACCGCCGTCCCGACTACCTGACGGCCTTCTGGAATGTGGTGAACTGGGACGTGGTGGGCGAGAAGTACGCTGCGGCCAAGGGAGGCTGGCTCAAGGCCTGAGTCCGCTGAGCGGTGGAGCGGGGGGGATCCTGGAGCGCGCATCCGGGGTCGCCCCCGTTTCTTCATCTGACTCCGGGCCGGCCGGAGGACCCCTCCATCCGTGGAACCGTGGCCCGGGTTCGGAGTTGATAGGTCGGCTGAGCGACAAAGAGTTCACAGCCGGGTTCATCCGGTTCAAAGACATAGGACAGTGACGATGGACGTGAAGGCTCACGACGCCGCAGGACAGAGATGCGCCCCACTTCGCTCCCGGTGGAGTATCGTTCTCCTCCCTGCTCTGGCTGGGACCGGATTGCTCCTGGGAGGCTGCGGGACGGATACGGATGCACCTCCCGCCGAACCGCCGGAGGCGATACAAGAGGCGGAGGCCGACTTCGAGTTGATTCCCTCTCCCGACGTGGCGCCGGAGCGTCCGGACGCACGGCTGGGGCTGACTTCGCCGGATGACGGGGAACGCTACCAGGAGGGAGAGACGGTAGAGGTGCGCTTCAACCTGTCGGGCTACACCTTGGACGAAGCCACGCCCGGGGGGGAGGAGAGGGGGATTGCCCGGGCCCCTGGACAGCACATCCACCTCATCCTGAACAACGATCGCTACCAGGCCCTCTATGATGCCGACGAGCCGGTGGTGTTCGACGACCTGCCACCAGGGACCCATCACTTCCGGGCCTTTCCGGGGACGGACTGGCACGAGTCGGTGAAGACGCCAGGCGCCTTTGCCACTCGGACCATCCACGTCGGTGACGGTGAGGCCGCGCCCCGGGTGGACCCGGATGGGCCTCTCCTCACCTACTCCCGGCCAGTGGGCGAGTATGCAGGTGCCGATGCCGACAGCATCCTGGTGGACTTCTATCTGACGGGGGCTCGTCTGGCCGAGGATGGCTACCGGGTTCGCCTCACCGTGAATGGGATGGGGGAAGCCATGATCACCGAGTGGCGACCCTACCTCCTCCTGGGCCTCCCGCCAGGTGAGCACACGGTCCGTCTCGAACTCCTGGATCCCCAGGGCCAGGTGGTTCCCGGTGAGTTCAACCAGGCCGAGCGGACCATCACGGTAACGGAGGGGTGAGGTCGGGGGACGGTCTCCGGTGCTGCGGCGCTGCGGTGGTGAGCCGCTGAGGTGGTGGGGCCCATGGGGGACCGGAGAAGGGTCTCCGTCCCGTCTGCAGATAAAGCTTGCCCAGGGGGAATCATATGTTTATCCATAGAAAACCCTACCAGGCGTGGGCTATCCAGGCATGGGCTGCCGGATCGGGCCCCGGATGGTAGATTGGAGGTATTGACGTGACCGGCTCCAGCCCAGCCCTGACGGACGTGGACATGTCTCCCATCGCCCCCACTGGATTCCAGCGTCCCCCGGGTATCTCGGGGATGTCCCTCTTCCTGGCCGTGGTCCTCCCTCTGACCGCAGCCCTCCTCCTGGCTCTTCTCCCCCTTCTCCCGGCACCGGCGAGTGGAGCTGGCCAACTCCACGGCCAATCTCTCCGTGGTTCTCCGGCCTCGCTGGACCGCCAGAACGCCCAGGCCCGGGCCCACGACTTCACCCTGCTGGAGACACCGGCCCAGGTTCGCCGCTTCGTGGAATTGGGGTATCTGGTCCCGATCCGGCCCACCGAGGACATGGGGATCCACAACGTATCCTTCCCCTATGCCCGCCCCGAGGTGCAGCTCTTCCTGGACCGCCTCTCCCGTCAGTACCGGGCGGCCTGTGGGGAGCGACTGGTGGTGACGAGCCTGACCCGACCCGTCTCGAACCAGCCGGCCAATGCGTCCTCCCGTTCCGTGCACCCCACGGGGATGGCGGTGGATCTCCGAGTGC
>PWWP01000103.1 GCA_003562075.1 Gemmatimonadota bacterium
CGGCCTCCTCGTGGGGAAGAGGACCCTGGCTCAGTCGGTTGCGAAGGGTCCCTCCGTCGTAGCAGGCCATGGCCATGAAGGACTGCCCCCGGTCATCAGTCCCCACCTCATAGACCGTTCCGATGTGGGGGTGGTCCAGAGCCGAGGCAGCCCTGGCTTCCTCCAGAAGGGGATCAGTCCCCTGGTCGACCCACCGGCCCCGAGCCGGAGAGCCAGGGGGGAGGAGCTTCAGCGCCACGTCTCGTTGCAGGATTGGATCGAAGGCCAGGAACACCATGCCCATTCCGCCTCGACCCAGGGCGGCTTTCAACCGATATCGACCGACCAGGTCTCCAGCCTTGGGTTCGTGGCCCAGCGAGTGGAGCAGGCCGCGTGTTCGTTGCGGATCCAGCGCTCGTGGAGGACCGGATCGCCTGGGGGACAGGGAGGGTGCCCGGCCTTCTCCACCTTCCTCCCATTCAGTCGGCTCGTCCGAATCCAGGCCAGAATCCTGGAGATCCAGTGCGGCCCGAACACGCGCCAGGAGGAGGGGCTCATGGGCACACACGCTGGAGAGGTATGCCTCCCGCTGGTCGGGGGGGCGGTCCAGGACTTGCCGGAATATCTGGTGGACCCGGCGCCAGGATGGCGGTGGTGGCGTGTCTCCGGAATCAGATCGGGAGGAGGGGGAGTTCATGACCCAGCCCGAGGAGAGTCTCCGGACCCAGGGTCCCCCATGGGAGCTTCACCTCCCAGGGCTTCCTGGAGCCAGACCCTGGCGAGAGCCCAGTCTCCCTTGACCGTGCGAGACGAGACCTGTAGAGCCTGGGCCGTCTCCACCACTGAGAGCCCCCCGAAATACCGGAGCTCCACCACCTGGGCCAGCCGAGGACTGTCACTCTCCAGGAGGGTCAGGGCCCGGTCCAGGTCCAGGAGTTCAGAGGCATAGGCATCGACGGAGGCCATCTCCTCACCCAGGGTGACCCGGGCGGCTCCTCCCCCTCGCCGCTGCGCCGTGCGGCGCCGGGCTGCATCGATGAGCACCCGGCGCATGGCCTGAGCGGCAGCTCCGAAGAAGTAGGATCGTCCTCGGTCCGAGAGCGCGTCCGTGCCGGCCAGTCGGAGGTAGGCTTCGTGGACCAGCTCCGTGGTGTGGAGCGTGGGATTACCAGGCTCTCTTGCCAGGTGTCGGTGGGCCAGTTCCCGAAGCTCGTCGTAGAGGAGCGCCACGGCTTCGTCTCCGGCAGGAAGCTTCTCACTCATTCATCCCCCTATCCTGCGGAAGAATACCGCTGGAGACTTCCGTCGGCAACGAAGCTCCCTGCCCGGCTCGCCAGGGATCCTGACATCCGTGCGGCCCCAGATTGCCCCTCTTTCCCCGGAGCTGCGCAGGAGGATGTAGAAGTCCTTCACTCCAGAAGTCACCTGAACGGAGGTTGCAGACATGATGCAGGGAATCATTCGAGGGCTGGCCCTTCCTCTTCTCACCGCCCTTGCCCTCATTGGGTTGACGGGATGTGACTCGGGACCGACGGGACCGTTCGAGGCGCCCTCTTTCTCCATGGACGGCGCCGAGGCCCACCTGGCCCATGGCGCGTCCCACGGCAATGCTGCCGTCCGCGCTTCCGACCAGCAGGCCCTGGCCGCCATGAGGGAGGGAACGGCCCGCTACCATCGCCTGGAGGTGGCCGTGGCCGACGGCTTCATCCCCCTCAGCCCATGTGTCCCTGGTATGGGAATCCACTACGGTCGTCCAGACCGGGTATTCAACCCGACGGTGGTGGCGTCCGAACCGGAGGTCCTCCTGTATCAGCCCACGGAGAATGGCAGGTACCGATTGGTGGCTGTCGAGTTCATGGTCCCGGCCGGCCTCTGGTACGGGGCCGGGCACGAATCAGCGCCGTCGGTGGCAGGCCGGGAATTTGATCCTCCCAACGCGGCTCACCATGATCCCCTGGTGGCCAGCTCCTACACCCTCCACGCCTGGGTCTGGATGAACAATCCAGACGGCATGTTCGCCCCCTTCAACCCCATGGTGGTCTGCTCCTGATGCAATCCTGTGGGGGGTGGAACGGCCATCCTTCCCGATGAACAGGACGATCATGCAGGGCCCCGACCGCCCCCCGGACCACTGACGGGGGGCGGTCGACATTTGATGAAGAGAGCGGTTCGGTGGCGGGCTGGAAGGGCGGAAAAGGGGTAGCGGAAGGCTGCGGGTCGCCGTACTCTGACCAGGATCCGACTGATGTGACACGGCTCCAGACTTCCAGGCTCTCACCATGGACAGATCTCTTCATTCCGGTCATTCCGGCAGCTCCCGTCGCACTCCGTCCAGCGGCAGGATCCTCATTCTTCTGACCACCGTCATGGTTCTGGGCTTCCTCCTGCCGGTATGGGCAGAGGGACAGCAGACCTACAAACCACCGCTCCACGGCAAGCATTGGATGGCGTTGACGGGAAAACCCCTGGGCGCCACTGCAGGGGCCATGATATTCCAGGAAGGGGGGAATGCGGTGGATGCGGCGGTGGCCATGCTGGGAGCCACCTCCACCATGTGGGATGTGCTCGGATGGGGGGGGGAGACCCAGGCGCTGATCTACAATCCGGAGACGGGCCAGGTGATCGGGGTGAACGGATTGGGCTTCGCCCCAACCGACGCCACCCCCGAGCACTTCCACAGCCAGGGTCTCCACTTCCCTCCTGAGTTCGGCCCCCAGGCGGCCGTGATCCCCGGGACGCCCGGGGCCATCATGGTCATGTTGGCCGAGTACGGTCGCCTTTCGCTGGCAGAGGTGCTGGCGCCTTCCATCCAGATGGCCGACGGCTATCCCATCGAGGCCCAGACGGCCAATTCCATGGAGCGGAGCAAGGAACAGATCAAGGAGTGGGACTACTCCAGGGACGTGTTCCTCCCTCACCTGGGTTCGGAAGAGCGAGAGGGCCCCTATCCGGGAGAGGTCTTCCGCCAGGAGGATCTGGCCCGAACCCTTCGCCAGCTCGTGGAGGAGGAAGCCGAAGCCTTGGCGGCTGGGGCATCACGGGAGGAGGCCATCATGGCGGCCTACGACCGCTTCTACAGGGGAGATATCGCCCAGGAGATGGTTCGGGCTACCCAGGAGGCCGGAGGACTCATCACGATGGACGATCTGGACCGCTGGGAAGTGAAGCTGGAGGCTCCGGTCTCCACGACCTATCGGGACATCGAGGTCTACAAGCTGGACTTCTGGACCCAGGGTCCGGTGTTGCTTCAGACCCTGAACCTTCTGGAGAACGCGGATCTTCAGGCCAAGGGCTACAACACGACCCGCTATATCCATGCCCTCTACCAGGCGATGAATCTGGCCTTTGCCGATCGGGACTTCTACTACGGGGACCCGGCCTTCGACCCCCAGACTCCGGCCGAGGGCCTCCTCTCGAAGGAGTATGCCCGGGATCGATGGGCCCAGATCGACTGGGAGTCCAACGATCCTACGGTGGGACCCGGGGATCCGTATCCCTACCAGGGAGAGGAGAACCCCTTCCGGGAGTACCTGGATGCGTGGGAACCGAACCCCTCTTTCCTGGACCAGGATCCACCGAGAGCCGTGGATGGTCAGGAAGCTGACGAGATGGCGGTCGGCAATGGAGGCGAAGAGGCCGCCGGTGAGTCTGGCTCGTGGGTGGTGGAGTCAGATGGGTCTCATGGGTTGGGTTCGCCCCATGGGTGGGATGCGGACGATCCGTTCTACCGGGGGACCACGGCCATTCAGACTGCCGATGCCGATGGGTGGGTGGTATCCATCACCCCGTCCGGAGGGTGGATTCCCGCATTCATTGCTGGCCGGACGGGGATCGGGTTGAGCCAGCGCATGCAGAGCTTCGTCACTGACCCTCGGATGAATCCCTACAACGTGGTGGAGCCCGGGAAGCGGCCCCGGGTCACCCTGACGCCGACGCTGGCCCTGAAGGACGGTGAACCCTTCCTCTCTTTCGCAGTTCAGGGAGGAGACGGACAGGATCAAAACCTTCTGCAGATGTTCCTGAACATGGTGGAGTGGGACATGACGGTGCAGGAGGCGGCGGAGGCGGCCAACATCAATTCGAATCAGATGCGAGGGTCCTTCGGCGATCATGTGGCCCGCCCTGGGAGCCTTGTCTTGAACGAGGAAACCCCGTCGTGGGTTCAGCGAGAGCTCCGGGCCATGGGATATGACATCCGCACCTCACCCCGCACGTCCGGGCCCCTCATGGGGATCTGGTTCGATGGGGAGCACGGCACCTTCTGGGGTGGAGTCAGTCATCATGGAGAGGATCACGGAATCGCCTGGTGATATGCGTGGGGTCCAGCCACGGAGGATGCTTTGGCCGGGGCTGGCCGTAGCCGTCCTCGGGGGGCGGATACGTGTGATTCCCAGGCTCAGGCCTGGTTCCAGCAGGGCCTTCGCCTCACTGAGGAGGGCGCCCTGAAAGCAGCCAGCCGGAACGTCGAAGGGGGGAAGACCCACCATACTGGGCCTTCCCCCCTTCGGTTTTTCAGTCTTCTGGACGTACCTTCAGACCGATCGATCTTGGCTCGACGCGGTCATCAGAACCGTCGGACAGCGCTCAGGTGGACGTTCCGACCCGGGCGGAGGAGGGGGGGGGAGGGGTCTACATGACTCCGGTACGCCTTGTCCAGCACGTTGTCCACCCCGGCGACCCAGTCCACACCCAGGAAGCTGCGGCCGGTTCGCAGGCTCATCAGCCCGTAGCCCGGGGTCTCCATCTCTCCCAACTCCACGGCGTTCCGGCTCTGACGAGCCGCTGCCCGAAGCTCCAGCTCCACCCAATGAGCAGGATCCTGGAACGGTCGCACCTCCAACCCCACCGAGCCTTCGGTCGGGGGAATCTCAGGCAAGTACTCGCCGGTGTCCCGATCCTCACCCCGGACATGGTTCAAGACGGCACTCACAGTCGCACGGGGGTGGAGTGCCACATCCGTTGAGATGGTTCCACCCATGAGGCGGGCGTCGTCTACATTCTGGTAGCTCCGGACCGGCCGACCTGAAATCATCTCTCCCGACATGGCCACAGGGGCAATGAGCCCGGCCATGTCGTTCCGGAAGACCGTCATGGAGGCTGTGAAGGGGCCTCGCTGGTGCGTCAACGATGCTTCCAGATTCAGACTTGTCTCCGTGTCCAGATCCGGGTTCCCCTGGTATACGAAGCCGTCAGGCCGGAGCGTCAGCCCGAAATACTCGGTGGCGTCCGGGACACGGAACCCCCGGCCTGCCGAAGCCCGAACGGACCACTGGGGCGAGAGGTCCAGGCGGAACCCGCTGTTCCCTGTGATGACCTGGTCCCGGGTTGAATCCCATCCATCCGCGCGACGCCCCACGTGGTCCCCTCGGACTCCGGCAGTCAGGGCCAGGCGATCGGCTACTCTCAGCTCACCCTGGGCGAAGAGGCCCAGCGTCATGATGCGAACGGCCGGCCAGCTCCGAAAGATTTCGCTGGAAGGAGGATCGGTCCCATCCATCCCCCCAGGGGTCATACTCATCCCCTCGTCTCCCATTCCGGTCCGTTCGATCCAGCGGGTGGCTTCGGCTCCGATGTGGGTGAGATCGGCTCCCAGGTCCAGGTGGGATCGAGCGTTGGGAAGGATCCGGAACTGGGCCCGGGCTCCGGAGGTGGTGGAGTGGGATCGGGCGTCGGTGGTCGTCATGGCCGTTCCATCCGCCTGGGCCATGGCATTTCCGGCCATTGAGGTCATGTCGCCACTGTCACCCATGGGGTTGCCACCCATTCCGCCCATGTTGCCCCCTGCCGGCATCCGCATGAGCATGTGGTGCTGAACCCGCTGGATGTAGGCACGTGTGGAGAAGGCGTCCAGAAGCCCGCCTCGCTGCCAACTGTAGTCCACCGATGCGCTGCGACGCCCTTCTGCGGGAATCTCGGCCATTCCGCTCATGGGCCAGCCGATGTCCCGGCCCTCGTATGCCTGCATCTGGAGATTGAGGCGCCTGGATGGAGTCATCTCCCACCCAGCCTTCAGGTCCACCGTGCCCTGCTCGTACGAAGAGCCCTCCACCACCGCCGCAGGTGAGCGATAGTCGCTGAAGCGGGAGAGATCCACTGATCCGGTCAGGTCCAGGGATCCCTGGCGAGAGGAGGCAGTGGCACCCAGCGAGCCTCCAGGGGCCGCGCTTCCTGTGGTCGCTCGTACTTCCCCGGAGAAGGGATCGTCTTCAGCAGGTCGACGGGTCACCACATTGATGACCCCCCCCACGCTGCCCGAGCCGTACAGGGTGCTACCGGGGCCAGTGAGGATCTCCACCCGCTCTACAGAGGCCGGGTCCACAGTGGCCAGCCCCTGGTCCATTCCACTGATGCAGGCTCGGGTTACGCGGTTGCCATCCACCAGGACGGCCAGGCGTTCCCCACCCAGGCCCCGAAGCATGGGGCGAGCGCCCCAGGAGCCGGTCCAGGCCACCGAGACTCCCTCGGCCCCGGCCAGGGACTGGGCTACGGACGTATGACCTCGGCCATGGAGTTGATCTCGATTCACCGACTCCACGGTGAGGGCTGTGCCCCGAGCCAGGGCAGAACGACCTTCTGACCGGACGGTGAGCTCCGTCATGGGAATGGGCTGGGGCGCCATGTGAACCTGGCCGCTCCAATCCTCCACGGACATGGTAATCCGGGAGTACCCCAGCCGATCGAAGACCAGGGTCGACACACCCTGACCGACCCGGATGGAGAAGCGACCATCGGCTCCGCTCAGGGTTTGAGCCGGTCCGGCGGTGACTTCTACTGCGCCGAGGGCGGCGTTGGTGCCTGCATCTCGGACGGTCCCCTCCAGGATCCGATCCTGGGCTGAGAGGGAGGTGGCGGAAACGAGGAGGATCACAAGACTCAAGGCCAGTCCGGCGCAGGTGATCCCTGTCCGTCGGAGGTGCGGCCAAATTGCGTTCAGCATGAAGTTCTCTCCTTCCAGAGAGTGATGGGAAAGACCCATTCCACCAACCGATCCGACTGGGTGGTGGGGGTCGTAGTCTGAAGATCCGGCCTATCTGACGACCGGGTTCTGGGCGGTGCGCCCTCGGCAGTCCCGTGGGACGGCCGGCTCAGATGTTCTGGAAGGAAGCCGGGGGTGGCCGGCTGAAGGGGATCGTGTGTGGGATGATCCCCGGGAGGTGCGTGGCCTCGGGAAGGAGCTCGGCGAATGGCGTGGTCCGGGCTTCCATCGAGGTCGGACTGCTGGGAATCTCCGGCGTGGCCGGGCCCACCAGCTCGGCACAGATGGTGGGGCACTCACAGGGTCCTTCGTGGGAATCGTGGGAGGCTGAGGTCTCTGAAGACCCCTGGGGCCCGGACGATCCTGGAAGATGGTCGTGGGAGTGGTGCTCGTGCTGGTCGTGACCGTAAGGGTGGTCATGACCGGGATGGTGCTCGTCCCCGTGGCCGTGGTCCTGGTGGCCAGGGGCCGGAGTGGCGTGCTCGTGGTCTGGCGCGCCAGGGAAATGATGAGGACAGGTCGGATCCTCGCCCAGGGCAGCCGCCGGGGAAAGGAGGAGCATCTGGAATCCCGCAACCAGGGCGAGAATCCGCATCGGGAGGGACCTTCGCCCTCCCCTGAGCGGGCGTCGTACCAGATGGACCATACCGAAAGTTAACAACAGGTCCCTGGAAACTGAAGTCACTGGTGGATGCTGCTCGAACCAGGGTGTCCGGTGAGCTCAGGGGTATGGGAGTCGGTCAGGGAAGAAAGAAGGCCAGACCCAACGCCAGAGCCAGGAGGAGGAGGGCCACCACAGGGCCGCGAGTCAGATAGAGGTCCCGTTCGGCCACCCAGGCCGCCTGGGCGTGGCTCCAGAGTTGGGTCTTCCGCAGGCGCTTCAGACGTTGGGCGGACTGGGCGATCACCTTTTCCAGGGGAGGTGATCCAACCCACCGGATCACTTGCTCCAGGGGCACCACCAGATCTCCCGCCGGGATCCGAAGGTTCCTGACTGAGCCCAGGAGTCCAGGACGGACCCAGACTGCCCAGGCCGCGAGACCACCCAGGACGATGGGCCCCATGGAGCCCAGTGGGTTGCTGAAGGCACCTGGGAGTTCGACCCCATCCGGGATCGGCGCGAAGACCAGGAGCCAGAGCTGTCCCCCTGCCCCGAGGAGGACCAGGAGTCCCCAGGGCAGAATGAGCCCCCAGGGGACGCTTTTCGTTCCACTCTCCCCTCCCAGATCGGCGGATGCGGCCATGCGGTGACGGAGGGTGAAGATGAAGCGGGTCAGGAGGATGGTCGTCCCCGCTGCGGCCACCAGGAGGAGAGGGTCAAGGACTCCGTACCATCCGGGGGTGAACTGACTCATGGCCTCCTTCAGAGCGCTCTTGGCCTGGGCTCCGGTGGAGAGAGGGGCTCCTGCCAAGGCCAGGGCAGGGAGGGCCGCTCCCAGCAGGACCAGACCCCGCCACCCTTCTGTCCTCACGCGATCCCCGACGCCGACGGCCAGGAAGAGGGCACCCTTGGCCAGACCGTGGTGCATGGCGTAGAGGAGGACGGCTGCCAGGGCCAGAGGAGCCCACCCCGGGTCGTGTAGAAGGAGAGCCGTCCCCAGAGCCATGTAGCCCATCTGGCTCACGCTGGAATAGGCGAGGACGGTCTTGGGGTCGTCCTGCGCCACTCCCATCACCACACCGTAGAAGGCTGCGGCCACCCCCAGGATCGCCAGCCCCAGGGCCAGGAGAGGGAGAGCCTGATCGCCGGGAAGATAGCGGATCCAAGCCAGGAGCCCGGCCTTGATCATGGCACCACTCAGGAGGGCGCTGGCGGCTGTGGGGGCCACTGGATGGGCCAGGGGAAGCCAGAGATGCAGGGGAATCAATCCGGCCTTGACCCCGAATCCGGCTACCACCAGCAGCGCCACCACTGGAGCGTATCCAAATGTGTCCAGGTCCTGCCAGGCCAGCTCCAGCGAGGTGCCGAAGGTGGGGGCTCCTCCGGCGGCCCATCCCAGGGCCACCAGGGCGGTGAGGATGGCCAGTTCACCCAGGACGGCAAGCACGATGTAGACCCGCCCGGCCCGCAGTGCATCCGGACTACGGGCATGGATCACCAGGCCGTATGCGGCAAAGGTCATCCAAGCGAAGAAGAGGTAGAAGCTCAGGGCATCGGCGGCCAGGACCAGGCCAACGTTTCCCGCCATGGTGAGCACGAAGAATCCGAAATAACTCTCCTTGTTGCCGTCGTCCCTGTGATACGCCCGTGAAAAGGCTCCGGCCACGACCCAGAGGAGTCCCGTGAGCAGGAGAAACGGGCGGGCCGGAGCATCCAGCGTAAGCTGAAGCCCTGTGAAGATGGCGGGGAACTCAGCTGAAGCTCCGAGCCCACCGGGGTGGAGGGCCAGAAGGAGGGCGGGAACCCCGGCCCAGGGAGCCAGACCCATGAGGGGATCCCGGAGGCCCTTCAGGGGCCAGAGGATGGCCAGGAGGGCCGGGAGTCCCGGTGCCAGGAGGAGCAGGAGTTCCTGGGTGGACATCAGAGGACACCTCGTTCCACGATGAGGCGGGTCCAGCCCAGGGGACTCCAGAGCGTACTGGCCAGCAGCCCGCATCCCAGCGCCAGCGCTGCCGTCACCAGAGCCGGGACGACGAGACGCCAGTCGGCTTCAAGCCAGCGGCCCCGGCCCCGATCCTTCCACTGGGCGTTCTTCCCGTCGAACCAGGCCGTCTTGATGATGGGGAGGAAGTACGCGGCGTTGAGCATGCTGCTGGCCAGGAGAACGGGAATCACCCACGCTGCTCCACTGTCCAGCGCCCCGATTCCCAGATACCACTTGCTCAGGAATCCGGCGATGGGTGGGAGACCGATCATCCCCAAGGCGGCCACGGTGAAGGCCAGCATGGTCAGAGGCATGCGGCGAGCCACCCCACCCATCTCACTCACCTTCTTCACCTGCAGCGTCTCGGCCAGGAGTCCGGCGCAGAAGAACAGGGTGATTTTCATGATTCCCTGGTGCACCAGGTGGACGATCCCTCCGATGTGGGCCGCAGGCATGAGAAGGGCGGCTCCCAGCGCGATGTAGGAGAGCTGACTCACGGTGCTGAAGGCCAGAAGCCGTTTCAGGTCATCCTGGGTCAGGGCTCGGATCGAGCCGTAGATGATGGTGAAGGCAGCCAGGGCCGTCACCAGCTGTGCCATGCCCAGGTTGAGGGAGAGCTCGATGCCGAAGACGGAGTGAAGGAGTCGGATCACTCCAAAGGCCCCTGCCTTCACCACCGCCACCGCATGGAGGAGGGCACTGACGGGAGCTGGGGCCACCATGGCGATGGGCAGCCAGCCGTGGACTGGAAAGAGGGCCGCCTTCACCGCCAGACCGGCCAGAAGGAGGAGGAATACGGCTGTGTACGCCATGGGCTGGGCGGCTACTGCGCCTGGATCCAGCACTCCACCTGTAGCGAATTCCACCGTTCCCGCCAGGACCTGGAGGGCCACCGCGCCGACGATGAGAACGGCGCCGGAGGTGAGGGTATAGATCAGGTAGAGTCGACCGGCTTTGATGGCCTTCCGGGTGCCCCGGTGGACCACCAGGGGATAGGTGGTCCATGTGAGCGCCTCATAGAAGATGACGAAGGTGAAGAGGTCGCCAGCCATGGCCAGACCTGTGGTGGCCGTGACGCAGAGACTGAAGAAGGAGAAGAAGCGCGTTCGGTCGGGAGACTCCTCCAGGTAGCCGATGGCATAGATGGTGGTGACCAGCCAGAGGACGGCCGAGAGGGTCACGAAGAGAAGAGCCAGAGAGTCCCCGACCAGGGTGAGTTCGAAACCTGGCAGGACCTCCAATGCCCACCGGTACTCCGTTCCCAGGCCGACCCCCAGGAGCATGAGGCACACCAGAACCACCTTGAGGACCGCGCCCGTCAGGTTCAGGGTCGTTCTGGCCCGGGACTGTTCCTCCTGGAGGAACATGATGGCGATTCCCGGAAGGAAGGAGGTGAGAACGACCAGGAGAGGGAGGGTCTCCCAGCTCACCAGTGCCAAGGCGAGCCCTTCCAGGGGACCTGCCTGGAGGGAAGTCAGCGCCATGGCCCGATCCCTCCGATGGCCAGCAGCTCCAGGATCTCAACGGCGCGGAGGCCCAGGAGGACGGCCAGCCCAGCCAGGATCATGGCGGCCCACTCCATCCGTCGAGGAACGTTCCGGAACTCTTCCGGCGACTCCTTCACCTGGAGGGCGAAGCGAGCCACCATGAGGACGTAGGCCAGGGTCAGGAGCCCACCTACAGCGATGAGTCCGGCCCAGACCCACTGCCCGGACTCCAGGGCAGCGGTGAGGAGGAGCCATTTGGCTGCGAAGCCTCCCGAGGGCGGGATTCCGGCCAGACTCAGTCCGCCCAGCCCGAAGGCAAGGAAGGACATGGGCAGTCGATGGGCCACCCCGGAGATGGAGTCGATGGCATCGTCTGCCACGGCGTAGCTCATGCTCCCGGCAGCCAGGAACATGGCCGCCTTGGCCAGGGCATGGGAGAGGGCGTGGACCATCCCGCCGTTCCAGGCGTTGGCGTTCCAGATTTCCGGAGCGCCCAGCTCGGGAAGGAGGGGGAACATGACAAAGAGATAGCCGAGCTGAGCCACCGTTGAATATGCGATGAGCCGCTTCAGACTCACCTGCCGGAGGGCCAGAATGGATCCCCAGAGGATGGCTCCGGCGCCTAGTAGACCCATGATCAGGAGAGCCCGCTCGGTTTCGGCCCCTGGGACCCCCAGGCCGTACACATAGAACCAGAGACGGATGATGATATAGAAGGAGGCCTTCACCACCAGCGCCGAGAGGAGGGCGCTTCCCGGGGCCGGGGCACCGGCGTGTGCAGGGGGGAGCCAGGCGTGAAGGGGAAAGAGGGCCGTTTTCGCTGCCAGCCCTGCCGTCATGGCGGCCAGAGCCCAGGCCGCCAGGGGCCCGGATGGTTCCATGGATGCCAGCTCCTCCAGGGAGAGAGTCCCGTACCCCAGGTAGAGGAGGGCCACCCCCAGGAGGAAGAGCATGGATCCGGTGAGGGAGATGAGGAGGTACCGCATTCCTGCCTGGGTGGCTTTCCCGGTGACTGCCAGCGTCACGATGGCTGCCGCCGCCAGGCCCAGGATCTCGAGCATCACGTAGAGGTTGAACAGATCCCCGGAGAGAAACACCCCGTTCAGGGATGACCAGAGGAAGAGCCAGAGAGGCGCGAAGAAGCGGGCGCCTCGACCGGCCGGTGACTGGCGGACCCGGGGATCGGCGGCGTCGCCGAAGTAGGAGATGGCGTAGAGGCTCACCGCTGATCCCACCACTGCGGTCATGGCCACCATGAGCGTCGCCAGCCCGTCCAGGTGGAGTTCGATCCCCAGGGGACGACCCCACCCTCCCAGCGCGTGCCGGACCACGCCCTGGTCCATGACGGTCAAGTAGAGGCCCAGGGAGCTGGTCAGGGCTGTAGCAGACCCCAGGCCCAGCCCAAGGCGGATGCTCCTTCTTCCTCCGCCAAGGCTGAGGAGGGCCGCCACCAAAGGGCCCATGACGGCCAGGGTGCTCCAGAGCTCAGCGCCGGTCATCCGTTTCCGTCTCCGCGGCTGGCGAACCCGTGCCCCAGCCGTGTCTTCGTCGCAGGTCCTCGGACAGGACTGCGGCTCCCGTTCGGGTCACCACCCGGAGGGCGATCCCCAGGGCCAGGGCGGTGGCGCTGACCGCCACCACGATCCCCGTCAGAACCATGGCCTGGGGAACGGGATCGGCTCCGTGGTCCGGGAGTCGAGGCGCACCGGCAATGAGAATGAGGAAAATCCCGCTTCCCATGAAGTTCACGCCCAGGATCCGCCAGAAGAGGTGGGCCCGGGTCAGGGTCCCCAGGAGTCCCAGGAGGAAGATCCCTCCCCCGGCCAGGGCGTAGAGGGTGAACGGCGTCATTCGTCCTCCCCTGCTTTCCGGATCAGCGCACCGTCTGGAGCCAGGCCACGCCCCAGGGGATCCCCTGTGGGATGGATTTGCTCCAACTCGGGGTCGGTTTCGGGGATGGCGGGCACATCCACGAAGAGCTCCACGAGGATCACTGCGATGGAGACGGTGAGGGCCACCTCGATGAGGAGAATGAGGAGGTACTCGGTGCCGGGTGGGTAGGCCAGGAACACTCCGGTCCAGGGCATGGTGGTGAGCCCCACCGCCGTGAAGAGGGCCAGTCCCAGGATTCCCAGTATCCGGATGCCCGGCGAAGCCGAGGTCACAGGTCGGATGAGTCCTGCGGCGGCCAGGAGAACGCCCACACCGGCCAGGAGAGCTCCTGCTTGGAACGCCCCTCCAGTGGTGTACGATCCGGCCCACACCAGGTAGATCCCGGTGACCACAGCCATAGGCGTCACATTCCAGGCCAGGGTATCCAGGACCGGCTGCCGGCGGAGTTCCTCACCGTGGCGAGCGAACTCTCGGCTTCCCCGGTCCAGAGACCACACCGCCACCATGGCCACCACCAGGACCCCCAGCTCCATGAGCGTGTCGTAGGCCCGGAAGCTCAGAAGAACGCCTGTGATGGGATTGGAGACACCGGTCTCGTCCAGGTGATCGGAGATCAAGGCTGGAAGGATGGGGGCTCGATCCGGAAGACCCAGGAGGAGGCCCGCCAGTCCAGTGGCCAGAAGCGCTGTGGCCACGGCCAGTCCCCACCGAACCCACGGGACGCGGCCGATCCTGCGCAGGAGCGGGGCGGAGTCATCTCCTTGGTGCGGTCTCTGGCGGCTTCCTCGGCTCTCCGGAGAAGGTTGGGAGGTGGTGGGGGAGGGCACGTCCATTCCAGCCTCTTCCCTTCGTCGAGCCAACCGGTGGTAGGCATTGAGGAAGAGGGCTCCCGTGACCCCGGCACCCAGTGCGGCCTCAGCCAGTGCCACATCCGGAGCGTCCAGCCGAACCCAGGCCAGGGAAAGGCTGAGTCCGAAGGCGATGAAGAGGACCACGGCCTCGAAGAGGTTCCGTGTGAACATGATCCGAGCCACCAACCCGACCAGGAGAAGGGCCAGCAGGCCGTCCAGGATCCACTCCAGCGCCATCATCCTTCAGAACCCTCCCGAAGCGACGGGTCTGTCCTGTCCCGCCCGCTCCCGCGGACGGGCTCGATCCCTTGCTGGAGGGAGGATCGGCCCAGGAGGTGGCAGACGGTGGCTGCCGCCGCCAGGACCAGGAGCCAGGTCAGGACCAGTTGAGCTCGGCTGCTCCACGGCATGGGCTGCAGAATCAGTCCCAGGACAACCAGGCCCAAACCCAGATTGTCGGCCTTGGTGAGGGCGTGGAGTCGACAATAGATGTCGGGGAAGCGGAGGAGTCCAACGGTTCCGGCCAGGAAGAAGAAGGCTCCGGCCAGAAGACACAATCCTGAGATGAGGTCGATCACTTGGGCTCCTCACCGGGGGAGGCGGGGTGCTCCTCCGGATCGGCGGGACGGACCCACCCTCGTTGAACGAAGGCCACGGCTACAACGACGGCCAGGAGGGCGAAGACCAGGGCGATGTCAGCCAGGGCCGGCTCACCCTTCGCTTGGCCCAGCACCAGAAGCAGGGCTACTCCCGTGGTTCCGAAGAGTTGGGCCGCCACCATCCGGTCGGCTCGGGTGGGACCTCGAGCCACCCGTATCAGTCCAGCCATCAGGTTGAGGACGAGGAAGATGGCCAGCCCCATGAGGAGCATGCTCATGAGAGCTCCAGTCCGAAGAGGCGGGCCACCCGTTCCTCCAACTCCTCTACACGGGCTTCTGCTTCGGCCCCCGAAACCAGGAGGTGGACGGTGAGGGTCTGGTCCTTCAACTCTGCGCCGAAGGTACCGGGCAGGAGGCTCAGGGAGTTGGTCATGAAGACCCGAGAGGGTCCAGGAGGAAGGGACAGCGGAAAGGAGAGTAGATCCGGATCCAGGGGAAGCCCTGGCGTCAGGGCCCGACGACTCACGTCCCATCCTCCACGGACCGATTGCCACAGGAAGTAGGGGAGAAAGGTGGCGAACCCAAGGAGCCGGGGACCTGGTTCGGTGTCGGGATGGAGTCTGAGGCGAAGGACCACGCCAAGTCCAGCGGCCAGAAGACCCACGGCCCAAGCCCCTGGCCTGGGATCAGCCAGGATGAGCCAGAGGATGAAGAGGAAGGCGAGCCATGAAAGGCCCGTGCGGAGCATGTGAGGGCCTCCGTGAGGATTCTCGAGATCTGGGCCCTGGCAGGGTGACAGCCTTCCGCTGGGGTCTCCCCTGGCTGGTGGACGGCTCCCCTGGAGGATTACGAATCGTACCTTACGAGCGGGGTAGCGGAGGTACAAGGGGGACTGCCATGCTACTCTCAGAGTGCGGACGGATGAAAGTTCTGACGGAGGGCCGGGAGGACACGGCCGGGGATTCCAATGACAAGAGGGAGCTAGAATGTACGCGAAGTTCATCCCGGCGGCCCTGTGTGCCGCAGTTTTTCTGGCCGGATGCATGGAGGTCCCCTACGACGTGGTGATCCAGGGGGGTACGGTCATCGATGGAACGGGAGCCGATTCCTTCACCGCCGATGTGGGGATCCGGGGAGACCGGATCGCCGAGATCGGAGATCTGGCTGGTGCCGACGCCCTGCAGACGTTGGATGCCCACGGGCTCTACGTGGTACCGGGGTTCATCGATGTCCACTCCCACGCCGCGGCAGGTCTGACGAGTGAGGAACGAAGTCCGGCTCGGGCCCTCCTCGCCCAGGGTATCACCACCGCCTTCATCAATCCCGACGGGGGCGGGGCCCACGACCTGGTGGGACAGCGGGAGGATCTCCTGGAGCATGGACTGGGGGTGAACGTGGCCCAGTTCGTTCCACACGGCGCCATCCGGCAGGAGGCCATGGGGGGGAGCTACGATCGGGAGCCCACGGCCGAGGAGATGGAGGCCATGCTGGCCCTGGTCAGGGAGGGGATGGAGGCCGGGGCCTACGGGCTTTCCACCGGGCTCTTCTACGCCCCGGGGGACTTCGCGTCCACCGACGAGATCGTGCAACTGGCGTCCCTGGTCACTCAGTACGATGGAGTCCACTCCAGCCACATCCGGGACGAATCCGATTATGGGATCGGGGTTGTGGCTGCCGTGGAGGAGATCATCCAGATCTCCCGGGAGTCGGGGGTCGTGGGTGTGGTGAGTCATATCAAGGCCCTGGGACCCCGGGTATGGGGCGCCAGTGCCGAGATCATCCAGAACATCCAGGCCGCCCGGGACGAAGGGGTGGAGGTCTGGGCGGACCAGTACCCCTATGACGCCTCGGCCACCGGCCTCACGGCGGCGCTCGTGCCATCGTGGGCCCGGGATGGTGGGAGTGAGCGGATGCGAGAGAGACTCGGTGATCCGGAGACGGCCCGTGAGATCCAGGAGTCCATGGCCGAGAACCTGGATCGGAGGGGGGGAGCAGGCCGGATTCTCTTCCGGGATGGTGATGGGCTGGCCGGACGGACTCTGGAGGAGGTGGCCCTGGAGCGGGACGAGGACCCGGTGACAGCGGCCTTCGGCATCATTGCGGAGGGGGAAGCTCCCGGGATCATCTCGTTCAACATGAGTGAGGAGGACATAGAGGCGTTCATGCGGGAGTCCTGGACCCTCACCTCCACCGATGGGAGCTTGCCCACCTTCGGGGAGGGGATTCCACACCCCCGGAGCTACGGCGCTTTTCCTCGGAAGATCCGGAGGTATGTGGTGGAGAGGGAGGTCCTGGA
>PWWP01000324.1 GCA_003562075.1 Gemmatimonadota bacterium
GAGGTCATGGCCCTTCTGCCCCAGGGGGAGCTGGATGTGGAGGCCCAGACGCTGAACGGGTACCGGCTGAACCGCTACCTGGCTGACGGGTCCACTATCGAGGTGGTGTGGCTCCATCGACAGGGCTCGGGCGGAGAGTTCCAGGAGCCTCGCCAGGACATGACCCCGGTGGTCTTCCGGGACGGGGCGCTGGACGGATGGGGGTGGGCCCACTTCGATGAGCGGGCCGAAGCCTGGAGCCTCCCGGTGCCGGAGGCGCCCCTGACGGACGAGGGCTGAGACGCGACCCTGCTGGGGCGAGGAGCCGACGGGCAAGGGCATGGAGGGGGAGCCGGAATGCTGGCGCGTTCCGCCGGCCCGCGCTCCGCGGGCTGCGACTGGCCCGAGCCCCCCGCCCCCCTTACCTTCCTCGGTCGTATCACCTGCACGACCTTGATGAACCCCTATTGGGAGGAAACCAGATGAGAAGGACCTCTTTGCGCCTCTTCGCGGCGCCCCTGGCCCTGGCTGTCATAGCGGCCTGCGGCGATGCGCCGGAAGCTCCCCCGCCGGCGGACGACACGGCAGCTGAAGCTCCGACCACCGCCTTCGCTGGCCTGGCCCCGGCACAGCAGCAGTGGATGACCAACCTGGCGGCCCAGTGCGGTCAGGCCTTCCCGGGCCAGTTGGAGAGAGCTCCTGAAGGGAGCACCATGCTGGAGGGTCCGGAGCTGCTGGTCGTCTACTTCGATGTCTGTGAGGAGGACGAGGTGCGGCTCCCCTTCCACATCGAGCAGATGGACGGGGAGTGGGACCGGTCCCGGACCTGGATCTTCCGACCCGATGACGACGGCACCATCGAGCTCCGGCACGACCACCGGCTTCCCGACGGCTCCGAGGACGAAGGCTCCACCTGGTACGGTGCCTGGACCAAGGAGACGGGGACGGCCACCCAGCAGGAGTTCCTCCGGGAGGAGCTCCGGAATGGCGCAGAGACGGGCTGGCGGGTGATCATCGAGCCCGGTGTCCGCTACGTCTACGGCACCATCCGGGACGGCGAGTGGAGCTGGCGGGTGGACTTCGATCTCTCCCAGCCCATGGATGATCCGCCCCCTCCGGCCTGGGGCTACGAGGACGGAGCTGGACCGCCCCGGTGAGGGCATGATCGCCTGCGGACTGCTTGGGAGCCGGCGCCAAGCCGGCTGATCTCCACGGTCTGAGGGGGAGGGCCTGAGGGCCCAGCAAGACAAGCAAGACAAGAACGACCCGGTCGGCATCCCTCAGGGGGCGCCGGCCGGGTCGTTCTCTTTTTCCACTCTCCTCAGAACGCCGCCAGCTCCTGGATGGCCTTCAGCACGTCCGGGGTCTGGGGGAGGATGACCTGCTCCAGTTGGGGAGCGTAGGCCACCCAGGTGTCCTTGGAGGCCACCCGGCGGACGGGTCCGTCCAGCCAGGGGAAGAGGTCGTCGGCGATACGGGCAGCGATCTCCGAGCCGATTCCCCAGGAGAGGGAGTCCTCGTGGACCACCATGACCTTGTTGGTCTTCTTCACCGACTCCCCGATCCGGTCCATGTCCAGGGGGTTCAGGGTCCGGAGGTCGATGACCTCCACCTCGATCCCCTCCTGCGCCGCCATCTTGGCGGCGTCCAGGCTCCGCTTCACCAGGGCCCCGCAGGTGACCAGCGTCAGATCCGTCCCTTTTCGGACCACCTTGGCCTTCCCGAAGGGGATCATGAAGTCAGCGCCTGGGTCCCGGCCCTTGTTGTAGACCTGCCGGTAGAGGTGCTTGTGCTCCAGGAAGAGGACCGGATCTTCGCACCGGATGGCCGTCCGGAGGAGCCCGTTGGCGTCCTCGGCGTTGGAGGGAAGCACCACCCGGATGCCCGGCGTGTGGGTGAAGAGGGTCTCACCGGTCTGGGAGTGATAGATGGCGCCTCCCTTCAGGTACCCGCCATAGGTGACCCGGATGACTGCCGGGGAGGACCAGTTTCCCCCGGAGCGGTAGCGCATGGTGGCCAGCTCATTGCGGATCTGGTGGAAGGCGGGCCAGATGTAGTCGAAGAACTGGATCTCCACCACCGGCTTCAGCCCCCGGACGGCCATCCCCACGGCCCGCCCCACGATGTTGGCCTCGGCCAGGGGGGAGTTGAAGACCCGGATCCCCCCGAACTCCCGCTGTAGCCCGTGGGTGACCTTGAAGACCCCGCCTTTCCCGGAGACCTCCTCCAGGGCGCCCTCCCGGGAAGCATCGGCCACATCCTCGCCGAAGACCACGATCCGGGGATCCCGCCGCATCTCCTCCTTCATGCAACGGTTCAGGAGGTCCACCATGGTGTACTCCCGGTCGTCGGAGTAGGCCGGGGCGTCCTCGGTGTCGAAATCGGGCCCGGTGGGATCCACCTCTTCCGAGAAGAGCCACTTCATGGCCGTCTCAGGCTCGGGCTGGGGGTGCTCCATGGCGTCGTCGGCGGCCTGGGACACCTCCTGTCGGATCTCCTCCTCCAGGGCATCCAGGGTGTCCGCGTCTGCGATCCCCTCTTCCTCCAGCACCGTCCGAAGCCGGACCAGCGGATCCCGCTTGGCCTGGGCCTCCCGCTCCGACTCGGGGCGGTACATCCGCTCGTCATCGGACATGGAGTGGGAATAGGGCCGGACCGTGTGAGCGTGGATGAGTGCCGGTCCCTTCCGCGCCCGACACCAGGCCACGGCGGAGGCCGTCTTCTCATATGAATCCCGGACGTCCGTCCCATCGCACTCCACGATGTGGAGGTCGGGGAACCCGGTGAGGAGCTTGGAGATGCTTCCTCCCGCCGTCTGGACCTCCACTGGGACCGAGATGGCGTACTCGTTGTCCTCCACCAGGAAGATGACGGGGAGCTTCAGGTTGCACGCCGTGTTCATGGCCTCCCAGAACTCCCCCTGGGAGGTGGTTCCGTCGCCGGTGCTCACCACCACCACCTCGTCGTCCTCGAAGTCGTCGATCTTCTCCCGCATCTCATCCAGTTGGGCCGCCCGCCAGCCGGTCTCGGCGCTTCCCACGGCCTGGAGGAACTGGGTGCCCGTCGGGGAGGAGGTGCTGACGATCCGGTAGCGGACGTCGCCGAAGTGGGCCGGCATCTGACGCCCGCCCGAGGCCGGGTCATCGGCGGCAGCCACGGCCTGCAGGAGGTGGTCCTTGGGGGTCTGGCCCAGGGCCAGGGAAAAGGCCCGGTCCCGGTAGTAGAAGTAGAACCAGTCGGAGCCGGAGCGAAGGTGGCGAGCCAGGGCCACCTGAATGGCCTCGTGGCCGGCACCGGAGATCTGGAAGAAGATCTTCCCCTGCCGCTTCAGGCTCATCTCCCGGTCGTCGATGGCTCGGGAGGTGACCATGAGCCGGTACATCTCCAGGAGATCGTCTCCCGTGAGCGCCGGGACACCGTCGTTCACTTCCGGTTCACCACCGGGCTCGGACGAGGGTTCCCGGGAGAGATGCTCGGCATCGGTGGTCAGTTCACGGGCCATGACGATCCAATCCTGTTGGGAGGGGTCCAACTTTGAGAATGGGGACGCCCCCGGCGGGTGGGCTTGCCAGGGTGATTCCTGGGAGCCGGCCACGCCGGAGCGTCTTGTGAAATAGCATCAAAAGATAGTCCGGGTGCCGGAGAGGGCCAAGGTTTGGAACCGGAAGCGGGCCCGACCACGGACCAGTCCCCGGCCAGGGGCTCTTCTGCCTGACCCTACCTGGAGCCCGGGGCCTCGTCTGGGCCCGGCCCTGATCCCTGGTCCGGCGCCTGCGGGCGGGCCTCCTGGGCCAGCGTCCGGGTCAGCGTCTGCGCCAGCGCCTGGGGCGTCGTCACCGGGGCCTGGCAAGTGAAGCCGCTGCAGACCCAGGCCGCCGCCTCACCGTCCACCGTCCCCCGGCTCTCCAGAAGGGGGGTGGCGAAGGGTGCTTCTTCCCCATTGGCCACCCCGGAGATGACGCGCTGGGGAAGGAAGGGCTGGTGGGCGGCCGTCAGGAGGCCGTCCAGCGCCTCGCCGTCTCCGAAGAGGGCCACCTCCAGCGGGGGAAGGGTCAGCGCCTGAGCCACCTTCAGGAGGCGCCCAAAGCCGGTGGGCATCCGGGTCAGGGCTTCGGTGTGGGGCATGGCCAGCTCCTGGGCGGCCTGGACCTGCTCTTCCCGCCCCAGGATCCGCCCGGTCCACAGGAACAGCTCCGCGGCCATGGAATTGCCCGAGGGCACAGCGTTGTCCATGACCTCCCGGGGCCGGACCACCAGTGCCTCCCCGTCGGAAGGGGTGTCGAAGAGGAGGCCGGTGTCGTCGTCCCGGAACCAGTCCTCCACCTCCTGGGCCAGGGTTACCGCCTCCTCCAGCCACCGTCCTTCCAGGGTGGCTTCGTGGAGGGCCAGGCACGCCAGCCCCACGGCTGTCACGTCGTCCAGGAAGGCCAGGATCTCCCGGCCCTCCTGGCCCGGAAGCTGGTGGAGGAGCCGTCCCTGGGGGCGGAGGGCCTCCAGGAGATAGGCCATCCCCTCCCGAGCCGCCGTCAGGTAGCGCTCCCCGTCCTCCAGGACGGCGCCGGCCTCAGCCAGGGCCCGGAGTGCCAGCCCGTTCCACCCGGCCAGGATCTTCGAGTCCCGTCGAGGCGGGATGCGCTGAGCTCGGATCTCCAGGAGCCGTCCCCGAGATCGGGCAAGGGACGCGTCCAGTGCCTCCCGCGCCATC
>PWWP01000332.1 GCA_003562075.1 Gemmatimonadota bacterium
AAGTGCTCGGTGAGGGTGGGGCGCCACTCCGGGGCGAAGTGGTTGATCCCCTCTTCGATGGGCACCCGGGTTCCCAGGGGCGCGTCGTGAATCCGGCACACCTCGTCGGACCAGTAGACGGTGTTGTCGTCCAGCTCTATCATCCAGCCACCCACGCGCCCCATCCGCTCAGCGATGGCCAGGAGCTGGTGTCGCTTCTCCAGCTCGAGCCGGGCCTGGGCCCGCCGAGTGGCAGCGGCCACTACGTTGGCCACGCTCTGGACGAAGTCGATGTCGTCTGGGGTAAAGCGCCGGCGACGGGTGGTGTGGACCCCCAGAATCCCCCAGGGCTCCTCCTCGCCGGCGATGATGCAACTCACGCCGCTCACCACGTCGTGCTCCTCCAGGAGGGAGGAGTCCTGAAAGCGGGCTTCCGACGCCAGGTCGCTCACCACCACGGGCTCGGTGGCCCTGAGGGTATGCCCCGCCTGAGATTGGTCGGCGATTCCCACCACCGCCTCGCCTACCACCCCGTCCGGCCATCCCACCCCGGCTACCACCTTCAGAGAGAGACCGTCAGGGAGGATCTTCAGGAGCTTCGTGTACTCCACCTCCAAGACGAGGGCCACCACCTCGGCGGCCCGCTGTCGGAGCTCGTCCATCTCCATACCGGCCAACGCCTGCTGGGCCAGCTCGGCCACCGTCGCCAGCTGGCGGGCGCGATTGCGGGACCGAACCGGGACGTGGTCTTGGTTCGAGACCTCGCTGTCAGCAGGGGTGTTCGCGTGTCCCTCGATGGTCATGGTCTACCGCAGCCTTCCAGAAGTCGGATCGGAAAGTGGGGCGAGCCGCGTTGCGAACGCCACGGAGTTCCCCAGTAGGCGGGCAGCCGCAGGCGATGCCTCCGACGCATCGTCCACATTAGCCCTGGCGCGCAATTTCTGCCAAAAGAGCACGAGGCGAGTTGCCGGGGTGCGGGAAGCAAGACTCCAGTCGGGTTGGCCTGACGAATTGGGTCCGTTGCAGAGGCCGACCCTATGACGCCCTTGTCAGAGAGGGGCCACGACGCACTTCAGGCTCCTGGCCCATCCTGTCCTGGCAGCCACCGACCACCTAAATTCATTCTGTGCCACCGGAGGGGCCTCGGCGTACGTGTTCCCCGGTTCCCCTGCTCCCTCGGAGTCGTGTGGGATCGGGGCGGTGACTCCGACGTGAACGGGATGACTAGACCCGAAGAATCCACCGCCGCGCTTCTGCGCTCTATCAAAGAACGAGGAGCATTCTCTTCCCAGGGGCTCTTCGACGCCCTGTATGACGAGTTGCACGGCCTGGCTCAGCGCGTCCGGCAAGGGCGGGCGGGCGAAACCATGAGCACGACGGTGCTGGTGCACGAGGCGTACGTCAAGCTCGCTTCCGCCGGGGAGCTCGATCCGGAGAGCCGCCTGCACTTCTTCCGCACGGCGGCCCGTGTCATGCGCCAGATTCTGGTGGACGCCGCACGCAGGAAGCTGGCGGGGAAGCGGGGCGGCGACCTCTTTCCCGTCACCTTCGACGACGCCCTGCATGCCGGACCGGTTCCGGCAGCGAAGCTGCTTTCCCTGGACCGGGCCATGGACCGCCTCGCTTCGCTGGACCCCCGGGCTGCCCAGGTCGTTGAGTGTCGCTTCTTCGCCGGCCTCAGCGTCGAGGAGACGGCATCGGCCCTCGCCATCTCCCCTCGCACCGTGAAACGGGACTGGCGCGTTGCCCGGGCACTCCTCACCGCGGAACTCACGGCGGCGGAGGGGTGAGCACCCGGGGCGATGAGCCATGGCCGGATCCTGGTTCCGTACGCCCCGGAGGGCCGCCGGATGCGATAGAGGCCGAGCGGTGGCGCCGCGTGCGCGCTCTTTTCGAGGAGGTGGTGGAGCACGATCCGGAGGCGTGGCCGGATCTGCTGGCCGCGACCCCTGAAGTAGATAGGGAGCTGCTCGCGGGGCTCCTTGCCGGGGACCGGATGTCAGAGCCCTTTCTGGATCACTCTCCGGATCGGCTCGCAGCCGACCTCTTCACCCCTGATGAGCCGCTCCCCCAGCGGATCGGTCCCTACCGGGTCATCCGCCTCCTGGGTCGGGGTGGAATGGGCCAGGTTCTCCTCGCCCGTCCAGACGATGGCTCCAGCGAACAGGATGTGGCCCTCAAGGTCGTCCGGCGAGGGATGGACAGCGAGGACGTGCTGCGCCGGTTCCGTGCCGAGCAGAAGATCCTTGCCATCCTCACCCATCCCAATATCGCCAGGCTTCTGGACGGCGGCATCACGAGGGATGGACGACCCTATTTCGTGATGGAGTGCATCCACGGGTCACCGATCACGACGCATTGTGAAACGCGGGGCCTGTCGCTCGAGTCCCGGCTGCGCCTCTTTGTTGCCGCATGTTCGGCGGTGGAGCATGCCCACGCACGCGGGATCGTGCACCGGGACTTGAAGCCACGCAATATCGTCGTAGCTGAAGGGGAGGCACCCTCGGAAGGGAGCGTGAAGCTCCTCGACTTCGGCATTGCCAAGGTGCTCGAGCCCGACTGCCTGGACCTGACCGTGGCTCACACCCACACGGGTTCCCGCCTGATGACGCCCGAGTATGCCAGTCCGGAGCAGATCAGGAGCGGACCTCTCGGGCCGGCCAGCGACGTGTACAGCCTGGGCGTCGTCCTCTACGAGCTCCTGACCGGCCGCAGACCTCATGATCTGAGCGGCCTCGCCTTGTCAGAAGTGGAGCAGGTCATCTGCGAGACCCCTCCGGAGAAGCCCACAAACGGGGGAAGGCGCCTGTCGGCTGCGCTCCAGGCCGTCGTCTTGATGGCCCTGCGGAAGGAGCCCCATCGCAGGTATGGGTCGGCTGGGGAGCTCGGGAATGACATCCGACGATTCCTGGCGGGCGAAAGCGTCCGCGCCCGGAGTGACCCGCTCCCGTATCGTGTTCGCACCTACGTCCGGAGGCGTACGGTTGCGCTTGCCCTCCTGATGGCAGCCATGGGCATCACGGTTGGGGTGGTAGGACTCGTTCTCCACCCGGGAGGTGAAGTGCCCCCGGCCGCAGCAGTCCAGGACCCGCTGGCCATCGCGGTACTTCCCTTCGAATACACCGGACCGGAGGGTCAGGAGTATTTTGCCGACGGGTTGGTGGATGTGGTGAATGTCCAGCTCGCCGGAATGCCCGGCCTGAGGGTGGTCTCCCCTGGCCCTTCCGTGCATTGGGAAGGCCCTGCCCGTTCCGCCGGGGACATGGGCGCCCAGCTCGGCGTCCAGTACCTGCTGGATGGGAGCGTGCAGTTCGAGCGTCCAACCGATCCTTCCGGGCGTGTTGTCGTGGTCCCTCGGCTCATAAGGATCGAGGATGACAGCGTGGTGTGGAGTCGGACCTTCGATCACACCATGGTCCAGTTCTTTGCCGTGCAGTCCGTCATCGCCCGGGAGGTGGCGGGCGCACTGGAGATCGATCTGACCGACATGGGCAGGGCTGCCCCAGGTGTCACAACCACCGCAGATCTGGAAGCGTACCGGTTCTATCTCCGCGGCAACGATTTCCTCCGCTTCAACGAGAGTGAGGAGCGCCTCGGGCTGGCCGAAGCATCCTACCTGGCCGCGCTGGAACGTGACAGCACCTTCGGCGAGGCGTGGGCGAAGCTTTCTGCCGTGCATACGCAACTCTGGTTTCATCGCTACGACCCTTCCCAGGAGCGGCTGGAGTGGGCCCGGGAGGCAGCTGAACGTGCCCTGCACACCTCCCCCGATCTCCCGGAAGCCTACTACGCTCTGGGTCTGTTCCAGTATCAGGGGCGAGGCGACCTGCTTCAGGGACAGCGCTATTTCGAGCAGGCGCTCGGGCTTCAGCCCAACCACGTCCGAGCCCTCTTCGGACTGGCAAACGTCCTTCGGCGACAGGGCCGGATGGAGGAGGCCCTCGTGAGGTTCGAAGAGCTGGCGCTCCTCGATCCGTTGGATGCGAACTATCTATTATCGGCTGCGTTCACCCATCAGCTCCTCAGGAACTATATGGAGGCCGAAGGGCTCCTTGCGACGGTCATGGAACGTGCTCCGGATCTGCCCATGCTCTACTTCATCCGGGCCCACCTGAGTCTCAGCCAGACAGGGTCGGTGGATGACGCCCGGAGCGTGCTGGCTCAGGGGATGGGAGCAGCGGTGGACAACGATCAGACTCGGTTTCTGACAGCAAGTCTGGATCTTATGGCAGGTCGATACCAGGAGGTGCTCTGGACGACGGCCCCCCGGAGGATGGAGGTACTGGATGGCCAGTCCGTGTACATGCCCGTGGCGTGGCTTCGCGCTGCGGCGTACCGGGGGCTGGGTCAGGCGGACAGCGCCCGTGTGCAGGAGGGGATTGCGCTCCGTCTCCTCGAGGCTCGCGTGAACCATGACCCGGAGGATGCCCGGGCCTTTGGGGCGCTGGGCCGAGTCTATGCCACCCTGGGTCGGCCCGACGAGGCCATCCGAGCCGCACGGCGAGGAAAGGAGCTGCTCCCCCTGAATCGAGATGCGATTCTGGCGCCCTTTCGCATGGAAGATCTTGCCGCCGTGTACGTCCTCAACGGTCAGCTCGATGAAGCCATCGCCGAAGTCGAGGCATTGCTGGCCGTGCCCGGCATGTTCTCGCCACGACATCTCCGGGCCGATCCACTCTGGGCGC
>PWWP01000028.1 GCA_003562075.1 Gemmatimonadota bacterium
GCCCCCTGGATTCCAGGATCCAGGAGATCACCGGTCAGCAGCTACTCAACTGCCCCTCCAGAGAGTTGGCTGCAGCCCTGGCCTCCCCTTCCTCCGTGAAGGGCCCTACCCGCACCCGATGCAAACCGTCGCGATCCTGGGCTGACGACACAGGCCAGCCCTGGGGCTCCAGCCGGTGAACCAATTCCCTGGCATTGGATCGGGACCGGAAGGCTCCAACCTGCACCTGCCAGCACCGTGTGGGTTCTGGAGTCTCCACCACGGTGATCCGGATAGGAGCCGTTCCCGGACCGATCATCTCGATCTCACGGGCCGCACGGCGAGACAAATCCAGAATCCGTCCACCCACGAAGGGTCCCCGATCGTTGATCCGAACCCTCGTCGCCAATCCGTTGTCCAGGTTGGAGACGTGAACGACGGTTCCGAAGGGAAGGGTCTGATGAGCTGCCGTCATGGCTTCCATGTCGTACCGCTCCCCGGACGCAGTCGTTCGGCCATGGAACGGGTGCCCGTACCAGGATGCGATTCCCTCCTGCGTCCAGCCCTCTGCAGGTGGCGGTTCAGGAGGTAGGGGTGGCCCCACAGATCGACATCCCGCCAGGAGGATGAGGACGAGCAGGCTTCCGCTTCCAAGGAGGCGGCCCATGTGGGGGCGAGAGGTAGAGGAGATGCTCACCATACCGGGAAAGGTGTCAGCGTCCCGACCAGGGGGGCAATATGCAGAAGTTGCATGACCTGCCCGGCACAGGCCTCCGCCTCGATCGGTGGGTATGAGGTGGACGTGCGAGGGACCCCCTTTCCGAGGGTCGGGTAAGGGGGGAGCTGGGAAAGTGGACCTCTGTCCACTTCCCCCTGCAGCCGCAGACCCTCCAATTCCAGCCGTCAAATCAATTGATCCTCGGCCAGCTATCCTGATGGACACCCACATTCGAGTTCGGGGCGCCCGGCAGCACAACCTGAAAAATGTGGACCTGGATCTTCCGCGACGGGCCGTGACCGTCATCACGGGTCCTTCCGGATCCGGGAAGTCCTCCCTGGCGCTGGATACCATCTTCGCTGAGGGTCAACGCCGCTACGTGGAGTCCCTCTCCACTTATGCGAAGCAGTTTCTGGAACGGATGGAGAAGCCACAGGTGGATGCGGTCGAAGGGATCTCCCCTGCCGTTGCCATCGAGCAGAAGAATCCCACGAAGACAAGCCGGTCCACTGTGGGCACGGCGACGGAGGTGCACGACCTGCTTCGCCTCCTGTTTGCCCGGGTAGGCCGGACCTACTGTCCCATTTGTGACCGTAGAGTTCGGCCTGACACCGTTTCTGGGGCAGTGGACCAGGTGCTGACCTTGCCGGACGGAGTCCGATTCATGGTGACCTTCCCCCTGCCCCGGAGCGCCAGGACGTCGCATGGTCCCCTGGTGGAGAACCTGCGAGCTCTGGGTTTCGTGCGCCTTCTTGCCGACGGCGACGCGGTGGATCTGGGCGTGACGGGTGCGGAAGATCCGGAGACGCTGGGGGCGGACCTGGGCGATGCCCACGAGATACTCGTCGTCGTGGACCGCCTGAAGATCGCTCCGAATGTCCGGGATCGATTGGCCGATTCCATGGGCACTGCGTTTCGGGAAGGGGAGGGGGAGGCCCGGGTTCTCCTGCCCGATGCCGGGTCCGAGGAGTTGGAGGATCTGACCCCGACCCTGCCCTTCACCGAACGATTCAGATGTGCCGAGCATCCGGAGATCGACTTCCCTGAACCGACGCCCCAGTTCTTCTCCTTCAACTCCCCCTATGGCTCATGCCCCGAGTGCACCGGCTTCGGAGCCACCCTGGAATACGACGAGGAACTCATCATCCCCAACCCGACCCACTCGTTGGACGAGGGGGCCGTGGACCCCTGGACGAAGCCGCGCTACAAGAAGGAGCGAGCAGCACTTCGGGAGTACGCCCAGCGAATGGAGGTTTCCATCCACGTTCCCTGGGAAGAACTCCCAGCCGACTTTCGGGATGCGGTCCTGCATGGAGCGGACCCGGGGAAGGGCCGGCTCACGGATCGTGCGTTCAAGGGGGTGATTCCCTTTCTCCGGTCCCGGGAGAGAAAGCGGTACAAGCAGTACATCCGAGTGTTTCTGCGCCAGTACCAGAGCCCCAGGGTTTGCGTGGAGTGTGGAGGGGGACGGGTACGGAAGGAGGCGTTGAACGTCCGTGTAGATGGGAAGAACATCGCCCAGGTCAGCGACCTCCCCCTGGATGAATTGGAGGCTTGGGTGGAAGAACTCGAGCTGCCCGGCGCCGAGGGCGAGATTGCCAGTACGATCCTACGGGAACTCCGGGACCGGGTGAACTTCCTGGTGGAGGTGGGTCTGGGCTACCTGAGTCTGTCCCGACAG
The DNA here is from genome assembly GCA_003562075.1 of Gemmatimonadota bacterium. GTDB lineage: Bacteria > Gemmatimonadota > Gemmatimonadetes > Longimicrobiales > Gaopeijiaceae > PWLA01. Next base: position 2,379 of record PWWP01000028.1, read on the forward strand.
ACTCGAACGCTCTCGGGCGGCGAAGCCCAGCGCATCAATCTGGCCAATTCCCTGGGTTCACGGCTGGTGGACACGATCTATGTTCTGGACGAACCTTCCATCGGTCTCCATCCTCGGGACACGGATGCGCTCCTCAAGCTGCTGGGACGACTTCGAGATGGTGGGAATACCGTCCTGGTGGTGGAGCACGATCCCATGGCGATCCGGAGTGCCGACCACGTGGTCGAACTGGGTCCGGCTTCGGGAGAGAAGGGGGGGGAAGTGGTTTTCCAGGGAACTCCCGAGGAACTGGAGGAGCAGGATACTGTCACCGGCGACTACCTTTCGGGACGGACGGCTGTCGAGGTGCCCGAGGAACGGCGGGAATTGAATCGGGGCTGGCTTCGCCTTCGGGGAGCGAGTCTGCACAATGTGCGGGATGCGGAGGTGGAGATCCCCCTGGGAGCACTGACGGTGGTGACAGGGGTCTCCGGTTCGGGAAAATCCACGCTGGTCCATGATATCCTCTACCGGGGGCTGGAGCGGGAGTTGGGGAATGGGGGCACTTCGGCCAAGGAGCACCTGGGCGAGGCTGTGGGTTCCTACGAGTCGCTGGAGGGTGTCCTGGGCCTTGATTCTGTGGCGTTGGTGGACCAGAGCCCTATCGGACGAACGCCTCGATCCAACCCTGTGACCTACATAAAGGCCTGGGGGGAAATCCGAAGAATCTTCTCCGAACAGCCTCTGGCCGGTCAACGGGGCTACGAGCCGGGTCATTTCTCCTTCAATGTGAAGGGGGGGCGCTGTGACGCTTGCAAGGGCGCAGGTCACGTGGAGGTGGAGATGGTCTTCATGGCCGATGTCTACGTCCCCTGCGACGTCTGCCACGGCCGGCGATTCAAGCCCGAGATTCTGGAGGTCCGGGTCAGGGGGCGGTCAATCGCCGACGTGCTGGAGATGACGGTGGACGAAGCCATCCGCTTCTTCGTGAAGGAGGATCGGCTGGGGCAGACCCTGTGGTACCTCCAGCAGGTGGGATTGGGCTATCTGCGGCTGGGCCAGTCGGCCACCACCCTTTCAGGAGGAGAGGCCCAACGCCTCAAGATTGCCCGGGAACTGGCCGGGACGGCCGGGAAGCAGGGACGGGCATTCTACATCCTGGACGAACCCACTACCGGGCTCTCCGGGACCGACATCCTCCGCCTCCTGGATGTCCTGAACCGCCTGGTGGATTCAGGGAACACCGTTCTCATCATCGAGCACAACCTGGACCTCATCAAGACGGCTGATTGGATCGTTGACATGGGGCCAGGAGCCGGCATTCAGGGGGGGCAGGTGGTGGGGATGGGACGGCCGGAGGAGGTAGCGGCCGTGGAGGGGAGTGTGACCGGTCGATTCCTTCGACCAGCCCTTTCGGTGCCAGTGACTGGTTGACGGCGCGCGCGCCCCACTTGAAGGGGGCTCCGGAGTTGCCTGGAGGTCCTTTTTCTCGTTATATTTCAACGTCTATAGAGGGGTTCCTGGAGCTCTCCGTGAGCTCTCTCCGCCCAGGTCGAGCATCGGGTGAGCGGATTCACTTGCGCCTGCTGACGGCCAGATCTCCCCTCTTGGTAGACCCTTTCCTCTCCGGGGCTTTGGCCCCCGCCCGACACGGGCGCACTCCAGTACCAGGCTCAGGCTGATCCATGGAATCGGAAAACGGTCAGAAGGTTCTTTCCCGCCTCCTCGAAGACGAGATGCGAGAGTCGTTCATCGACTACTCCATGAGCGTCATTGTCCAGCGTGCGCTTCCCGATGTGCGGGATGGACTGAAGCCGGTCCACCGCCGGATTCTCTACGCCATGAACGAGCTCGGGCTCTCGCCAGGGCGGGCGTACAAGAAGAGTGCATCGGTGGTGGGAGAGGTACTGGGGAAGTACCACCCACACGGGGACTCGGCGGTCTACGACTCCATGGTCCGCATGGTCCAGGATTTCTCCCTCCGGTATCCCCTGGTGGACGGGCAGGGGAACTTCGGATCCATCGATGGCGATTCAGCGGCGGCCTACCGGTACACAGAGGCACGTCTCACTGCCATCGCCGTGGAGATGCTGGCGGACATCGACAAGGAGACGGTGGCCTTCTCGCCCAACTTCGATGACCGGATCGATGAGCCCACGGTGCTGCCCTCTCGGTTCCCGAACCTCCTTGTCAACGGATCGTCCGGGATCGCGGTGGGAATGGCCACCAACATTCCTCCCCACAACCTGCGTGAGGTTGTGAATGCCCTGACGGCCCTCATCGACGATCCAGAGCTTCCCCAGGAGGTTCTCGAGGCGACCATCACGGGTCCGGATTTTCCCACCGGTGGTTACATCTGCGGTCGGGATGGGATCCGAGATGCCTACCGAACGGGTCGCGGTCGGATCGTCATGCGAGCCCAGGCCGAAGTGGAGGAGATGGAGAACGGCTTGGGCCGGGAGCGGATCGTGATCCGTGAAATCCCCTTCATGGTGAACAAGACCCGGCTCATCGAGCAGATCGCCCAGTTGGTGCGAGACAAGAAGGTCACCGAAATCTCCGCTCTCCGGGACGAGTCGGATCGGGATGGCATGCGGATCGTCGTTGAGCTGAAACGGGATGCCATTGGTCATATCGTTCTGAACCAGCTCTACAAGCACACCCAGATGCAGTCCACCTTCGGGACCATCCTCCTGGCCTTGGTGGATGGCGTCCCTCGGGTCATGACTCTTCGGCAGATGCTCCAGTACTTTCTGGATCACCGCCACAAGGTGGTCATCCGCCGGAGTGAGTTCGACCTCAGGAAGGCGAAGGACCGGGAGCACATCCTGGAAGGTCTCAAGATCGCCGTCGACAACATCGATGAGGTGATCAAGATCATCCGGGGGTCCAACGATACGCCAGAGGCGTCAGCCCGACTTCAGGAGAACTTCGAGCTTTCCGAGAAGCAGGCCGAAGCCATCCTGAATATGCGTCTGGCTCGCCTCACCGGTCTGGAGATGGAGAAGCTGGAGTCGGAACTGGCCGAAGTGCAGGCCCGGATCGCCGAGTTGGAGGAGCTGCTGGGAGATCGGGAGGCCCGGATGGAAGTCATCCGGGAGGAGCTGGACGAGCTGAAAGCCAAGTACGGTGATGAACGGCGGACAGACATCATCGGCGACAGCTCCGACCTGGAGATGGAGGACCTGATTGCCGATGAGGAGATGGTCCTGACCGTGAGCCACCAGGGGTATGTGAAGCGAATCCCCATGGATACCTACCGCGCGCAGCGTCGAGGTGGCCGAGGTCTGCGAGGGATGGGGACGAAGGAGGAGGATTGGGTGGAGCACCTCTTCGTGGCATCCACCCATGATGTCCTCATGATCTTCACCCGGGACGGGCAGTGTCACTGGCTGAAGGTCTGGCAGATCCCCCAGGGCGGCCGGAACTCCCGGGGGAAGCCCATTGTCAACCTGGTGGAGATTGGTCGAGACGCCCAGATCGCGGCCGTGGTGCCGGTCCGGGAGTTTGCCGATGACCGGTATCTTTTCTTCTCCACCCGTCAGGGCCGTATCAAGAAGTCCGCCCTTTCGGACTACAGCAACATCCGCTCTGTGGGCCTCAACGCCATCAACATCCGTGAGGGCGACGAGCTCATCGACGTGAAGATCACCGAGGGGGATAGTGAAATCATCCTGGCCACCCGAGAAGGGATGGCCATCCGCTTCCACGAGTCGGATACCCGTGTCATGGGTAGAGCGACCGAAGGGGTGCGGGGGATCGCATTGGACGAGGATGACGTGGTGGTGGGTACCGTAGCTGTCCGAGATGACTCCACCCTCCTTGTGGTAACCGAGGAAGGGATGGGGAAGCGGACCGCCATCGATGCATACCGTCTGCAGCGGCGTGGCGGAAAGGGTGTGATCAACATCAAGACCAGCTCGAGAACGGGTCGCGTCGTGGCTATCAAGTCGGTCCTGGAAACCGACCAGGTCATGCTCATCACCCGGAACGGTGTGGTGAATCGTCAATCGGTGGAGGAGGTTCGGATCATCGGGCGAGCTACCCAAGGAGTACGTCTCGTCAATCTGGATGATGGGGACCAGATCGTGGATGTGGCTCGCGTGATCTCGGAAGAGGCAGAAGAAGACGAAGTGGATATGGAGATGGCAGCCTTGGCTGCCGAGGATCGAGCCTCCGGCGAGGATCGCTCTCCCTCACAGGTGGTGCCCCAGGATGCCGAAGAGGATGGGGAGGCGTGATCTCGGAATCGGAGGACGGGCTGAGGGACTCGACGACCCACGCTGGAATGGACGGCGCGACTGACCTGGTGCCTTTCGAAGCTGTGGAGGCAGCGGCGCGGGTTCTGGACGGCCACGCTGTGCCGACTCCCTTTCTCCTGTCACCGAAGCTTGGTGACGACGTGGGAGGGCAGGTCCGTCTCAAACTCGAGTCCCTCCAGAGATCCGGCTCCTTCAAGTTTCGAGGCGCCTTCAATTTCCTGGCAGGCTACTCCCAGGAGGCATTGGCTGGGGGCGTCGTCACCTACTCATCCGGCAATCACGCCCAGGCCGTGGCCCTGGCCGCCCGGCTTCGCGGGGTGGATGCGGTGGTGGTGATGCCTAAGACGGCTCCTGGAGTGAAGCGAGAAGGGGCCAGAGCCCTGGGTGCCAGGGTGGTGCTGGAGGGGACCACCTCCCTGGAGCGATTCGAGCGAGCTCGGGAGATACAAACCGCCGAGGGACGGCTGATGGTTCCTCCCTTTGACCACCCCGCCATCATTGCCGGTCAAGGAACGGCAGCTCTGGAGGCAGCCACCGCCTGGCCCGAGATGGATACGTGGGTGGTCTGTATCGGTGGCGGAGGGTTGGCTTCTGGAAGTGGGGTTTCTCTTCGAGCCCTCCAGCCGGAAGCTCGTATCATCGGCGTGGAGCCGGAGGGAGCTGCGGCCATGAAGGCCTCCCTCGACACGGGTCACCCCGTCACCCTGGATTCTGTGGACACCATCGCTGATGGCTTGGCGCCCGTCCGTCCGGGGGACCTTACCTTCCATCATGTCCGTCGTCTTTTCGATGAAGTGGTGACCGTCCCCGACGAAGCCATCCGGGATGCGGCCCGCTGGCTCCTGCACGAGCAGAAGCTCGTGGTGGAGTTCTCCGGTGCAGCGACGGTAGCTGCGCTCCGACACGGAGTCGTGGATGGGACGGACAGGCGAGTAGGAGCTGTGGTGAGCGGAGGAAATATGGATCCGTCTCTTCTTTCCGGCCTCCTCTGAGGAGAGGGGGAGCGTATGGAAGGCACCCGGAAGCCCCCGTCACGGCTCACTGGCAGCATCACCGATGTCCCCGGGATCCAGGTGGGGCACGCCACAGTGCGTGGTGGTGGATCGGGGTGTACCGTCCTGTTGGGTCCCTTCCGGGGGGCGGTGGATCTGGGTGGGGCCGGAACAGGTTCACGGGAACTGGAAACCCTTCGGCCCCGGCACAAAGTGCCTCAGGTGGATGCACTCCTGCTGACCGGAGGGTCAGCCTTCGGACTGTCGGCCGCGTCCGGAGTCATGGCCTGGCTGGAGGAACAGGGGCGGGGGCATCCCACTCCTGCCGGCCCCGTGCCCATCGTGCCTGCTGCAGTCATCTATGACTTGGCGCCCGAAAGGGGCCGACCTGGGCTCGAAGAGGGATACGCGGCTGCCGAGAGTGGTCGGCGCGGTTCGGTCCAGCGAGGCCGGGTTGGTGCCGGGACCGGAGCCACAGTAGGTAAGTTCCTGGGGATCGAGCGAGCCAGCCTGGGAGGGTTGGGTACTGCCAGCCGACGGATGGAGCAGTGGCGGGTAGGCGCCCTGGCAGTGGTGAATGCCCTGGGGAATGTGTTGGGACGGGATGGAGTCGTGGTGGCTGGAGCCCAGGGTGAGGATGGTTGCTTCCTCTCTCTGGAGCCAGAAACGGGTTCAGGGGCGGACATGGGTGGTTGGGACCAGTCGAAGGCCGCCGAGATTCCCGAGGGAAATACGACACTGGCTGTGGTCGCCACCGATGTCCCGCTGACCCAACCGGCCCTGGGTATGCTGGCCAGAATGGCTTCCGCAGCCCTCTCCCGTCGCATCGCTCCGGTATTCACGCCCTTCGACGGTGATCTGACTTTCGCCCTTTCGACTGGCATGGTGGACGGCGGATTCACCTCTCCTGCGGCCTTTCAGCAGGAACGCTTGCTCCGTCTGGGAGTTGTGGCCAGGGAGGCCCTGGAGGATGCCATCCTGGATGCCGTGTCAGAAGCGAGCACTGCAGGAGTACAGAAATGATGGAGACCCTGAGGCCCGTAATGGAAAGGAGCGTGTTCTGTTGAGGACTCTCATTCTGTTTGACATTGACGGTACCCTGGTCACGGGAGGCCCTGCCAAGGGGGCCTTCCGTCTGGCACTCCAGAAGGTCTATGGTACCACCGGCCCCATCGATGGATGGGAGTTCTCAGGGAAAACCGATCCTCAGATCGCCAGGGAGCTCCTGGATGTGGCGGGTCTGACCAGTGAGGAGATCGACGACGGACTTCCCGTCCTGTGGGAGGTCTATCTGGATGAATTGGAGCGCCGTATGGAGAGTGACCCAACCCGGATCTTGCCTGGTGTGGTCCAGCTCCTGGACGGCCTGGACCGGCACTCCGACACAGGATTGGGGCTCCTGACCGGCAATGTGGCCAAAGGCGCTGAACTCAAGCTGGGAGCGGTGGGGCTGGCGAACCGATTCTCCGTCGGGGCCTTCGGGTCCGACAACGAAATGCGGAACGCTCTCCCGGCGGTTGCGGTTCAGCGGGCCTCCGAGGCATGGAACGTGAGTTTCGAGCCAGGCCAGGTGGTGGTAGTGGGCGACACTGCCCGGGATGTGGAGTGTGGACGCCACCTGGGAGCCCGGACGCTGGGGGTGGCCACAGGTCGATTCAGACCCGAGGTTCTGATGGAGGCTGGGGCAGATGTGGTTGTCGAGAATCTGGAAGACACAGAGCGCGTGCTTGAGGTCTTGTTGACCTGATCTGATCAGGGTTCATTCGAGGGTGTCGGCCACCGCCGGGTGGCTGGTCCGTGAGGAACAATATTCAGGGGAGTGACACGGTGGCCAATCGTGGGGAAAAGCGCCGCAGACAGCGGCAAGAAGTGGGACGGAGCAGTTCCGGAGGAAGCTCGGGGGGTCTGTACTGGGTGCTTCTGGGGGTGGGCGCGATCGCACTGGCGGTGGTCCTCTGGAACCTGATCTTCGGTACAGGTGGCCAGGGAGCCCGAGGGCCGGTGGAGATCAGCTACGAGTCGACCCAGGAACTGGTGGAGATGGCTCAGGGCATTGAGATGGGAGATCCCGATGCTCCCGTGACCATCATGGATTTCTCCGACTACCAGTGTCCGTCCTGTCAGGCCTTCGCTTCCCAATCCAAGCCCTTCCTGGAGATGGAGTTCGTAGATGAAGGATTGGCTCGGTTCGTCTACTACGATTTCCCACTGCCTCAGTTTCCCCACTCCTTCCTGGCAGCCCGAGCTGCCCGCTGTGCAGGAGATCAGGGCGACTATTGGTCCTATCACGACCAGCTCTTCAGGGCTCAGCAGCAGTGGTCCGGTCAATCCGATCCTTTCTCGACCTTCGTTGGGTACGCCGAGACGCTGGGGATGAACCGGGACGAGTTCCGTTCATGCCTGGCCAGTGACCGACATGCCGAAGTGGTCACCGCCAACATCGAACTGGGTCAGCGATTGGGTGTGAGCGGTACGCCGGGGATCTTTCTGGATACCGGCGAGGGACGGGGCGAACGCGTCACCGACTGGAGTCCTGCCCAGTTCCGTCCCAAGATCCGGGAAGCCCTGGTCCGTCTGGGTTACGGCGATGAGGTGGAGGCCACTGACGGGGAGGGACCATGAGTGAAGAACTGGTGACCGTCCAACTCCTCTTCGTGGATGAAGGAAGTTATCACCGGGAAGAGATCCGGATTCCGGGTGATACGGTGGATCGCTACGAGCGTCTCATCGACCTCCTTCAGGAGGATCCTGAGGTTCTCCGGAGGACCTTCGTGGATCTGGACCGACTCTGTTCCGCTGCTATCAAAGTCGAGGAAGGGGATTGAGACCGACCACCGGACGCGAACTGTGGAGCAGTGGCCCGGTGGGTGGAGCAGTCGTCATCCCGGCCCTGGAAACGGCGGACCTTCATCGAGCCAAGTGGTGACGATGGGAGGGGGCCAGCTTCCTTCTCGGAAGCCGGTCTGAAGCCGTCCAGCCTCATGCCTGGCCCGGCGGGCCCAGTCCCTGGAGACGGATCCCAGGGATTCAGCGTGGTTGAGCTCCTCCGCATCCAGGAGGTGAATGGCGTCCCATTCTTCGGTGGTCTTCCCCGGAATCCAGAGGTCAAGGAAGAGGTCGGTGGTCTCCCAGACGCCTCCAGGTCCGAAGAGACAGGGACTGATCATGTTGGCGTAGATGCCCGTCGGGGTTCCGTCCAGACGGTGAAAGATCCCGATGTCGTGCCAGAGCCCGGGAAAAGTGAACCAGATAGCCTGGGCGCCTCCATCCAGTGCTATTTCGTCACCGATGACGAGGGGGGCGTGGCTTCGATCGCCAAATCGAGCCAGGGTCACCTTCACCGTTCCCGTCTCGTAGATCAGCTCTTGCCGATAGACTCTCAAGTCTGCCGGAGGACGGAGGTAGTGGATCTCCACATGGTGTTGGCCACGAGGATGCCAGCTCGAGGCAGGCGGGATCCTGGATGGACCGGTCACCACTTCTGGAATCGCTTCCGGTAGCTTTGAGGGAAGTGACGGCGATAGGTGGCCAGGGAATCGATGGCAGTAACGACTCCACTGTCGGCGACCTCGACCCGGGCGATGGTCTGACCCTCCTCCTCGTAGAAGCCCGGGAGAGATTCGAGAGAGGTGAGGGCGTCGGAGGAGGGGTCTTGCTCCAGGGCATCCGCCCGGAGAAGGACGGGAAATCCCCCTTCTTCTTGGAATGATGGCCGTAGGACCTTTCTCTCCTCCCCACCGTCACGGAAGTGAAGGATCAGTTCGGTGATGGTGACTGCTTCCACGAGTGGGCGGTTGACTGGATGCAGTACCAGGAAAGACTCCTGGTCCATCGGCTCCTGATGAAACACTCTGGTCGCCTCTCGAAGGGTTGGGAAGACCCCCTTCTCAGGCTGGGCTGTGATGGTGTGGACACCTGCGGCCGTGGCGGCGGCTTGGACCAGGCCGCCGCCTTTCCGGTCGACGAGCACGATGCCATCACAACCACCGTCTCGGAGGCTTGACGTGACTTTGGCCAGGAAGGAGGCGTTCCCCCCATCCATGAGGGCCGTAGGCTTCCCCAGTCGACCTGGATCATCCAACGCCCAGATGACGCCGAGGTGGCTGCTCACTTTGTCGGTTCCAGGGAGGCAGTGGGAGGGAAGGCGTCGTAGAAGCCCCGGTCCTCACGGGCCAGCCTTCGGAGGAGGGGAGCCGGGACGAATCGGGGGCCCACGGTTTCAGCATAGCCCTCCAGCCGCTCCACCAGGGATCGGGGATGGATTTCGTCGGCAAATCGGAGGAGGCCCCCCCGAAATGGGGGGAATCCAGTTCCCATGACCATGGCCAGGTCCAGTTCCCCGGCTGAAGCCACGATCCCCTCCTCCAGTGTGCGAGCGGCTTCGTTGATCATGGCAAGGATCAACCTGGCCCGGATGTCCGATTCGTCGACCTCGCCCTCCTGGCCAGTGATGGCCGTGCCGAGAATATCCCCCAGTTCGCCGTCCGGCCCCTTGGCTTTCCCATTTTCATAGCGGTAGAACCCCAGCCCACCTTTTCGGCCCAGGCGCTCTGATTCACCCATGCGGACCAGAGCTTCGGCTGGAGTCATTCTGTCACCTAGAGCCTCATGGAGGACCTGACCGGCATGGCGGGTCACATCGATGCCCACTTCGTCCACCAGACGGAGGGGGCCCATGGGAAGACCGAATGCCGTAGCGGCTGAATCCACTTCCTTGACCGAAGCCCCTTCGGCCAGGAGGAACCCTGCTTCATTGAGGTAGGGGCCCAGAATCCGGTTCACCAGGAAGCCTGGCCCGTCCCTGACCACCACGGGGACCTTTTTCATCTCCCGCGCCAGGGCATAGACCGTGCCCAGGGTGGCTTCGGAGGTTTGGTTTCCCCGGATGACTTCTACCAACGGCATCCGGTGGACAGGGTTGAAGAAGTGCATTCCACAGAAATTTTCCGGCCTTTCCAGGGACTCTGCCATCTGGTCCACTGAGAGGGTGGAGGTGTTGGTAGTCAAGATGGATTCCTCCGGTATCTCCTGCTCCACTTCTCGGAGGACCGCCCGCTTCACCTCCATCCGTTCGACCACAGCCTCCACCACCAGGTCCACCTGGCCGAATCCCGCATAGTCCAGACTTCCTGAAATCAGGTCCATCCCCCGATCGGCTGCCGCCTGGGAGAGCTTGCGTCGATCCACTGCCTTGTCAAAAAGCCCTCGAGCGTGCCTCAGAGCCTCAGAAACAGGATCGTGTTCAATGTCTTTCAGGCGCACACGGATCCCATGGTAGGCTGCCAGTTGGGCGACTCCCCCTCCCATGACTCCTGCGCCCAGAACACCCATATCTGAGACTTCTCTGGGCTCCACCGAGTGGGAAGTGCCTGTGGCCTTCCGGGCCCGTTCGCGAAGGTGGAAGATGTGCACCAGGTTCTTTGTGATACGGGAGGCCAGGAGTTCACCTGCCGCTCTGGCTTCCGCCTCCAGAGCCTCCTCTACCGGTTGCCCAAGGGAGGCCTGCATCACTTCCAGGACCAGAAGAGGGGCTGGATAATGACCACCGGTCCGTTCCTTCACCTTTCTTCGGGCACCAGCCAGGAGGACTCGACGTCCAGGGGCAGTGTCTTCCAGGAGCCGCTTGGAAAAGGAGCGTCGGGCGCCGGTGGGAACGGGATGTCCCAGGACGCGCTGTCGAAGGAAGTCCAGGGCGTGAGCCTCGAAGTCCTCCGCTGGGAGGATCTCCTCCACCAGGCCGACCCTCCGAGCCTTCCTTGCATCCACCGGCTTCCCGGTGAGGATCATATCCAGCGCACCCTGGAGGCCAATCAGTCTGGGTAGGCGGGTGGTGCCGCCCCAGGCAGGAAGGATGCCCAGTTGAACCTCGGGAAGGCCCAGCTTCGTGGAGGAGGCGTCAGAAGCCACCCGGTATTGGCAAGCCAGGGCGAGTTCGGTGCCACCGCCTAGACAACTCCCGTGGATAGCCGCAACGGTGGGAATGGGGAGCCGCTCCAGTCCCAGGTAGATGGCTTGGCCGAGGCGGGCAGCCTCGGCGCCCTCTTCCGGGCTGTCTACCGCTGCGATGGCGTCTACGTCAGCTCCTGCAATGAAACCGGATGGTTTTCCGCTGAGGAAGACAGCACCTGTGATCTGGGCGCCAAGTGCGCCATCTCGAAGTTGGCTGACGATCTGGTCCAACTTCGTCATCACCTCTTCCGTCAGGACATTGGCCCTTCGATCAGGGTCATCGAACCGGACGATGGCCAGCCCCTCGTCAGTGACGGAGAGGGTCGGTGATGAGGCTGTCGATCTCTCCTGGGTGGCCTCCATTGTGGTCTCTGGCTCCTTGTTCGGCTGACTTTGGTCGTGATCGGGTCCAAAAAAACGCCCCGGGACCCGACTGGGGGCCCCGGGGCGCAACCGTCCCGACATATGCCAGGACGTCGATCAAAGGCTGAAATCAGAAAACCTCGCGGATTTCAGCGTTGTCCCGGTTCAGGAGCAGTTCGACCGGATCTCCCCGCTCCACCTCGACACGGATGTTCCAGTAAAGTTCCTCCATGGTGAGCTGATGTCGAGCGTGTACCCACCACTCGCCGGGGTCGGCCCGGAAGGTGGCCTGGCCCGTGGCACCGGTGGTGTCAGCCAGTATCTCTTGCCGGGCTTCCTGGAGACGGGCCGCTACAATATCCCCATAGTCGGCAAAGGCATCATCCTCCCAGATCTCGATCTCGATCCGGAGGCGATCCAACTCCTCCAGAGTTTCCTCCTGAAGCTCGGTAAACCGCTCGAAGGCGTCGTCTCGGCGGTCCTCGGCGTCCAATACTTCAGCCTCCACGGCGTTGAACTCGGCGAAGAGCTCCCGGTAGCGGGCTTCGCCGGGGTTGTACTGCTCCATTTCGTTGCTGATCTGCTCAAGCCGCTCACGCCGTTCAAGCCACTCCGCCTCAGCTTCTCGCCAGGCGGTCTGGGCAGCCAGGATGGAGTCCCGGGCCGTGGCCAGTTCTGCCGGCATCTGAGGCTCGGGCTCTGCCGCAGCTGCGGTGAGTGAGTCGAAGATCGCGTCACGGTCGAAGGGGACCAACTGGATGGGCAGGTTCTCGATTGGGCGGATCTCCTGCTCCCCTGTCTCGGGGTTCATCCGCTCTACTTCAGCGGTGACGATGACTTCACCCGGTCCGCAGGCTGCGAACATGAGTGGGAGGAGGATCGCACCCCAGAGGCTTCGTCGCGCCATTATTTCGCTCCGAGCGTTATTCGTGAAAAGTGGGCAGAAAGTAGTAAGGTGGTTCAGCATCAGCAAGCGTACCCGCAGGATGGGATGACGGAGGTACTCATCGGGCTGCTCCTTCCATCATCTCTACCGGCCCCAGAAGGAAGACTCGAGGTTCTCCGGCGCTGGCCGCAAGGTCCGAAAGGCCTTCTCGGGTCAGGCGCCAGATATGAGCCTGAAGGTCCCGGATAGCTCCGGTACGGGCCACTTCGTCAGCCAGTTGTCTGCTTCGGTTGACCGGATCCGAGAGCTGAAGAAGTAGTCGGTTCCGGTAACGTCGCCGCGTCAGTTCGAAGAACGAGCCCTCAGGGGGGCTCTGAGCCAGCGCCGACATCCGTTCAAGGGTCCGTTCTTCCCAACGGAGCGCGACTCTCGGGTCCACGGTGACGGATGCTACAACGATGGGCCGGCCGTCTACCTGGTGGATGTCCACCTCCGCCCCGTAGAGTCCTGGGTCGGGAGGAGACGGAACCAGTGCTTCATGAAGGTTGTGGGCCAGGAAGTCCAGGAGGGTTTCCGGCGTACCCTCCGGGAAGGGCCACGCGATCGCCATCCAGGTGCTGGTGAGCTCCATGTTCCTCAGACGACGGTCGCCGCTGATCCAGGCCATGGCCCCGGATCGGGCCACCGAAAGGGGCGGGTCCAGCTCCCGGGACAGGCGGGTCCGAATGGTTGGGGCCGGATCCTCGAGAGGAGCAGTCGTGTCGGAGGTGGCCCTCTGGTTGCCGGTGGTTGATCCAGCCGCGTCCCTGAAGAACGAGGTGGCGCTGGCCACGGTCGGCTCCACCGAGAGGCGTCGGGCCACCTCATCCCGATCCACGGGGCCTACGATGGCAAGGACCGGCGAGGTCGGACGAAGGTGTGTTGTCTGGAAGGCTTCCAGATCGTCTGCCGTAATGCGCTCCAGAGACTCCCGAGAGCCTGACATCGGCCTGGCCGCAGGAGAGTCGATGCCCTGTATCAGGCCCATTCGCTCCACCTGAAAGATCCGGACCGGTGCGCCCTCCTCGAAGACCAGTCGTTGCATCTGAAGCTGACGGACCCGGTCGATTTCACCTGAAGAGAAAGAGCGGTTGAGGAGCACATCCCGAGCTTCCTCCAGAGGGAAGTGCCACCCGTCGGGAGGAGTAGTGAGTGTAAGGGCCATGTCGTGTTCCCCTACGTGGACACTGACCTGACTTTCTCGATCCTGGAGACGGGCGTTCAGGATGTCTTCAACGGCTCGACCGAGCAAGGCGGCGGTTCCCTCACGTCCTTCCGGGTCTGCAGCCGAGCCCACAGGGAGGTGGAGTGTAAGGGCCACAACGGTTCCAACCGGGTCGGCTTGCACGACCACCGTACTGTACCGCTGAAACTCGCCTGGATGGGACACGCTGGAGGGCGGACCTTCGGACTGGCCTGTCTCGGCCGACGGCGCGTCGGCCAGAAGCGGACCTGCCGACACCAGGAGTCCGGCCACCCACAGGAGCATCGTCATGGCCGGATCTCCTCTGTCAGGGGACCTGCCTGCTGAAGGGCATCCAGGAGCTGCTGGATTCCTTCCGGATCTACTTCCCTCAGCGAAGCGAGGAGGGCACCAACAGCCTCCGGAGACCCTTCCATGTCCCAGGCCTGGCCTACCAACTCAGCCAAGCCTCTGGGTTCCCTGGCTGAGTTCCGAAGCTCCGTTCGGATCTGACTGGAGATACGGTCCACCCGGGACTCGGTTACCTCGTCGA
>PWWP01000061.1 GCA_003562075.1 Gemmatimonadota bacterium
GCGCGCGCTGCCAATCCTCCCATGAGATCCGACCGATAGCCATGAGTGTGAACCACCGAAGGTTGGATCCGATCGAGGAGCGATAGCAGGACGCGCCGCTCCTTCAGGTAACTGCGAGGAGGCAGCAGGACCGGGTGCACCTCAACCTGCGGCGAGATCAATGAGAGGAAGGGATGATCTGGGTTTCCCTCGTCGAGGACCGGGACCAGATGAACCGGGTGGCCCTCGGTAGCCAGCGCCGCCGTCAGGTCGGCCACAACCTGCTCTGCTCCGCCCACCAACCCAGGAGCGAAGGTGTGCAGAATGGACAGGCGAGATGATCTCATCGAACGGTATCCACCCGCTCCAGCGGAGCCGGCGCCATGATGGAGTCCTCCTTTCGAGCCAGCACCTGAAGGGAACCCCCTACGCCTGTAGGGGGATTGCAGCAGTGAGCCATACGGCTGGGCCGACCGGATCTCAATTCAGACCCCGGGTCACCATCCATAAGTGCTCCATCCGGTCCTCTTCTTGCATACGTTGGTCCTATGTGAGACATGACATTCGAGTCGTAGCGGCCCCTCGTCGCCACACGCCCCCAACCGGGCACGGCGCCACCCGTTCCCATCTTTCAGCCCAAGCCAACGCCAGGTGCCAAACGTTCGCACGACCCTGAAGCATTGCCTGGAAGGCCTGGCTGTCGGGTTCGGAGTTGATCGCATCAGGCGACGACTCCATGGAGACACCCCCATCATCCTGGCGTACCACAATGTCGTCCCGGACGAACTCGCGGGCCTGGGCGACGCCTCCCTCCACATATCCCTGGGCAGGTTCCGCCAGCACCTGGATGCCCTGACTTCGACTCACGAGGTACGGCCCCTGGAGGAGGTTCTCTTCGGGAGGCAGCATCTCGATGAAGAGACATCGATAGCAGCCATAACGTTCGATGACGCTTACCGCGGTACGCTGGAGGTTGCCCTCCCCGAGCTCCAAGCACGCAAGCTCCCGGCCACGCTCTTCGTCGCACCGGCCATCCTCGGAGACCGGACCCTTTGGTGGGACGCAATCAGCGCGCCATCCCTGGGAGGACCTTGGCCGGAGGTGCGAACAAGGATCCTGGAGGAAGGAGAGGGTAAGGAGGAGTCGGCACGGCTGATGGTCCCGGATGCTCCGTGGCAAGAAATGCCCTCTCTCATGCGGACCGTAACTGAAGCAGAACTACTCGAGTTGGAGACCGGATTTGACTTGAGCATTGGCTCTCACACGTGGTCTCATCCGTCGCTACCTCACCTCTCGAAGGACGACCTTTCAGAGGAACTTCTCCAACCCCGAGAATGGCTCAGAACCCGTTTTCCCGAGCGTTATCTTGACGTGTTGTCATACCCCTACGGACACTCGTCAAGGGAGGTCAGGCGAGCCGTAGAGGAGGCAGGATACCAGGCCGGGCTCGCGTTACGGGGTACCCGACGTCAGAATCTGGAAGACGGCACCGGCTACGCGGTTCCACGACTGAACATCCCATCCGGCTTGTCCCGCAACGGCCTCAAGCTCCGGCTTGTGAAAGGGAATCGATGAAGATCCTCCTGGCCACATCGAACCTGGGAGGCGGAACCGGCACCCACCTGGTGCGCCTCCTGGAGCACATGGAACTGCCCGCCGACTCGGCAAAGATGATATGCTTTGGTCCTCGCACCTTGGATCCGCCGGAGCCGGTCTCTCTCATCGATGCGGCGAGGGAGGGGCCGTTGCACCGATTCCCCGTTGCGCAGTGGCGGGAGTACCGGCAGCTCCGGGAACTCGCTCGGCAGTTCCAACCTGATCTTTTGCACACCTTTTTTTTCTGGCCCGTGATCTATGGAAGGCTGCTGAAGCGTGCCGGCATCGTCCGCAGGCTGATCGAAAACCGCGAGGACGAGGGGTTCAACTGGTCCCGCTCCGATTACCGTTTTCTCCGGCTCACGCGATCGATCCCGGATCGGATCATATGCGTCTCAGAAGGAGTGCGTAAGGTCGTGCTTGAGCGCGAAGGTGTTTCTGGGAAGCAAGCCGTCGTGATCCGAAACGGTGTCGCCTTTCCCCCCCCTGACCCCGGGCCCCACGAACTCCAGGCCGTACGATCAGAATTGGGCTTGAGTCCGCAGCATCAGGTCGTGGGCATGGTGGCCAACCTGAACCGTCCGGTGAAGGGTGTGCGCTACTTCGTCGAGGCTGCGCCCATGATCGCCGAAGCAGCCCCGCACGCGCGACTGCTCATCGTCGGAGACGGCAAGCTCAGAACCGGACTGGAGCAGAAGGCACGTGAACTCGGAGTCGCCGACCGGATCATCTTCGCTGGATTTCACTCCAACGTCTCGCAGTTCTACGGGATCATGGACATCTCGGTGCTCACCTCTCTTTCCGAAGGTCTCTCCATGACGATCCTCGAGTCCATGAGCTTCGGTCTTCCGGTGGTGGCCACATCTGTCGGCGGCAACGCGGAGTTGGTCAGGAACGAAGAAACGGGCTTCCTGGTTCCACCGAAAGATCCATCGCGGTTCGCTCGTGCCGTTGTCACGCTCCTGGGCGCCCCCGATGCCCGCCGGACCATGGGTGACAAGGCCCGTAGGATCATCGAGCAAAGATTCACGCTGCCGGCGGTCGCCGATCAGTACCGATCGCTCTACGACCACGTCGCCGGGAACCAGCCTCGAGAGGAACTCTCGTCATGAATGCCCAGACACTGGAGATCAGGCCCTTCACTCCCGAAGCGTACGAGGACGTGTTCGACCTGTATGATCGGGCATGGCCGGATAATGTGGAACGCCGAAAGACCGCCTTTCGCTGGCTCCACGAAGGCAATCCTTTTGCTCGCAGAGACCGCTCCTACCTTCTTGGATACAAGGGGGGAGTGCTCGCCGGCTACTGGGGTCGGATGCCTATGCGATTCTATCACCGGGGTCTCCCGGTGGACACCGTATTCAACCAGGAGGCCCTGGTAGACCCGGCGTTTCGGCGTCAGGGGATCGCCCGGGCGCTGATGGAGGCATCCACTGCGGATGAGGAACTCTACCTCTCGCTCTGGCACAACGCGAAGATCGTTTCCCTGCTCGAGTCGGCGGGTTGGTCCAGCGTCGGCCAGTACCGCACCAGAAAGAAGCTCTACCGGATGGACCGGCTGCTGTCTTGGAAGCTCCGAAGCACAGCGCTCGGCAGGACCGTCGGTACGCCGCTGAATCTCGTCCTCCGGGGAATCCGCTCACGTCGCCGATCTCCGACGGACGTGGAGACGGAATCGGTGAACGTGTTCGGACCTGAGGTGGATGCGTTCTTTCAAGAGATTGTAAAAGATCTTCCCTTCATCGCTGACCGAACCTCCCAAGTGCTGAATTGGCGTTTTGGCGAAGTCCCACACCGGAATTTCCGCCGCTTGGTCGCCCGGGACGGCTCAACGGGCGAGTTTCGGGGGTACATGGTCGTGGAAGTCACTCAACTCTCCGACGAAGAACTCGTTCGCGGAGATGTCGTGGACTTTCTCGTCGCTCCGAGGGATGAAGCTGCGCTTGGGGCCCTTTTGTCCGAGGCCGACCGCCTCTTCCTTCGGGAGAAGGTGGACTTTGGTGTAGTCCTGCAGACACTCCCGCTCTATCATGAAGTCCTGACGCACGAGGGCTTCCGACCGGCCCGACACCCGGGGGTGGGGAGCCAACTCCTGTTTCTGGATCGCCGCACGAAGGCAACCCCGCCTCCCGGCAACTCCTACGAGGATTGGTTTGTCACGCAGGGTGATTCGGACGGACACCTGTGGTAGCCCCGGCTTCAGCGATGGACAGGGGGGATGCAAGGGCCACCGCGCTTCCTCCAGGCATACCGCTTGCACATGTCCGTAGTCAGCCGACTGAAGCTCGCTCCACATGCCACCTTGAAGGGCCCTCCCTCATGACGCTGGACCGACCCCTCCGAATCGCTCTCGCCGGCGCTGGACAGATGGCGCGGCAGCACGTCCAGGCGATCCAGGCGCTTGGGCCCACCGTCCAGATCGTGGGCATCGCAGATCCGTCTGCGGAAGCACGGACGGCCATCCTGGATGAGTTCCCCGATATGGCAGAGGCTCCCACCCTCCCCGAGCTTCTGGAGACAACCGTTGCTGACGTGGTCCATGTGTGCACACCCATGGAGTTTCACGCCGAAGTCGCCATGCAGGCGCTGGATCACGGTTGCCACGTGTACGTCGAGAAGCCCGTCACTCCAGAGGTCTCGGAACTGACTTCCATGCTGGGGAAAGCCGGGGAACGAGGATTGAAGGTGTGCGCTGGGCATCAAGTCCTGTTCGAGCGTCCATACCGCAGTCTACTCGACCTGCTGCCATCGATCGGCCGACCTGTACATGTGGATAGCTACTTCAGCTTCAAGCCTGTACGCACGTCGTCGGGGAGGACAAGACCCCTGTCGAACGACGAGCAGTTGCTGGATGTGCTGCCGCACCCCACCTATCTGCTTCTGGATGTTCTGGAACGGACCGTCCCGGAAGGTTCCTCCGAACTCCGTGCGCTGGAGATTTCGCAGGGACGTACAATGCATGCCCTCGTGGGACGAGGGGAGGTCACCGGATGCCTGGTCGCCTCGCTGGAAGCCCGCCCTGTGGAGCACTGGCTCAGGGTCGTGGGCACCAACGGGACCCTTCAC
>PWWP01000198.1 GCA_003562075.1 Gemmatimonadota bacterium
GGCGGAGCCAGGAGCCGCTCTACATCGTAGATGGCGTGATTCTCTCCGCCTCCCTCGTCGACATCGACGCCATGGACATCGAGGCCATTGAGATCGTAAAGGGAGCCGCTGCTGCCTCCCTGTACGGATCCCGGGCCGCAAACGGGGTGATCCAGATCACCACGGCTCGTGGCCGGAACGTGGCGGAGAACTCGGTGCGGTACTCGGTCCGGAGTGAAATCGGCACCTCAAACCTCCCCGGTCGGTTCAACCTGACCCAGGCCCACCAATTCCGGGTTGAGGACGGCCAGTTCGTCGATCAGTCAGGGAACCGGTGTGACTTCCTCTTCTGTCAGTCTGTGCAGCTGGCCGGTCAGCGCCGTCTCCCGGGGGAGGCCGCGGGTGGCTGGAACACCATCCAGGAGAACGAGTGGCCCGGCCAGACCTTCGATCACGTGGATCGGTTCTTCGAGGGTGGAGACTTCCAGAACCACACGGTGTCCATTGCCGGTCGCTCGGGCGGCACGAACTATTTGGTATCCTTCAACCGGCAAGATGACGGCGGGATCCTGCCCTTCCACGACGGTAGCCTGCGCCAGTCGTTCCGGCTGAACCTGGATCAGGCGGTCCGGGACGATATAACCATCTCGGCCAGCGCCTTTTACGCTCGGTCGGAGAACGCTACAAACCAGGGCAACATCTTCCAGCTTACCCGCATGCCTGCGGGGGTGGACCTGACCCAGCCCGACCCTTTTACCCCGACGGCACGCTTCGTCATCAAGCCGGACCCCTTCAACGACAACATCAATCCGCTCTATACCATGAGCACCACCGAGAGTACACAGAATCGGGGGCGCTTCCTGGGGAGTGTGAATGCGCGGTGGGCTCCGCTGGACTGGATGGACTTCGACGCCAATATCTCCTTCGATCGGGCGGATCTGAACGGTCAGACCTTCCGGCCCAAGGGCTTCCACAACATCGCTGGCGTCCAGCAGGGCGGCAGCCTGAGCCGGACGGCTCAGCGGATCGAGGGGTTCAACGGCTCGATCACCGCTACCGCACGGCGCCAGTTCGGTGAACTGAACTCCGCCTTCACGGTCCGGTACCTGGCGGAGCAGGAAGAATCATTCGTCACTTCAACCTCCGGCTCTGAATTCACCGCCGAAGGGGTGTGGACTTTCTCCAACATCCCCAACGACAACATTTCTGCCACTTCGAGTTCAGTCACCACCCGTGCCGATGGGATCTTCCTGAACACGGCATTCGACTTCCGGGATCGCTACATCGTGGATGCGCTGATCCGGCAGGACGGCTCATCCCGTTTCGGTCCCGATGAGCGCCGCGCCATCTACTACCGCTTGGCCGGTGCCTATATCATGTCCGAGGAGCCCTGGTTCTCCCTTCCCGGGGTTGACCACCTCAAGCTGTCCTACTCTCTCGGTACCGCCGGAAACACGCCCAGCTTTGCCGCCCAGTACGAGACGTACTCTGTGAGCGAGGGTGCCATCACGCCCCAGACTCTCGGTAATCGGAACCTCAAGCCCGAGTTCGCGGTGGAGCAGGAGATCGGTATCGAAGCGTTGGTGTTCGATCGCTTTTCCGTGGATCTGACCTACGCCCACTCCAATGTGGAAGACCAGATCCTCCTGGTCCCGTCGCTGGCCTACACCGGGTTCGCCAGTCAGTGGCGGAATGCCGGCACCCTGCGGAGCAACACCTTCGAGGCCAGCCTCAACGCCGTTGTCCTGCAGCGGCCCAACTTCACCTGGACAAGCCGACTCCTCTTCGATCGGACCCGGCAGCGAATCACTGAGCTGAACGTTCCCGCCTACCAGAGCGGTGTCTCCGGGCAGGGGCTTGGATCCGTCTTCTTCGTCCGGGCCGGTGAGGCCATGGGCACCTTCTACGGCTTCCAGTTCGCCGAACGGTGTGAGCACCTCCCCGCCGGTGTGGACTGCAGCCAGTTCCAGGTCAATGACGACGGGTTCCTGGTCTGGGTCGGTGATGCCGGCTCCTGGGAGAACGGCTGGAATACCTATGTCGACGCAGATGGGAATGAGCGGCATTGGTGGGGCACCGTGGCTCCCTTCGATATCCGAGGCAGCCAGATCCGTTGGGGTACGCCCTTCCAGGCCGAAGGGATCGACCCGGTAACGGGTGAGACCACGACCTTCCTCCCCCTCGGCCGTACGCTGCCGGACTATTCCGTCTCCCTGGCCAACACCATCAACTGGGGCAACTTCACGGTTTATGGGTTGCTCCAGTCCCTGCAGGGCTTCTCGGTCTACAATCAGCCTCTGCAGTGGGCCACCTTCCAGAGCTACGCCGGCATCATCGACCAGCGTGGCAGGCCCGAGGACCTGAGGAAGCCGGTTGGCTACTACGAGGTCCTTTACGGTGCATCGGGACTCCAGCCCAGCTCGGCCTTCGTGGATGACGCGAGCTTCATCAAGCTCCGTGAGTTGTCGGTGCGCTACCGGATGAGCCGGAACATCCTTGACCGTACGCCCTTCACCCAGGGACTGGAAGGGGTGACCTTCTCCGTTACGGGTCGGAATCTGTTCACGTGGACGGATTACGACGGGTACGATCCGGATGTGGGTTCCACCGGGGGTGGCCCCGGTTCTGCCGCCCTCGCCCGGGTGGACGGTTTCAGCTATCCGAATTTCCGGACGGTGACGTTCGGATTCGAGATCAATTTCTGACGGGGAGATGACCATGAACATGCGCAAGTCGCTGGCGGTCTTCGCCCTGGCAGCTTTTTCACTGACGGGATGTGTGGACCTGGAGGTGGTGAATCCGAACGCCGCCGATGCCCAACGGGCCCTGTCCACGCCTGGGGACATTGAGGCACTCATCGGCGGTGGGTTCGGGACATGGTGGCAGTCGAGCTCTTTCAGCACCGGTCCTTCGGCCATCCTCATGACCATGTCAAACCAACATTCCGCAACTGCGGCGAACTTCGGGATGGTGGAGTTTTCCGGTTGGCCGAGGGTACCGGCCCAGAACCAGCCGGCCCAGGTGTTCTCATCCCAGAACTCCGCCAACGCGTGGATCTGGCTTTACCGGGCCGCTGCGTCGGTGGTGGATGGGCTGAACGCTCTGGATGGCGGTGTGACGCTCCCGCCGGATCAGCTCGCCCGGGCTCGGGCCTACGGCTATTTCGTTCTGGGGATGGCGCACGGGAGTGCGGCGCTACTCTATGATCGAGGCTACATCTATGACCCGAGTATCTCCGTGGATGACGTGCAACTCGCACCCTACCCGGAGGTGATGGAGGCGGCCCTCGGCTACTTCGACATCGCAATCCAGGAAGCGCAGGGTCAGAACTTCACGATTCCCAGGACCTGGATGTCGGTGGAAGTGAGCGCCCAGGAACTCATTGAATTGGCCTACTCCATGCGGGCGCGGTACCGGGCCAATGTGGCGAGGACTCCGGCTGAGCGGGCCGCAGTGGATTGGAATGCGGTGATCTCCGATGTGGACAACGGAATCACCACCCCCTTCTCCATCGATGTCTCGTCCGGTTCCGGCTTCGTTTCGGGAACGCTATCCAACACTAGCCGGTTTGGTCCGTGGGGCCAGATGAGCTACCAGGTACTTGGGATGGCTGATACGTCGGGTTCCTATCAGCGCTGGCTCGCGCTGCCGCCGGAATCCCGGCACCCGAACCTGTCTCCCGATCAGCAGTCGGATCCGTTCCTTCTCATCACCCCGGATCAGCGCTTCCCCAGCGGAGAGACCATCGCCGAGCAGCAGGAAAACCCCGGAACGCTCTTTGAGATCACGACACGGGGTGGAGGCTTCGGAGCCCAGTGGGCCCGTCCGGACCGGGGAACCTTCCGCTGGTCCTACTACCGCTACCTGGCCAACGACCAGTGGCAGTCGGTAGCCACGCGGACGACCCACCCCGAGGTGACCCTGGCGGAGATGCGGCTCCTGAAGGCCGAGGGCCTGTATCGGACCGATCGGCAGGGTGAGGCGGCAGATCTCATCAACGTTACCCGGACGGCCGCAGGGCTCAGCCCCACGGACGCCAGCGGGGTGAACGAGAGCTGTGTGCCGAGGCTCCCCAACGGGGAGTGTGGCGACCTCTTTGAGATGCTCAAGTGGGAGCTTCGCCTGGAGACCATCACTCAGGGACTCCATCTTGCCCCATGGTACTTCCATGGGCGAGGTTGGGGTGATCTGGTTGAAGGTAGTTTCCTCCAGATTCCCATCCCAGGCCGGGAGCTCGAACTTCTCGGTGAGTCGCTCTACACCTTCGGGGGCATTGGCGGGGACTTCGCTGCTCCGGTAGGGACGTACGGCTTCTGATGGACTGGCCATGAGCCGGGACCATCGACAACGATGAACGGCAGCGGGCGGAGGTGTGGGATGCCTCCGCCCGTTGCGTGTGTCAGGGAGTCAAAATGAACAGATTGAATCCAGGGCCGTGGCGAGGGACGCGGGGACAGCCCTTGCTGCTCGGGCTCCTCTTGTTCGCATTCCTGTTGGGTATCCCCGGGTGCGCAGGAACCGGCGAGCGGAGCGGGGAGCGGACGAACCCCAATGCGCTTACCGCAGATGAGATCGCGGCCGCCTCAGGCGGAAACCTCTATGACGTGGTGGAGGAGCTTCGTCCCCGATGGTTCCAGATCCGGACCGTGGCGAGCCTCCA
>PWWP01000250.1 GCA_003562075.1 Gemmatimonadota bacterium
AACTACTGGATCTATGTCCTGGCCGAGTCAGCGGATCGGATCCACCGGGTCCGGTTCGGACCGGGAGGGGCCGAGGTGGAAGCGTCCATCCCCATCGGTATGTTTCCCGTCACCATGGAGGGGCCCCACGGGATCCAGGTCGCTCCTGACGGCCGCCATTTCTACGTGACCACCGGTCACGGGATTCCCGACGGCAAATTCTGGAAGTTCGATCTGGAAGCCAGTGCCCCGGTGGGTGAACCCATTGACCTGGGGCGCTTTCCGGCCACGCTGGACGTGACCCCCGACGGTCTCTATGCCTTCGTAGTGAACTTCAATCTCTACGGCGCCATGGTGCCCTCCTCCGTCTCGGCAGTACATCTGCCCACCATGACGGAGGTGGCCCGCACGGAGACCTGCACCATGCCGCATGGGAGCCGGGTGAGCCTCGACGGTCTGCACCAGTATTCGGTGTGCATGATGGACGATCAACTCGTGGAGATCAGCACCCGCGACTTCGAGGTATCCCGGCGATTCTCCCTGGTGACGGGGGAAGAGGGGCCGTTGGATCCCCAGATGGTGGCTGACCAGGACCATGGGGATCACATGGATCGCGACGCCCACGAGGATCACCACGAGCACGATCCGGCGCCTGAGGCAGGGGACCGGACGGCGCACGATCCGGCTGGAGCGGGAGCCCATCCCTCCACCTGCACCCCCACCTGGGCCGATCCTTCGCCCGACAACCGGTTCCTCTACGTGGCCTGCAGTGCCACAGATCAGGTCCTGGAGATCGACCGTGAGAACTGGGAGCTGGTCCGGACGTTTTCCACCGGTCGGGGCCCCTACAACCTGGAGGCCACACCGGATGGACGGCTCCTGGTGGTGACGCTGAAGCAGGGAAGTGGGGTGGAGTTCCTGGACCTGGAGACCGGGGAGTCGCTGGCCATCCGGGACTCATCCATCACTGTCACCCATGGCGTGGTGGTCAGCCCTGACTCCCGCTACGCATTCGTGAGCGTGGAGGGCGTGGGAGCCGAGCCAGGAAAGGTGGATATCTACGATCTGGATACGCTGGAGCGGGTGGACTCGGTGGAGGTTCGCCAGCAGGCCGCCGGCATCGCCTTCTACCGGATGGATCCGGCTCCCTGATGCCCCGCCTGGGGACCGATCCCGCGGTCCGGTCTCAGCGGTCCCCGTATCGGTCCTGGAAGGCCTGATGCTGTTCGGCCGTACCGATCATGAAGAGTCGACACTGATCGGTGAGCTGCTCCGAGGCCCGGGGAGCGGCAGAAAGCCCATCGCCTTTTTCCACAGCCACCACGGTCAGGCCGGTCTTCGCCCCGATCTCGCTCTCGGCCAGCGTCTTGCCCCTGAGGCTCTTCGGTAGATCTTCTTCGAAGAGCTCCACCCCTTCCCCCAGTTCGATCATCCTCCGACCTCGAGCCATGGACGTCAGGGCGGCAATGCCCAGCCCGGCGTAGCTCATGACCAGATCGGCGCCGGCTCTCCGAATGGACTCGATGTTCCGGTCGTAGGTGATCCGGCTCACGATCCGGAGCTTCTCATTGAGGCGGCGGCAGTAGACGGCCAGGAAGACGTTCATGGCATCGTCGTTGGTGGTCAGGAGAACTGCGGGAGCATCGTGGATCCCGGCCTCCTCCAGGAGTTCCCGGTTTGCTGCATCCCCGACGAACATCCGGTCCGGGAGGTGCTGCCAGCGGGCCGCCAGATCCGGATTTCGCTCGATGAGGTGGACCTGGACTTCCTTCTTCTTGAGGGCCCGGGTGGCGGCTCTCCCTACCTTTCCCCCGCCGATGATGATGACCGGGCTCCAGTTCGTGTCGTATATGTACAGGAGTTCGTCCAGCTCCCGCATCTGTTTCTCCGATCCGATGACCACCGGGAGGGCCTGTTCCGTGAGACGGAGATCAGGACGGGCCGGTTTCAGTTCGGCATGCTCCCAGACTCCTACGATATTCAACCCCATCAGGTCTCGGAGCCGGGTTTCGCGGATCGTTTTCCCTGCCAGGGGAGTGTTCATGACCGGGAACTCGGCAATCACCAGGTCCCGGAATCGCCCGATGACATGCGTCTGGGCATGGCCGGCGTTCACCCGGTTGGCAAGCTGCTCCCCCAGCTGCTTTCGGAGGGGGAGGACATGGTCTGCTCCGGCAAGCCCCATCAGGTCCACGGCATCCTCTGAAGACGCGATGGCAGCAATCGGGGTGTCGGGAGCCAGGTCCCGAACAGTCAGGATGATATTGGTGTTGGTGACATCATCCAGGTTCGCCAGGAGGAGCCGGGCCGACGACGCGTGGGCCGCTAGGTAGGTTTCCTGTGCGTCCACCTCCCCACAGAGGACTCGCTGTCCCTGGCCGAACCGCCGAGCCGCCGACTCTGGGTCTGGATCCAGGAGGACGTAGGGAATCCGGTGGATCTTCAGCTGCTCAATGAGCCCCGGCGTAATCGGATCATCGCCGCAGATGATGACGTGACCCTCCGTGTCCTCAGGCACCCGCCGGGGGGCCCGGAGGCGGAGTTGTGCCTCCAGCCACGGCGCGTAGAAATAGCGGATGAAGACAAAGGGAAGAACCACCAGGAGGAGGACGACTCCACTCATGAGAACCACGATACTGAAGGTTCGTCCCAGGTCCGTCTGGAAGGTGATGTCCCCGAATCCCAAGGTGCTCATGGTGACAATGGTCCAGTATAGACCAGCCAGCCACGAGTGCTCCTGCCCCTCCACGTGGATCATGAGCAGTTGAAAGAGGACTGTGTAGAGAAGGGTCACCCCGATGAGGAAGGCCAGATACTTGATGAGCGCCCCCAGGTTCTGTCGCATCTGGGGTTCGTCCATGAAGAGGGCCAACTGGGCGCCCACGGTCTTGATCATGGATTCGAGACCCGACCAGAAGGTGGGGCTGAAGGGCGTCTTGGAGGAAGGCCGTAGCGTGGCGCGCCGGATTGAGCTTCAGGCATCTGCTTGTGGGGGGGTGTGAGGGGAGGGACGCTGATTTCCATCGCAGGAACGACGGTACAGCCCGATCCCTGGCAGGGGCAAGCGGGAGCAGATGTGCCTGACCCGTCGAGCAGGAGCCGGCACGGGCGTCCCGTCCTCCAGCGGCTGCATCAGGGGAGGGGAAGGGCCACCAGGACCGCCGTAGCCAGGAGAACCAGGAGCCCCAGGACGGCCTCCACCGAAGCTGGGATTCGAAGCTGACTCGGATCCGGATTGGAGGAAAGGCCAGGGCGGACCTTCCGCCAGTTGTAGAACCCCATGAGGAAGGCAGCGCCAACCAGCCCGAGCTTCAGCGCCAGGGTCCGTCCCCAGCCGGATGCCCAGGTGGCTCCCAGCCCATCTCCCTGGATGAGGGACGTGAGCACGCCGGTCAGGACCAGGAGTGTCACTGCCACCAGCGCAACCCGGGAGAACCCATTCACGAGGCGAGCCAGGGGAGGGAGTCCACCTCCAGCGTCCTTCAACCTCCGGACCGCAGGCAGACCGGCCAGGATCAGGACCAGGAGCCCCCCCAGCCAGATTCCGACCCCGGCAACGTGAAGGTAGAGGAGAGGAATGGCCACCTGCCGGAGCGGTGAGGCCATGGCATGTCCCTGGAAGGCAAGGATCAGAGGGAGGAGGATGGCGGCGCCGGTCAGGATCCCCCACCCCCGGCCCGTCTCGCCACCTCGTCGGATCAGGACCAAGCCGGTGAAGGCCAGGACGGTGGCTCCCAGGTGGATGAACCAGCCACCACCCCATCCGGTCCGGAAGAGAAGGTGGGGAAGATACTCCCACCCTCCCCCCCCAGCATCGGCCAGTTCCGCAAGGCGCTGCTGAAGACGGGTTACCAGCGTCAGGACGAGGACGGCAGTGGCCACCCACCCGATCCGGACCAGGTTGCGGTTGGCTCGTTCCCGTACCTGGAGCCCGCTGTCCTTCTCGCCCAGGTATCGGAGGGCCCCATAACGGAAGCTCACGATGCCCAACAGGAGGACGGTGGCCAGGAGGTGGAGCCAGCGCTGTCCGGTCCCAGAGGGGAGGGTGGAAGCACCAGTATCGGTCCCCAGGGCCTCCAGGTGGCCTGGCAGGACCAGGGTCGCGACCAGGAGGACGAGGAGGACGCCCGGAACGGCGGAAAGATGGGTCATGGCCGGCCGATCAGTCTCGGGTTCTGGAGGATGGTTCGATGGCTGGATGGCGGACCCGGAGAAGCCGTACCTGACTCAGGGCCTGCGCCCATTCAACCAGAGAAGGGTAGGCAGGGAGGCGGCGTCCTGTCCACAGCACCGGACCCATCACCGGACGGGGCAGGGCGATCCAGGGACGGTCCTGGGGTAGGCAGAAAAGCCGGGGCGGACAAGCTCCTTGATCGCACCTTGGAGGGCGCTACCTTCAAACCACCTGAAGCCTACCTTCACCCGGCCCCCGAACCAGATGATCCGAATCACCTTTCTTGGAACGTCTGCGTCTCGTCCTACCGTAGGGCGGAACGTAAGCGGCATCAGTGTCCAACGAGAAGGTGAGATCATGCTCTGGGATTGTGGGGAAGGGACCCAGCGTCAGATGATGCGGTTCGGGACCGGCTTCTCCATCTGGGGGATCTTCGTGACCCACCTCCACGCCGACCATTTTCTCGGTCTCATTGGA
>PWWP01000140.1 GCA_003562075.1 Gemmatimonadota bacterium
GACCCGGGAGGAACCCTTCCACCTCCTGGATGGATCCAGCGAGCCGGCCGAGTTCATGATCCGGGACGACACCCTCCGCTACTACAGCGCCGACCGGTACGCCGCCGTGGACCTCCCCTACGCAGGCCAGGCCTTCTCCATGACGGTGGTGGTCCCCCACGAGGGGGAGCGAATCCACGACCTGGTCCAGGAGCTGGACCCCCAGGAGTGGGACGAGATCATCCAGGGCTTGACCACCACCCGGGTACAGCTCTGGCTCCCCCGCTTCGAGGTGGAGTGGGAGAGTTCCCTCAACGATCCCCTCTCCGCCATGGGGATGGGAGAGGCCTTCCAACCCGGCGCCAATTTCTCCCGGATGTTCCAGGATGCGTCGCCCTGGATCGACGAGGTGAAGCAAAAGAGCTTCATCCGGGTGGACGAGGAAGGGACCGAGGCCGCCGCCGTTACCTCGGTAGTCATGGCCACCTCCATGCCCCCCCAGCTCCGGGCCGACCGGCCCTTCCTCTTCGCCATCCGGGAACGGCTGACCGGAACGATCCTCTTCATGGGATTGGTGGTGGAGATGCCGCGGCTCTGAGAGGCTGCTGAAGAAACAAGAGGGCCGCCGCTGGGTCCAAGGCGGCTCGCGGCAGGCATAGCGGACGAGCTATGTCCAGGCGAGCCAACGCCGGAGGCGGCGACCTACCGCCCCAACCCGAAGGGCGCCAGGGGGTTGTGTCCCTGGGTCGTCGTTGGAGCCCTTTGCCGATGCGCTGCGGCATCGCCTTCAAGGATCCGCCTCGCCCAGGGCCGCAAGACCCCGACGCGGCGGTCGCTCCTGTACTTCAACAGCCTTCTAATCCGGGCAGGGAGTCAGAGAGGGAGCTCAAATTATAATGAAATCACATATTTTGAGGCTGACCCACCCGGTCCGGCCGCTGAAACCAGTGGATTCGCGGGCTGGATAGCCCGTGAGACCAGAAGATTATAATAAAATCACATACTTCAGGGCCGGGAGGTGCGCCTGACGGGCACCCTCCCCGAGGTCGTGGACCGAACATCCCCACCCCGAGGCTACAGCCGGTCCCAGTGCAGGATCGAGTTCCAGACCAGGGAGAACATCCCGTGGGTCTGGTAGCGGTGCAGGGGGTTGAACCCGAAGAGGACCACGTTGCCCTCGCCCACCGGTGCTGAGATGACGGCGGGCCGGCCTGCCAGCCCCTCTCCATTGATGACGAGCCCGCTCAGGAAGAGCTCGTCAGCCTCCCCGTAGCGGAGGACGACCCGGTCCGCCATGGACCCGGACACATTGAAGTAGGGACCGAACCGGTTGATGAGGGGCACGTCCTCAGGATAGCCCCAGGCCACTGGATGACCGTCGTTCACCACCTTCCCCTGGACGATGGAGCCAGGCACGAAGAGGTCTGCCGGGTCAGCCAGCGAGACCCCGCGCACCAGGCCGAAGTCCACCGGAAGGGTGGAGGCCGAGCCCAGGGTGATGAAGGTGCCGCCGGCCCGGACGAACCGCTCCAGTTCGGCCAGCCCATCGTATCCCATCCCCCCGGTCATGTCATCCGTCTCCGAGTACATGCCCAGCGAGGGGTAGTCGGGGTGGGGGCGCCAGGGGAGGGGTGAGAGCTCCGGGTCCACCCCGCCGAAGATCTGCTGGGCGTTGGAGCCTCGGCCCTGCTCGGGGAAGAGGATCACGTCGAAGCGGTCGCGGAGGCCCCCGTCCCGGAGCCGGTCCTCGGGGAGGTACTCGTAGGGGATCCCCATCCGATCCAGGTTGTAGCGGGCCCACCCGTCGTCCTGGGTGTTCCGCCAGCTGTGCAGGAGGGCGATGCGGGGCAGGGTCGTGGAAGCCCGCTCCACTCCCTCCACCTCACCGGCCGAGAGCCCCACCAGGTGGAAACCGTGGCTCCGGGCCCACCCCTCCAGCTGCCCCCGATCGGTCCCGTCGGCGGCGAAGAGCCAGGCACCTGCCTCCAGTGAGCGGTCCCCGGCATCGATGGCCTCGTGGGCCACCTCCATCTCCAGATCAGACAGCTCC
Source organism: Gemmatimonadota bacterium (assembly GCA_003562075.1). Classification (GTDB taxonomy): domain Bacteria; phylum Gemmatimonadota; class Gemmatimonadetes; order Longimicrobiales; family Gaopeijiaceae; genus PWLA01. Next base: position 2,030 of record PWWP01000140.1, read on the forward strand.
CACCGGGCCTCCAGGGCGTAGCCCGAGGCGGCCGGATGGACGGCGTACCAGGCCGAGCCCGAGGGGATGTCCACCGCACCGGGGATCTCCACCGTCTGAACCTGACTGGCGGCCAGCTCCTGGACGCCTGGCTCCTCGATCCCGTGGACCTCCACGTTGTAGAGATACCCGAAAGTCCACCCCACATCGTCATATGGGCGGGGTGCATCTTCAGGGAAGTGCTGGATCCCCATGAGGGTTTCCACGTAGTCCCGGTACGGCTGGTCCATGCGGATGAGGAAGTCCCCCTCCTGGACCTGGACCTGGCCGAAATTCCCGGGGGCCTGGGCCCGATGCACCTCGATCCCCTGATCCACCAGATTGTTCAGGAGGTGGGCCACATTCCCTTTTCGGAGCTGGTCCGCCGGGAGGTGGTAGGCGAAGGGAGCGTCCGTCCGGCCCCGGTCCAGGGAGCGATTCGACTTGATCCAGAACTGCTCCAGGATCCGCTCCCGGTTCTCAGCATACAGGAAGAGGGAGTGGAGGACCCCGGTCTGGGCATAGTTCACATTGTTTCGGAGCGACCAGATGGTCTCGGAGCGAGGGGGGTTGGGCCGATACCACCGGACCTCAGTGGAGCCGGAACCCAGCTCCCGGGTCACGGTGTTGGGGACCGAGTTCCCGAAGGTCTCGTAGAAGCGCCCGATGGCGTTCCGGTTGTTGGCGTGCCAGAAGAGATAGCTGGGATTCCACCCGTCATAGAACCCGTGGGTCCAGACCCCTGGATGTCCCAGACTGGTGAGGGCCGTCACCTCGTAGTTGGCGATCCACTGCCACTCACTCACCGTGATGGGGTCCACATTCGGGTTGTAGGGGCCCGTCCCGGTGGAGACGTAGAGGTAGGGCACCGACTCGTGGAGATCCAGGGTGATGGGGGGCTTCCACTCCAGGAAGAGATCCATGGTCTCCTGGGTGAGGCGGGCGATCCGCTGGAGCCCGTCCCGGTTGTTGTCGTGGCGGATGTACTTCCCCCAGAAGGGAGGACCGGGGATCCGGTCGCTCCAGTCGGCCAGCTCCGGGTCGGCGTGCTTCCGGTACCAATCCACCACCCGGTTCCGCCCGTCCGGCTCCACCACCGGCACGATGAACACCAGAACGTTCTCCCGGATGGCCTGGATCATGGGGTCCTCGGAGGCCGCCAGCCGGTACGCCAGCTCCAGCGTCACCTCCGGGTGCCCGGTCTCCGGAGAATGGAGCCCGGAATAGATGAGGTGGATGACCGGGAGCTCCTCCATGAGTGCCCGGGCCTCCTCCTCCGAAGTGCCCCGGGGATCGGCCAACTGGTTCATCCCCTCCCGGACCCGCTGGAGGCGCGCCAGGTTCTGGGTGGAGCCGATCTGGACCAGGGCCAGGTTGTTCCCGTCCTCCGTCTCTCCCAGGAGTTGGAAATTCACCCGGTCCGAGCTGCCTGCCAGCGCCTCGTGGTAGCCGTAGATCTCGTCCACCCGGTGGAGGTAGCCCGGCTTTCCAATGGGATATCCGAAGTGATCCATGGGCGACACCACACCCTCGGCCACCGGTAGGTGGTCCACCACGGGGTTGGTGTACTCGGGCATGGTGGTCCAGGAGCGCATGAGCTCCGTGGCCTCCACGTCCACGGCCTGCCCCCAGGGCGTGGTCTCGGAAATGGGCTCCGACTCCCACCAGTCGTACGTCTGGGGGACAGGCCCCGGAGCGTCGCTCCCCCCGGTTTCCTGGGCCGCCAGGGGTGGGGTCAGAAGGAGTGCCCCGGCGACGAGGATCGCCGGAAGGGGGAAACGGCAACGACGTGACCGGACCATGTTCATGAATCAGTTGGGGCTTGAGGGACCCATCCCCGGAGACCTGGCTCCAGGGTCCGAAGAATTTTCCAGACCAGCAAGACAGTAGGCATGTAAGGGGTGAGGGTCCAGCAGAGGAGGACGGACTCCCCCGTGTCCTCCTGCTCCCCCGATCCCCTCGAGGGAGCAGGGCAGCGGGCTCCATCCCCCCATCCAGGACCGTCCTCCCCCGGCCCGGCCCCGAATCACTCCGCCCCGTCCTCCTCCGATTCCACCTGCCCCAGAATCAGCTTGTGGGCCCGAAGGCGGAGGGAGCTGATCCGGATGAAGCCCCAGGCATCCTCCTGGTCGTACCCGCCGGAGACGTCCATGGAGGAGAGCTCCTGGTCGTAGAGGAGGCTGGAGGACTGGCGTCCCATGGGCACCACGTTCCCCTTGTAGAGCTGCACCCGGACCCGGCCGTCGATGAGCTGCTCCGACTGACGGAAGGCGGCCTGGATGAAGTCCATTTCAGGAGAGAACCAGAAGCCGTTGTAGATGATCTCGGCGAAGCGGGGAGAGAGCATGTCCCGGAGACGGAGCACCTCCCGGTCCATGGCCACCCCTTCCAGGTCCCGCAGGGCATGGTGGAGGATGGTCCCTCCCGGCGTCTCGTAGATCCCCCGGGACTTGATCCCCACGAAGCGGTTCTCCACCATGTCCACCCGTCCAATCCCGTGGATGCCGGCTTGTTCGTTCAGGTAGGTGAAGAGGGCCACCGGATCCTCGTGGACCGTCCCGTCACTCAGGTTTTCCACCTGCACCGGTACCGAATCCTTGAAGTGGATGGCCAGCTCCGTGGGGGTGTCGGGAGCGTCCTGGAGGGACCGGGTGAGTTTGAACATCTCCGCAGGCGGAGATATGTCCGGATCCTCCAGCAAGCCGGCCTCATAGGACCGGTGCATGAGGTTCTCATCCGAGGAGTACGGCTTCTCAGCCGAGGCTTCCACCTCGATCCCGTGCTCCTGGGCATAGGCCAGGAGGTCGGGCCGACCCTGGAAGCGCTCCAGGAACTCCCGCTCTTTCCAGGGGGCGATGACCTCCAGTTGGGGGGCAAGGGCGGCAAAGGCCAGTTCGAAGCGGACCTGGTCGTTCCCCTTCCCCGTGGCCCCATGGGCCACCGCTGTGGCCCCTTCCCGGATGGCGATCTCCACCTGGCGTCGAGCAATGACCGGCCGGGCCAGGGCCGTCCCCAGGAGGTAGCGGTTCTCGTAGATGGCGTTTCCCGCGATGGCCGGGAAGATGAAGTCGGTGACGAACTCCTCCTTCAGGTCCTCCACGAAGGCCTTGGAGGCACCCGTCCGGAGGGCCCCCTCCCGGATCGCATCGAAATCCTCGATCTGACCCACGTCGGCAATGTAGGCGATGACCTCATAGCCTCGCTGGAGCAGGACCTTCAGGATGCAGGCCGTATCCAGCCCGCCGCTGTATGCCAGTACCACCTTCTTCTCTGCCACTGCCTCTCCTCTTCACTTGATCAGGGCCGGTCGTGGTCGGAGCAGGACCGGAATCGCAAGGTTTGCCGGGAGCCACCGTCATCGTCCCGGGGGGCTCGAATAGAAGGTGGAATCCGCTCCTTCAGCAAGGGCCTTCTCGACGATCGGGCCCGCCCCGGCCTCTCCGGACCGGGGATTGGGTCGGGAACTGGCCTCTGGGAGACCCCGCTCCCTGGGCAGGACTCCGCCGAACCCCCGGGCCCCCCTCCACTCAGAGGGGCCAGAAGGTCAGGATCAGGGGAATCCCCACCAGGACCGTCAGCACCTCCAGGGGCAGTCCCATCCGCCAGTAGTCACCGAATCGGTACCCCCCCGCATTCATGACCAGGACGTTGGACTGGTGGCCAATGGGGGTCAGGAAGGCCGAGGATCCCCCCACCGCCACCGCCATGAGGAAGGGATCGGCGGACACGCCCAACCCCAGGGAGACGGTAATGGCGATGGGGGCCATGAGGACCACGGCCGCCGCATTGTTCACCAGGTCCGAGAGAAACATGGTCCCCACCATGACCACAGCCAGCGTCCCCGCCGCCGGGAGTTGGTCCCCCAGCATGAGGATGTAGCCTGCGATCCGGTCCGCTCCTCCCGTGGTCTCCAGGGCCTCCCCCACCGGGATCATGGCCCCCAGGAGGACAATGACGGGCCAGTCCACACTGGTATAGAGCTCCCTCAGGGGCACCAGGTTGAAGAGAACCATGGCCAGGGCGGCTCCGGTGAAGGCCACCGTCACCGGGAGTTGCCCCGTCGCTGTGAGAATCATCGCAATCCCGAAAAGCCCTACACCCAGGATGAGACGCCGGGGACGGCCCACCTTCAGGTCTCGCTCGGCAAGGGGAAGGCATCCCATGGCCGAAAGGGTCTCCTGAACCCGTTCCGACCGGACCTGCAGGAGGAGCACGTCTCCCGCCTCCAACTTCACGTGGCCGAGCCGACGGGTCAGCCGTTCCCCTCTTCGGGCCAGGGCCAGGAGATTGGCGCCGTGGCGCCATCGCAGGTTCGTGGACGCTGCGGAGCGCCCCACCAGCGGCGAATCAGGGCGGACCACTACCTCCAGGAGGCTCACCTCCTCCGACTTCAGGGCCTCCTGGTCCAGCTCTCGCTCACCTTCCAGGGCGAAGCGACTTCCGTCGGCCAGCTCCTCCAGCGCCTCGGACCCGGCCTCCACCAGGAGGATGTCGCCGGCCTGCAGGACCTCCCAGGGAGACGGCGCCGGTAGCTTCCGGCCGTTCCGGATCAGGGCCACCACCAGGAAGCCGCCCTCCACCTCCTCTTCCACCTTGCGAAGGGTGTCCCCTTCCACGGAAGAGTCCTCCGGCACCCGGATCTCGGTCAGGTACTCCTGGATCTGGAAGAGATCCTCCTCCGCTCCTCCCCCTGTCCGCTCGGGGAGGAGCCGCCATCCCACCAGGGAGATGAAGAGGATGCCCGCCACCGTGACTCCTACGCCCACGGGGGCGAAGTCGAACATCTGAAACGCCATGGCGCCGTCCTCGGCCCGAAAGCTGGCGATGATGATGTTGGGTGGCGTTCCGATGAGGGTGGTCATCCCTCCCAGCAAGGAAGCGAAGGCCAGAGGCATGAGGAGGACGGAGGGGGGTTGGCCGCACTTTCGGGCCAGCCGGACCGCCACGGGGAGGAAGATGGCCAGAGCCCCCACATTGTTCATGAAGGCCGAGCACACGGCCACCATGAGGGAGAGAGCAGCCACCTGCAGAGTTGTTCGATCTCCGATCCGGACCACCCACCCGGATATGATCTGGACCAGGCCCGAGGCCTGGAGCCCCCGGCTTACCACCAGCACCGCGGCCACGGTGATCACGGCCGGGTGGGCAAATCCGGTGAAGAGGCGATCCGCAGGGATCACCCCCACCAAAGCCAGCATCAGTGCCACTCCCAACGCCACAAGGTCATAACGCCAGGGACCGGCCACGAAGAGGGCCAGAGCCAGGATGAGGACGCCGAATACGGCCAGCTCCGCCACAGGGTCCGCCAGGCTGATCATGGCCCCAAGCTGCCAGCCCCCGCTCATCACCACAAGATCACCCCAGGACCGAGGGGAGGCCTCTCCGGCGCTCCGGTCCGGGACCAAGCTCACCTGAGACACTCCGTCCCAGGGATGGTCCCCCCAGAGCCTGTCTTCTACCTTTGCAGGAATGGTTCGACGGATGGGAGGGCTGGCCCCATGGTGGTCTCCAGGCCTTCCATCCCCACGAATGTGCCGCTCTCACGGAGAGACACGTCATGCGCGCTCTGAGTTTGACCCTTCTGCTGTCTATCGCTTTGGTGGGTCTGCCTGCCGGACACGCCCACGGCCAGACCTTCAGTGTGGACGACCCGGTCCTGGAGGGAATCTGGGACCAGGCCATGAACAACTCCCAGATCGAGGACCTGGCCCAGGCCCTGATGGATTCCATTGGACCCCGCCTCACCGGTGCTCCCGGGATCGACCGGGGGCATGACTGGCTCGTTCACATGTACGAGCAGTGGGGTGTGGAGGCTGACAATCGCCAGTACGGCACCTGGGTCGGGTGGGACCGGGGGATCAGTCATATCGACCTCCTGGAGCCCCGGGTCCGTTCCCTGGACGGGATGAACCTGGCCTGGAGCCCGGGGACCAACGGCCCCGTCACCGGCGAGGTGGTGGTGCCTCCTGAGTTCTCCAACCAGGCCGACTTCGAGGCATGGCTCCCATCGGTGGATGGAAAGTTCGTCATGGCCTCCCTGGCACCCTTCACCTGCCGTCCCGAGTCCAACTGGGAGGAGCACGCCACCTCAGAATCATTGGAGCGGATGAGGGAACGGCGGTCCGCTGAGGCCGAGGCCTGGAGCGCCAACCTGCAGCGTACCGGCCTCTCTCCTCAGGAGATGCCCCTTCGCCTGGAGGAAGCCGGAGCTGCCGGCGTGGTGACCATGAACTGGTCCGGCGGGTGGGGAGCCAACCGGATCTTCAATGCCCGGACCCGGGAGATCCCCACCTTCGAACTCTCCTGCGAGGACTACGGCCTGGTCTTCCGCTTGGCCGAGCGGGAGCAGGGGCCCGTGCTCCGGGTGAACTTTGAAGCCGAGTTCCTTGGTGACGTCCCGGTCTACAACACCATCGCTACCATTCCAGGGACCGAGCGCCCTGACGAATACGTCATGCTGTCGGCCCACTTCGACTCCTGGGATGGTTCTTCCGGTGCCACCGACAATGGAACCGGCACCGTCCTCATGATGGAGACCATCCGGATCCTGACCGAGGTCTACCCCGAGCCCAAGCGGACCATCCTGGTGGGGCACTGGGGTGGCGAGGAACAGGGCCTGAACGGGTCCCGGGCCTTTGCGGCGGACCACCCGGAGGTAGTGGACGGCATGCAGGTCCTTCTGAATCAGGACAACGGCACAGGCCGCGTGGTGAACATCTCCATGCAGGGACTGGTGGACGCCTCGGACCACATGTCCCGCTGGCTGGCCCGTGTCCCCTCCGAGGTGAACCAGCACGTCAATCTCGGCCTTCCCGGAACCCCGTCCTCCGGAGGGACGGACCATGCGTCCTTCATCTGCGCCGGAGCGCCGGCCTTCAGCCTGTCGGCTCACCACTGGGACTACTTCACCTATACCTGGCACACGAACCGGGACACCTTCGACAAGCTGGTCCTGGATGACCTGAAGAACAACTCGGTCCTGGTGGCCTCTCTGGCGTATCTGGCCTCTGAGGACCCGGAGACCGTGTCCCGGGAGCGACGGACCGTCATGCCGGTGAGCCCTCAGACGGGTGAGCCCATGGAGTGGCCTGAGTGTCAGACGCCGGACCGGAGCGCGGAAACCAGCCCACGGATGTGATCGCTTCAGTCATCGTACACGAGGGGCCCGGGCGAAGGATTGCCCGGGCCCCTGACGTTCGCAACGGTGGCGCCCTGTACTACTTCAACGGCCTTCTACGGGAGCGCTCCCTCCCAGGCCGCCTTCAGGAGCGCTGAAATCTCAGGACCGGTCGCGGAAAGATGGTAGCCGCCATCGCTCCCCAGCGCCTCCTCCGTCACCTGAGCCATGAGCTCCCGGGGATAGGGAATGGCCCCTCCCTGTTGGATTCCCGAGACAGGGGCAGCCGCGGCCGTTGACCTCTGACCCACCCCGCCTTTCCCCTCCTCATCGTGGGATGCCTCGACCTGAGGTACCATCTCGGAACTCCCTTCGGCCATCATCTCAGAGAGTGCGATCGGGAGGCCCAGCCGCTGGTTCAGCTCCAGGAAAGCACGGGCGACCTCTTTTCCTCCTGTCCTCCCACCCCCGGACTCCGTCGCCCTCCCACCCTGGCGCGCCCAGCCACGGTTCAGGACATCCAGGATCGTCGCTTGGCCCTGCGGCATGCGCTCAAGAGTGACGAGCGTGGTGAAGGGAAGGAGGACTGCGTGGGTCACCGCGTGAGGAAGATCCAGCCGTCCTCCCAGGATATGACAAAGCCGGTGGTGGAGACCCATGGTGCTCATGTCCAGAGCTCGGCCGGAGAGGTGAGCGCCCCAGAAGGCGTCGCGGCGGGCCCTGGCAACTCCATCCATGACCCCGGGCAACGCGCCCATGAGGGTCTCCAGGCCCTCCCGGGCCAGCAACCGGGCCAGCAGATGGGAGGAGTGAGAAGTGAGGGCACCCACGGAATGGGCAACCGCGTTCATCCCACTGGCCGCAGCCACGCGCGGCGGGAGCGCAGCCAGCAGGTCGGGATCGTAGATGATCACCCGGGGAGCGACCTCCGTGGCCCGCCCGGTGGACTTTCCCTCATCCCCCCGGACCCCCCAGATGGCCGTGTTCTCTGAACCGGAGAAGGTGGTGGGGATGGCCACCACGGGCAGCCCGGTCTCCAGCGCCACGGCCTTGGCCATTCCCGTGGCCGATCCCCCACCAAAGGCCACCAGCCCGTCAGCCTCCACCTTCCTGGCCAGTGCCATGGCCTCATCGACCCGCTCCTGGGGTATGTGGACCCGGGCCCTGGAGAAGACCCCGGCCCACGCCACCTCCTCTCCTCGAAGTCCGGGAGGGAGCGCCTTCCAACGGCCTGGCGTCGTCACCAGGAGGGGCCGACTGATCCCCTCCTCCTCCAGCTCCTGGGCCACCCTTCCCACCGCCCCTGAAGCCAGGAGCACCCGAAGGGGACGGAGCCGGTAGCCCAGGTCCTCCGCCAGTTCGCTCATCCGTGCTCCGTCACGAAGCCGGCACGCTGCTCAGGAGCTCCTGGGTGTAGGCGATCTCGTCCCGGTTCACCAGGTGCCCCATCCCCGGATAGATCCGCTTCTCCACCTGGGCACCCATGGCCTGGAATACCTCCTCGGTTTCGTGGACCCGGCTCACCGGGATGTGGGCGTCCACGTCACTGCACCCCAGGAAGACAGGCGTCCCCTCCATCTCGCCCACAGGGTCCCAGGTTGAGCCCTCAGGCCCGATGAGACCTCCGCTGTAGGCAATCAGCCCTCCATATCTCCCTGGGTTTCGCATGACGAACTCCGAGGCCAGGCAGGCTCCCTGGGAGAACCCCAGGATGAAGGTCCGCTCTCGGGGAATCCCTGCCGACACCACCTGGTCCAGCATCCGCGCCAGGAGCTCCAGCGCCGAACTCAGATGGGGTTCATTCGCGTCCTGGGGCGCCATGAAGCTATTGGGATACCAGGTATGGTTGGCTGCGGACGGGGCCAGGTAGGACACTCCGGGATGCCCGAAGACCCGGGCCAACTCCAGGATACTCGGGGCCGAGGCGCCTCGGCCGTGGACCATGATCATGGCTGCCGTCCCCTCGCCAAGGGCTGGGCCGGCGGTGCCCACAGGTTCTCCGGTATGAACAGTCACTTCAGTGCCTCCAGGGTGATCTTGGGTAGTCTGGCTTCGATCCGGGGCCGTCGTTCCTCCTCCCAGGGCGGAAGCTTCAGGGCCTGGCCCAGTTCCTCGGTAGACTCATCCACCGTGAAGCCTGGCCCCCGGGTGGCCACCTCGTAGAGGACCCCACCGGGCTCCCGGAAATAGATGGACCGGAAGTACTGTCGATCCCGGACCTGGGTGACATCCACGCCTCGCTCCACCAGGTGAGCCCGGACTCGGGCCTGGGCGTCTTCGTCCTTCACTGCCAGGGCCACATGGTGCACGGTGCCCAACCCGTTCACCCCTGGCGGAGCATCCGGATCCACCTCCAGCTCCAGGAGCGCACCCGGGCCTCCCTCCCCGGCTGTGACCTGGATGCGGTCGCCTTCCCGTCTCACCTCATTCATGCCCAGCATCTGGGCCAGGAAGCTGAGTGAAGGCTCGGCCTGGTGGAGGCGGAGGGTCACGCTGTGGATCCCCCGGATGGACAGCTCCTCTCCCAGCCCCCCTCCTTTCCAGGGGACCCGGTCGTCGCCAGGGGCTTCCCGGAGTTCGATGCGGAGTCCCGAGGGATCCTGGAACTCCAGGGCCTCCTGACCGAAGCGCCGACCATGCCAGAGAATGCCCACGCCTGCCTCGCCCAGGCGGCTCACCCACCGCTCCAGGGCGCCTTCCGGTATGGAGAAGGTGGTGACGCTGATCTGTCCTGCTCCATGGCGGCCCTGGCCCACGCCCTGGCCGGCATAGGGGAAGGTGGTCATGAGTGTAGAGGGTGAACCGACCTCGTCCCCGTAGTAGAAATGGTAGACCCCCGTATTGTCGAAATTCACCGTCTTCTTGACCAACCGGAGCCCCAGGAGTCCCGCAAAGAAGTCCACGTCGGCCTGGGCCTGGGCAACCGTAGCTGTCACATGGTGCAAACCGAGGATCGAGGTCATGATCCCACCCTCCCTTGAGGTCCTTGTCACCCGCTTCACCATGCCCCCGGACGCTCCGGGGAGTCTGGGCGACAGCATATGTTTCAAGTATGAACAATCATCGCGTTAGTGACCCTGCTCGTCAACCGGCCGACCATTCCGGCTCAGACTCCATACGTCGTTACCTACCCGTTACCTCTCCCGCGGCCGGGTCGTGACCTTCCAGCCATACAATCAGGACACGGAGGGCGGGGATGCAGGCCCTGACGGGGTGGACATCTGCGCCGGCACGTAACCCCAATTGTGGGACGACCATGAGCACGAACCTGAATGGAGAACCTTCGTCCAGGGTGTTGGTGGTAGAAGATGAGCCGGACATTGCGGCCCTCATCGCATACCAGCTCACCCGAGCCGGCTTCCGGGTCGAGACTGCGTCCAGCGGCACCGAGGCCATGACGGCCATCAGTCGGACGATCCCGGACCTTCTCGTTCTGGATCGAATGGTCCCGGAGGTCTCGGGAGATGAAGTCCTCCGTCGTCTTCGAAAGGAAGCGGCAACCCGAACGGTCCCCGTCCTCATGCTCACGGCCAAGCGCGAGCAGGACGACCGGATCGAAGGGTTGGAGATGGGTGCGGACGACTATCTCACCAAGCCCTTCAGCCCTCGCGAACTGGTCCTGCGAGTGAAGGCCATCCTTCGACGGGTGGACCGGGGCACCACCGAAGGAGGGGGGAAGATCCTCCGAGCCGGTCCCCTGGTCCTGGACCTGACGGCCCACCTGGCCACTCTGGGAGGCGCAGAACTCCAGCTCACCCCCACCGAGTTCCGACTACTCCAGACCCTCATGGAACGGAAGGGGCGGACCCAGAGCAGAAAGCAGCTCCTGGAGCGGGCCTGGGAGGTCGACGCCAATGTGGCCGAACGCATCCAGACCCGAACCGTGGACATGCATGTCCGACGCCTGCGGGCAAAGCTGGGAGACTGCGGGGAATGGGTTGAGACGGTCCGGGGATTCGGCTACCGCTTCCGAGTCCCTGACCAGGAACACGCCGCTGGCGAAGATTGAGGCGCAGACGGCCTCAATACGGATCTGAACACGGCAAAGGGATGCCAGGTCCGGTCCCGCACCTCCCCCCCACTCCACCACACCTCCCCCCTCAGGGCAGTACGACTCGCCCATCCAGGTCGTTGGGCGTCGGGATCCCCATGAGATGCGCCACCGTCGGTGCCAGATCCACGATGGACACCCGCTCTTCGCTCATCCCGGAAGGAACTCCAGGAGCCATGAGGATGAAGGGAACGTGCCGATCAAAGTAGTAGGGCGAGCCGTGACCTGTGCCGGCAGGATATCGTCCTGAGTACGCTCCCTCCACCGTCCGAATCGCCACTCCCAGGTGACCCAGAGGCCCCAGAGCCCGATCCGGGTGGTAGGAATGGAGGAAGAGGGCCTGGAGGGAGTCAGCCGGCTGCCCTGACAGCAGGTCCTCCCAGGCGAAGGCATCCTCGATCCAGTCCTGGGTCAGGGCCGCTTGCGCTGCCGCCCTGGCTCGAGCCAGGGGATCGTCCCCTGCCGCGCCCGCGGCCGCTTCGGCGCTCTGGAGGAGCTCCTCACTCTCCGCTGGAGTGATGCGACGTCCGTCGAGGCCGGCTTCGGCCCGGGCTTCAGGGAGATCGATGACCCCGTGGTCACCAGTCAACGCCATCATCCACCGTCCCTCTCCCACCTCTCGGTCCAGGAAATCCATGAACTCCCCCAGACCTCGATCCAGTCGGATCAGGTTGTCCAACTGCTCCCGGGAACGGGGTCCGTAGTCGTGCCCCACCCGATCCACCTGGGAGAGAGCCAGAGCCAGGTAGTCAGGCGCATTTCTCATCCCCAACTCCAACTCCTGGACCGCTATCCGGGCCAATGCGAGTGTGGCTTTGTCCGGATAGGGTCCCCGCTCCCTCCATGCTCCCAGTTCGGCTTCAGAGGAAAGATCCTCGACTTCATTTTTGGCCCAGTGGGGGAAATAGGTGTTGATGCCGTCACCCTCGTAGGGAAAGGTGTCGGGCCTGGAAAGCCCCGCGGCCCAGTCGGGCACCTGGCTGTGCCAGACCGTGTCCGACCAGATGCGGGGAAACTCATCGCGGTGGAAGCGGTCCACCCATTCAGGGTACTCGCTGCGGTAATACTCGCTGGTGAGGAAGTGGGCCACCTCACCGTCCAACCAATAGACATGACCCGGAACGTGCCCAGCCATGGCGATGGCGGCCCGGTCCTTCCCGGAAAGCGAAACCACCCTGGATCCGGCATTGGCCTCCGTGAGCCAGTCGGCAAAGCCCTTTCGATCCAGATTGGCCGGCCCTCTGCCCTCCAGCTCTGGAAACCCAACGACAGGGCTTCCCAGGTCTCGGAGCGCATAGACCGACTCCCATCCGTTCTCCGTCCTCTCCATCCACGAGTTGCCCACCAGTCCATGTCTGTGGGGGTGGACCCCGTTGGTGGCGGTGGCGTGGCCAGGAGAGGTGGAGGTCTGGGCATGGTCGTAGGTGGCATTCACCCAGCGGTGGCCTTCAGCCCGGAGTCGAGCGAATCCGCCCGTGAAGACCGGGTCGTAGCGGTCCAGGAGATCGGCTCGGAGTTGATCCACAACCACATACGCCACAAGGTCGATCGACCCCTGGGAATTCCTGGGAGAAGGATCTTCCCCAGATGGCGTGACGCACCCCGGCAGAAGGAGGAGACCCAGGAAGATGGTGGGAACAAGGAAGAAAATCAGTGGCCGGGACAGCCCGGCGATTTGAACACGTGGCATAGGTGGTTCGAGGCCGTAGGTCGGAGGCGGAGAACAGGTGGGGGCGACGGCGAGTTCGACGCCGTTTCCCACGCCGATCCAGGTACTTGGAATCTACCTGCTACGGCACCCTGATTGACCACTGCTCAGGGGTTTTGGGCGCTTTGTGACTGGCCCTTTACGGGGCTGATGACCGCTCGTGACCCACCACCCGATAAGGTTGGACTGCCCCCGATACCGAGCCCCAACCTGCAACCCCCGACCCCTTGTACCTCCCCACTCCGGCACCCCAGGCGAACGACGGGCTCAGACCGCTTCCCCTCCGCCATGCTTGATGCTCCGGCCCTCCACCAGGAAGACCACGTCCTCGGCCACATTGGTGGCCAGGTCCGCCACCCGCTCCAGATTGCGGCTCACCAGGATGAGTGACATGGCGATCCCGATCCTTCGGGGGTCCTCCATCATGTGGGTCAGGAGGCTCCGGAAGCTGGATTCGTGGAGAGCATCCACCCGATCATCTCTTCGGCAAACAGCTCTGGCACCTTCCGAATCCCCGCGGACGAAGCTGTCCAGAGCATCGGACAACATCTCTCGAGCGATCCGGGCCGTCTCCTCCAGCTGCGGAAAGCGATCCATGGGAGGGACCGAATCCAGATGGTGGACCGTCTCGGCAATATTCACCGAGTGATCCCCCACCCGCTCCAGATCGTTTGAGATCCGCATAGTCGTCATGATGAGCCGGAGATCCCGGGCAAATGGCTGGTGCCGCGCCAGGAGGTTGATGCAGGACTCATCCATCTCCACCTCCATGGCGTCCAGTTCCCGGTCTCCCAGGATCACCGAATCGGCCTTGGCCGCATCCCCTTCCATCAGTGCTTCCATGGCGATCCGGAGGAGGTCCTCGGCCATGGCAGCCATCTCCAGGAGCTGGACCCGGAGGGAAGCGAGCTCCTCGTGGAACTGGCGGACTTCACGTGCCTTCGTCATCCGAACCGTCCCGTGATATAGGCCTCGGTCTGCTCTTCCCTGGGGTTGGTGAAGATCCCGTCCGTCTCGCCGAACTCCACCAGGTCGCCCATGTAGAAGAAGGCGGTATGGTCCGATACCCGGGCGGCCTGCTGCATGTTGTGGGTCACAATGACGATGGTGTAGTCCTTCTTCAGCTCGAATATCAGATCTTCGATCCGCTGGGTGGCGGTGGGATCCAGCGCACTGGCCGGCTCATCCATGAGAAGAACCTCAGGCTTGACGGCCAGGGCCCGGGCAATGCAGAGGCGCTGCTGCTGGCCACCCGAGAGGCCGGTGGCAGGGTCATCCAGTCGATCCTTCACCTCGTCCCACAGGGCAGCCTGCCGGAGGACCTGCTCCACCAGTTCCTGGAGTGCCAAGCCTCGGGCCAGACCATGCCGCTTGGGAGCAAAGGTGATGTTGTCCCGAATGCTCATGGTGGGGAAGGGATTGGGTCGCTGGAAGACCATCCCCACCCGGGTCCGGAGTTCCACCGGACTCATGGCTTCGGAATAAATATCCCGGTCTCCCAGGCGGACCGTCCCGCTGACCCGTGCGTTCCGGGAATAGTCGTGCATCCGGTTCAACGCCCGGAGAAACGTCGTCTTCCCGCATCCACTGGGACCGATGATGGCGGTGACGCTCTGGGCCTGGATATCCATATCCACACCCTTCACCGCCTCCGTCTTTCCGAAGGAGACCCTCAGGTCGCGGGTACTCATATGTGCAGCCATTCAATCTCCCTTGACCGGTCGAGAGACCGGGTCGGAGGCACAGAGGTGTTCATCCGCCGGCCATGAAACGGGCTCGGCGAGCCCAGAGGGTTCGGGCCGCCACATTCAGGATGAGGACCACGGACACCAGAACCAGCGCTCCCGCCCAGGCCTGACTGTGCCAGTGCTCGAACGGGCTGATGGCGTAGGCATAGATGTTCACTGGAACAGTGGCGGTGGGTTGGTCGATGCCTTCCATCCAGTACCGGCTGTTGAAGGCAGTGAAGAGAAGAGGCGCCGTTTCACCGGCCACCCGGGCCGTGGCGATCATGATCCCAGTGAGCACGTTCCCCATGGCCGCCGGGAGGATGACCCGAAGGGTGGTGGGTGCTTCCGCGACGCCCAGGGCCATGGAGGCCTCCCGCTGATGGCGGGGCACCATCTTCAGCGCCTCCTGGGCGGTGATGGCCACGATGGGCACGAAGAGGGCACTGAGGGCCACCCCACCGGCCAGCGCACTGAATCTCCCCATGGTCACCACGATGAGACTGTACGCCACGATTCCGGCTACAATGGACGGAAGCCCGGCCATGACCTCACAGAGGAATCGAACGCCCCTGCCCAGGACATTCTCCCCGTACTCGCTCATGTAGATCCCCGTCCCCACGCCCACCGGGATGCCGATGGCCACGGCGATACCCACCACCACCAGGGACCCGACGATGGCATTGGCCCATCCGCCTCCTCCCCGGGTCGGTGGTTCCGGAAGAGCAGTCAGGAACTCCAGCGAGAGGTGTCCCCCGCCCACCTTCGCCACCTCCCAGAGAACCCAGACCAGGGGGATGATGGCCAGGGCCAGGGCCAGGACGCATAGTCCAACCAACACTCGATCCCGGGCCAGTCGGAGGCGGAGTCGCAGGGGCGCTTGAACGCTCGAGGTGCTCATGTCTCCCTCGTGTGGACCTGCATGATGACGAGCCTTCCTGCCGTGTTCAGAACAAACGAGAGCAGGAACAGGATGAGTCCGATGGCCACCAGAGAACTCACATGGATCTCGCTCACCGCTTCTCGCATCTCGTTGGCAATGATGGCCGTCATGGAATTACCGGCCTCGAAATAGTCCAGGGTGAGGCCCAGACGATTCCCGATGGTCATCGTGGTTGCCATGGTTTCTCCCAGCGCCCGACCCAGCCCCAGAACGGCAGCGCTGAAGATTCCCGGGCGGGCGTAGGAGAGGACCACGTGGCGCATGGCCTCCCACCGGGTCGCCCCCAGCGCCAGAGCACCCTCCTTCTGATCCCGGGGCACCGCCATGAGGACCTCCCGACTCAGGGTGGCGATGATGGGGATGATCATGATGGCCAGGATGAGACTGGCCGTGAACAGGGTGTAACCGGGCCCAGGTTCTCCGAAGATGGGGAGGAGGCCCAACGGACTTCCGGCAATGAAGGGCATGACCTGGTTCTGCACGACGGGGGCCAGGACGAAGATCCCCCAGAGTCCAAAGACCACCGAGGGAACCGCAGCCAGGAGCTCCACCACGAAGATGAGGGGATCCCGAAGAAACCGGGGCGCATACTCAGTGAGGAGGATGGCGATCCCCAGACTGATGGGCAGAGCGATGGCCAGCGCCATCCCACTGGTCAGGAGTGTGCCCGCAATGAATGGGAGGGCACCGAACTCCCCTCGAACCGGATCCCATTCCGTCCGCCAGATGAAGCTCAACCCCCACTCCTGCCACGCCGGCCGGGAACCCAACCAGAGCTCCATGAAGATCAGGGTCGCCATGGCCACGACCAGGAGTGCGATCCCTCCCGTCAGATATCGGAACCAGCGCCGCCGTATGGCGTCACCCCACTGCTCCCTCCGACTCCGACGTGGAGGAGGCGGCCGCCTGACGGAGGAGGTGCCGCCCACACCGGTCCTCAATTTTCCGGATTCTGGCCGAGTCCGTCTGGCCTGATCCGTTCCCACCTCAACAGGATTCACCAGGTCCTCACCGGCTCACCGTTGAAACGCACTCGATCCAGGGTCTCCAGGTTGAGGCGCTGAACTCCCTCGGGGATCGCGGCGTTGTTCACATCAGGGTTGAAGGCTTGTCCCTCGGTCACCGTCCACTCGATCCAACGAACAATGTCCTGGGCCCGCTCCATGGTCATCTGGCTGCCCAGTCGATCCAGCTCCTCGTAGATGAAGAAGTAGGAGAAGGAGGAGATGGGATAGGAGCCCTGGCCGGGAGCATCGGTGAAGCTGACTGTGTGCCAGGCCTCGTGACCGGCAGGGAGATCATCCACCACCATGGCCGCCGCAGCCGTTCCGCCCTCCAGGCTGGGCTGTATGAACACCCCCTCCCTGTTGAGCATCGCTGCAGTCGGCAGACCCAGGCTTTCCACATACGACAACTCGACGTAGCCAAGGGACCCGGTATTGTTGCGGATGGCTCCGGCCACCCCCTCGTTGCCATTTCCTCCGATGCCCAGGGGCCACGAGACAGAAGTGGAGAACCCCACGTTCTCGGCCCACGCCTCGCTCATCTTGGTCAGGTATTCGGTGAAGACATAGGTCGTGCCCGATCCGTCCGAACGATGAACCACCACGATGGATCGGTCCGGCAGCTCAGCTCCCGGGTTCAGCTCCTCCAGCGCTGGATCATTCCATCGGCTGATCCTCCCGTCATAGATGCGGGCAAGCATCTCTCCTGAAAGACGAAGATCGTCCACACCTTGAAGGTTGTAGGCCACGGCCACCGTTCCGATGGTGAAGGGGAGAGTCAGGGTCCCCTCGGCATTCCGAGCCTGCTCCTGACTGAGCGGTGCCTCCGAGGCGGCAAAATCCACCGTCAGGTCCGTGTGGGCTCGAATGCCGCCACCGGAGCCGATGGAGTTGTAGTTCACCCGTCCTCCAGTCGCTGCCTGGTATTCGCTGCTCCAGACGCTGATGAGGGGCATGGCGAACGTGGCTCCGGCACCGGTCAGGGTCTGGCCCCGGGTCGTGCCTGTACCGTCTCCTCCGCAGGCTGCCACAGTCGCCATCGCCAGGGAAATAGCCAGCGCTGGGACGACGCGGGAACGCCGACTGGCCTGGCGGTGATGCTTCTCTTTCATCAGGGACCTCCGTCCGAGGGACCGACGTAACAGAACCTTCAGCGAGAAGCTGACGGTTGCATGTCACAGCCCTGTAACGAAGGGGGTTCGCCGAGGTAACGGTGCGGCGAGGGAGGGACCGGACCCCATCAGAGATCCAGGTTCCTACACCCGGGATGGGTGGACCTGGAGCCTCGGAATGGTTCAGAAGAAAGGGGGCCTCTGGGGCAGGTGGGCTCAGAGGGCCAGGTTGAACTGGACCCGGAATTCCTGATTGTCATCGCCCGTGGCCTTCATCCGAATATTCCGAACATCGGCCTGGATTTTCGCACTGTTTCCACGAAAGTAGTAGCTATACCCAAGACCGGATTCGGTGGCAGATTCTTCTTGGTCCAGCCCTGAATCCACGACTGCCCATCGAGCGGCTACCTCATGGCGGGAACTGGGGAGCAGGTACCCCAACTGAGCGTACCACCCGTCGGACACGTCCGTGGGGCTACCCGTCTCCCGAGCCCACTCCCGGTAGACCTCCCCGGTGGCACTCCAACCGCCAACCCGGTAGACCAGTTCTCCGTTCATCCGGGAGATCTCCACAGGACCCGTTTCCTCCTCCACCGTATTGTTCATCCCCGCCACACCCACCGCCAGGTGCTGCTCCGGTGAGCGGACGCGGCCACTCTCCAGGAGGGGAAGAGACCCAAAGGGAGTGAGGACAACCCGCCCCACCGACATCACTCTCCCGCCGGGATTCGAACTCTGATTGATCCCGTTGCCGTTGTAGATTCCTGTGGCGTACTCCACCCTGTCGCCCCCCAGCTGGCCACCAAGGGAGAGTCCCTGCTGGCGGCCCACGGAGAAGCGGCCATCCACAATACTGCGGTCCACGAAGTGGAGGGCGCCTGACGACACGAGCTGTTGGCGACCGAAGGGGGCCTTGCCCTGGCCCGCCCACAACACCAGCTCAGGTCGGAGGGCATAGCGAACGTTGGCATCGAAGAGGCGGACCTGCGATCCGGCCAGCTCCAACTGGATGAAATAGTCAAAGCGTTCGTATGCCTCGCCTCCCAGGCTCAGCCTCCCCCGTCGGATCTGGAGGGTGTTGGAGTCCTCCTCCGTCTCAAAGGTATGGCGAACCTGTACGCGGGCACCGATCCGCATGGTGAAGGGAGGAGCTTCATCCAGGACGCCTACGCCTTGTCCTTGCCACTGGGATGGAGACGGGAGAGAGTCTGCGGGCAGCCATGGGACACCAACCTCCTCTCCAGCCGCCGTCAGTCCGGCAGGTGTAGCGGCCCCCAGGAGGAAGCCACCCACGAGGACCTTGCACCAACTCCTGAAATGAAACCGGCCGGCCATCCGCCCACCTCGTTATGGGTTCTTCCCCCACGAACTCGCTTCGAGGCCCGAATGTGATGAAGGGAGAGGGGATTGGCCACCCCTTCAGCGGAGTCCGCGAAGGGTAGAGTGGGGACCATCTCCGGGTGATGGTCACCGCAGGGCTCCTCGCGCTGGAAAGCCCAGGGGCTGCTCGGGGACGTTCATTCCCTGACGGAGGACTCCGGCGCACTCGGGAGCCTGCCTACCACAGGGACCTCCATGGGAAGGATGACCCGGATGGTGGTCCCCTCTCCGAGCTCGCTCTCTGCCTCCACCCTGCCACCATGCTGCTCCACCAGGTGGCGGACGATGGCCAAGCCCAGGCCGGTGCCACCATCGGCACGAGAACGGGCCGGGTCTGCACGGTAGAAGCGCTCGAAGATCCGTCCCAGATGGCGAGTCGGGATCCCACTTCCGGTGTCCTCCACCTCCAATGCCATCTCACCCCCGGCCAGGACTCGACCTCGAAGACATATCCGCCCCCCCGACGGGGTATGCCGGAGGGCGTTGCTGAACAGGTTGGTCAGGACCTGGCGGAGCCCGCCCGGATCCGCCAGCACCTCCTGAGCTCCACGATCAACATCCAACTCGAAGACCACTCCCTTCTCCTGGGCAGGGGCGCGGAAGGGCTCCCACGCTTCCCCAGCCAGTTCTGAGACCTGGATGGGGACGATTTCGGGCTGCCATCCCCCGGACTCGATCTTGGACAGGTCGAGGAGATCCTCCAGAATAGCCTGGAGGCGGTCAGCGTTGGCCTGCAGGCGCTGGGCGAAACGCCGGCGCAGCTCCGGCGGAAGCTCTTCATCCAGAAGGGTTTCGGCGTGCCCGCGGATCACGGTCAGGGGCGTCTTCAGCTCATGGGACGCATTGGCCACGAAGTCCCTCCGCACGCCTTCCAGACGTCGAAGTTCGGTGATGTCCAGGAACACCAGGACCGCCCCTCCCCTGGGCAGGGGTTCGGCCGTGGCCAGCAGGTGGAGGTCGCCGTGCGTGAGTTCAGTCGGGGGCACGGCCAATCCGTCCAGCACCTGGCTCACCATTTCCAGGAACCCTCGATGCCGTGCCACCACCTGCGGGGCACTTCCTTCCACTTCGGAGTTCAATCCGAAGATGGCACGGGCTGCAGGATTGGCACGCCGGACCTGGCCCCTGGCATCCAGGGCCAGAACTCCTTCGGCCATGGAATCGATGAGCACGGCCATCTCCTCCCGCTCTGCCTCCAACTGCCCCAGTCGCCTCTGCAACTGGTCGGCCAGGGTGTCCAGGGCTGAAGCCAGCTCTCCCAGCTCGTCATGCCGGCCCATGCGAAGCCGGGGACCCAGATCCCCGCGAGCCATGGTCAGAGCGACTCGTCTCATCTCCCGAAGGGGCCGGGTCACCGCCAGGCTCACCGCCAGTGACAGGAGAAGAGCCAACAGCAGGGCCACACCGCCAACCTGGAGGATCTGCCGGCGCACGCTGGCGATGGCGGCGTCAATGGCCCCCACATCCATGGCAAAGCGGATGACCCGCCCCCCGGATGCCTCCACGGCGGCGTAGACCAGATCCGCATCCACCGACGTGCTGTATCGGATCGAGGTCCCCTGCCCGCTACTCCAGGCGGCCTGGATCTCCGGACGATCCGAGTGATCATCCATGGCGTCGATGGCGCCCCTGGGCACTCCCGATTCTCCCAGAACCTCCCCCCCAGCCCCGACGATGGTGACCCGATGGCCCGTAAGGTCAGCCATTCGCCGAGCCAACCCATCCGGATCCTCATCCCCTTCCAACTCCAACAGCTCTCGGCCCAGGGCGAGCTCTCGGAGAAGTTCATCCCCGGCCTGATCCAGGAGGGGCTGCCGCAAGGTGGTCTCCACCCCCCAGACCAGAGCAAGCACCACGCCCACGACCAGGACCAGGTAGCTGAGGAAGAGCCTGGTGTGGGCGCGGAGGGTCATCACAGTGAAGGCCTTGGAATGAGCCGGAGTTATTCAACTGGGTGGGTCGGTCCGAAAACGGTATCCGAACCCCCGAACCGTTTCGAGCCACCCTGCGGCCTCGCCCAGCTTTGCCCGGAGTCGTTGAACGTGCATGTCCACGGTTCGGGTGGTGATCCGGGCCGTCGTGTCCCAGACGGTCTCCAGGAGTTGCCTACGATCCTGCACCCGGCCCCGGCGTTCCACCAGGACCTCAAGCAGTCTGTACTCCGTGGGCGTCAGCTGCAGTGGCTGACCATTCACCTCCGCCTGGGCAGCTCCCGTGTCGATGGTGACCGGCCCGGCCCGGAGGATCCTTCCTCCGCTGGAGATAGGCGGCTCCTGCCGGACTCGACGAAGAACTGCCCTGACCCGGAGCACGAGCTCCTGGGGTGAAAAGGGTTTGGAAACGTAGTCATCCGCCCCCAACTCCAGCCCCTCCACCCGGTCCCGCTCCTCTTTCCGGGCCGTCAGGAGGATCACTGGAATGCCGGCCAGCTCCGGACGGCCCCTCAGCTCCCTGAGGACCTCCAGTCCCGACATCTCAGGGAGCATGAGGTCCAGAATGACCAGGTCGGGAACCTCCCGCTCCACGGCCACCAGTGCCTCGGGACCGGTGGTGGCCGTCCGGACCCGGTACGACTCGCGAGCCAGATGATAGGCCACCAGAGCGGCGATGTCCGGCTCATCGTCCACTACCAGGATGTGTGCGTCCATCCCCTTCCCCTTTCCGGCCACCCCTCACGGAACAAGAACCTGGCGCCTCCGGGCCCCTACCCTTCAAAGGGGTGGGCGGTGCCCGCACTTCAAGCACCCTGCCTTCGGATGGCGGTCCCTCCTGGCCACTCGCGTCCTCACCGGATCCGGCAGGCCCGCCTCGGGTATTTCCAGTCGCTCAACCTTTTCGAGATTCGGGTCCGCCTCGAAGGTGGCCCCAAGAATCACTGTCCCTTCTTGGACCTGCCATGTCCGTGATTTCCACCACCGGTCGTCCCACCCTGCCCGTTACCCGCGGGTCCGGCTCCTCTTCGACTTCCCTTCTGGCCAGGCTCGGCGGCGCTCTTCTCCTCCTGCCACTGATCGTGGCGGGGGGCAGCGACACACCCACGGGCCAGAATCTCCCAGGCCCCGGCGAGGGGGCTGGGACCATCACCTTCGCCGAAAACGCATGGGAATTCGACGTGGGTCTCTGCATTGTGGAGGGCGACTCCAATGCCCCTACTGGCTACATCTACTACCTGGAGGGCCACTATCCGCCGGAAGAAGCACTCATCGTAATGCGCCGAAAGCTCCTCCCCGGCGGAGGCAATGTAGGGGACCCGGGCCACGACCCCGAACATCTGTCGGACCTGGTGCACATCTTCTTTGGTGACGAAGAGGCCCCTGACTCCATATACCAGGGCGGGTATCAGCCGGAAATTGGGCACGAAACCATGATCGAGCCCTTCTTGAACGTCCAGGGCCGGTCGGTCTCGGCCGTAGGTGTCCGCCTGATCCCCGAAGGGATCGTCGACCCGGCACGAGCCTGGGAAGTGGACCTGGAAGCCTACTGCTGACCCCCGCTCCTTGAATACACCACACCTTCGCCGGGCGTGCACACTGCATCGATGAATTGGTCCCGGGCGTCCATGGGAACCCGCCGCACCAACTGCAGATCAAACCCGATCCCCACCGTGACGGGACCCGGAGACGCCCTCCCTCGAATGTCGGCCAGGAGACGGTCGTAGAACCCTCCACCCTGCCCCAGTCGTCCCCCAAGCCGGTCGAAGGCCAGTCCCGGGAGGATGAGGAGGCGACAATGGGCTGGAGAAGCTTTGGAGAGGTTCCCGGGAGGAGTGGGGATCCCCATCCTGTCCCGGGGCAACTCAGCGCTGGCCACCTCCAGGGGGAGGCGACGGAACATGAGGGTTCTCCCCTCCACAGAAGGAAGTATCCGTTGGATGCCAAGTCCCTGGAGCATTTCATCCAGGGGAGAGGTGGCGATCTCGAAGGGGAGATTTGCGAAGAAGGCTACAGTTCCCCCTTCCTCTCCCAGCTCTTGATCCCTCAAGAAGTTGGCCAGGTGCCGGGCGATGGCCTGCCCGGCCTCAACTCGCTCTTTGTCCGAGAGTTCCTGGAGACGAGCACGCATCTCCGTCCGGAGTAGGGCCTTTCCCTTCCCTTCGGCTCTGATGGACATGGGGCTCCCTGGCGCGCTCCCAACGGTGGCGCCCTGTACTTCTTTGACGGCCAAAGGCCATCCGCATCACTTCGCGGATGGTCGTCTTTCCAACACCGGGCCCGCCGGTGACTACCAACCGACGGGCCCGGTGTTGTTCTCTGGATTCATGTGCGTGCATCCGGGGGACTGTTGCCCTTCCCGGACGGTGATCAGTCCCGTCTACAGATGATCCAGGGCTGACTTCCGCAGTGTGGTCCATATGAAGTCATGCACGTCCAGGAGGTCGGCAGGCTCATGGTCCATGGACTCCAGCCGCTTTCTCACTCCCACCGCAACTCGCCGGTAGCTTCGATAGGACGCCGCCTTGGGCTTCCGGGTATAGGTACCGGTCGGGGCGATGGTCCCTGCCTGTCGGAGGAACGCGGACCGACGCACGGCTACATGCTCCTGCGGGTAGATCAGCGCCAGAAGAGCGGTGGATATCCGCCAGGACGGTCGTCCGCCCAGCAGGTCCTCCAGCGCCGTCAGGTACTCTTCGAACCTGTCGTCGAAGTTACCGCTTCCATGGAGAAGCCCGAAGATGGCCTCAGCATAGCGTTCACTTTCCTCTTCGTCGAAGCGACGCAGGCTCTTCACATGCGAGAGGGGAACCAGATTGGTGTCCGCCAGCAGGTCGCAGATGGACTCGGTTATCTCGACCTGACGCCCCTCCTCCATCAGCGGTCCAGCGCGCTCCAGGGCAAGAGCCTCTTTGGCTGCCCTCAACACGGGCTCTCGGTGGCGCTTCAGGGCAGACGCTCCATCACTGGCATCGCCTCGCTTGTCCTCAATCCACTTGGGGTCATCAAACCCTTTGGGATAGAGCTTGGTGAAAAGCGTCACCTGCTGTTCGAAGGTGCAGACAGCCTTCCGGACCTTCTGCTCTCCCCCGCTCTTCAGAGCTTTGATGGCTGCCTGCAGGTTGGCCCGAACGGCGTCTATGGGACCATCCGAGTCTTCGACTGGATCCAGGAGGTCGTAGTACCCTTCCTGGATTTTCCGAAGCTTTCCATCTTCGAACTGATAGGCCCTTCGGCCGCTCTTCTCCCAGGCCAGGAGGGCCATCCCCCATTCAGGCCGCTGCGAATGTCGATACAGCTGCTCGGGGAGTTCTTCCTGTTCCCTATCGGGCACGTTCAATGTCTGGGTAGCCAATCCGATTCCTTGGTTTCGGGTTTTGGAGAAGTGACTCGGGGCTCACCACAATGCGCTGAACAAGGGTGAAGCAGAGCAGATCGATCCTGCTCGGGCCTGCATGGTTCCTCGCAACATTCAGCGCCGTGGACCGGCCAGCGCCGGGCCGCACGCCCTGTCAAGTGTATGCATTTTAAGGGCTTGTGTTCCGCATTGACAACGTCGGCAGGAAATAATCCTGCTGGGACCGGCTGAAAATCTCCCACCTCTCTGGTGCCAGAGGGACTGTGGGGGCTCATCCAAGCATTCAAATACCTCATTGGGACGCAGGGACCCGGATCCCCCGGCCGGAATGCAATCCACATCGACGGTCGCCTGGGCGACGAGGCCTGGGGCCCCCTGGTGGCAGTGGGGTTGGCACAGCGCCGAGGTTTCTGGCGACCACGCTTGGCGTGTTCCCCACGACCGCCAGAACGAAGCCAGGCTCCGCCGGGGTCAAGAAAGCTGCACTCGCCTCGCGCAGTTTCTCTCCTCTACACCAACCGGACCGTGTATACGAAGGCGAAGCCGACAAAAAGCCCGAGAAGGACAAGGGTCGCAGCTGCGTGGTAGCGGAGGTTCTTCGTCCAGGCGAGGGAAACGAAAAGGATGAAGGCGATCACCTGGAACAGGCGCGCGGGTTGAAGCAGGGGTTGCGCCAGGAGGAGCTCGCTCACGACCTGCACCACGATGCCCAGGGAGACGAGGCCGAAGAGCCAGCCGTGTTCCCGCAGATAATAGGCCTTCAGGTCGATGGGGCTTCCGTCATCGGATTCCCGGTCCGGCAGAACCCAGCAGGCGATGAGAAAAAGGAGGACCGGCACCAGAAGAAAGAAGACGTACGCGAAGTAGCTCCTCCACACCTCGGCCTGCAGGACGTAGAAGTAGATCCACCAGAGCTGGATAAGCTGGAGGAAGATGAGGCTGGCCCACACCATGGGGAGCCAATGAAAGCGGACCCGTTCCCGAGCCCGCACCAGGTGATGGAAGCTCGTCAAAAGGTCCGCGATGGCGAGACCGATGATAATCGAGACCAGGATGATCAGATGTTCCGCTGGGTTCATGGCCCGGGCCGGTCGGAGGAAGGCTCAGCAGCGGTGCCGAGAATACGGCGCGTCCGAAAGTCCAGCAACTACAAGCCGGCGACACCTTGCCAGGCCCCACCCAGACCGTACGGCCGATGGGCTCACCCGCGCGCCAAACCACTCCTGCCTCTTCGGCCGGCTCGGCCCACGGTCTCACCGCCCCCCTTCTGGCGCACCGTGCCTCCCACCACCAGAGCCGCCGAGATGATCAGGAGGTTCTTGATGATGTACTGCCCCTCGATGGTTGGGGCGAAGGGGTAGCGTCCCGACTGGAAGGTCACCTCTGGGAGGAGCACCAGAGGAAGGAGGGTCCCCACCATCTGCATGGCCAGGAGCGCGATGGCGAGCCGGGCCGTCTTCCGGAAGAGGAAGGCCACGCCGATGGCCACTTCCCACCACCCGATAACGGCCAACCACTGCGATGGAGAGAGCCCCGGCATCCAGCCGACCGTGGCCTCGACGAGGGGTCCCGCCGGCGAGATGCCGAAGGGTTTCAGTATCCCGAACCAGATGAATATGAGGCCGAGGGACACCCGGAGCGCCAAGATGCCCCACCGCGCCATGAAGGCGGCGATCGTGTGATCCAACTCATCAAGAGTCATGGGCCAGGCCAGGGTTCGAAGTGGAGGGGCCGGATCGTTTCGGGCACTGATCTACCCGATATCCAAGTCAACGAGAAAGATCCGCAATCGTATCTCCGAAGATATCGGTAATGGTCACCCGGTCCGGAATGAAGGTGGTGGGCCTGAGGCGCAACTCGAACCAGCCCGCGTCGGGACGACCGGCGTCGATATGGACGCCGTTCTGCATCTGGTCGTCGCGGGGCTGGGCTCCCCTGACCACGATGTCATAGTAGTCGAGCGTCCGCGAATCACCTGATCCGGAAAGCGCGATCGAGCGAATCGTCATCGCCTGGAGTGGAACGCTCAGAAGCACCTGGGTCTCGGTAAACTCGCCGGTTGGCGCATCGGGATCATCGTGGGCAAGCAGTTCGAGGGGATTTCGGCTCAGGCGTTCGTCTCGCACCCGGGTGTCGCGGGGGAGGCCGACGAAGTACCCCAGATGCAAGTGCGGAGTCGACGCCCCCGTCTGCCCAACGGTGCCCAACCGCTCCCCCACTTGCAGGGAATCACCCTCCTGGACCTCGATTTGGCGCAGATGGAGATAGGAGGTCGAGCGGTCACCCGAGTGAGCGACCAGGACCGCGTTGCCAGGCCCGGTGCTCGAACCATCCCAGTTCGAGACCAGAACCACCCGCCCCGGAAGAACCGAATACACGGGAGTGCCCGGCGAAGCGGGAAGATCGATGCCCGCATGAAAATCGTACCGGCTCGGCAGTGCCCGCGGTCCATACGGGAAACTGATCGAGTCTGCGTCGGGCTCGTCCACATTGGCAAGCGGCCAGACCAGTTGCGCACCGTCAGGAGGACCCCAAGGAGGTGGATCATTGGGGTCCGGAGGGGTGACGGAGGTGTCGGATCCACACGCCGCCGCAAGAAGCAGGAGGGTGAGGAGAAGCGGGATGCGGCGAAACTGAGGTCGGGTCATCGGCGGTCTCGCCTTGCGGGTCGAGGGATCGGGAAGGGAGTCACCCACTTCCTGTAAACTACGACCCCTGAGTCACACCGGAAGCCAACAGCGTGCCATCAGGGATTGGCCTCGCTCGCTCAGCACTCAAGAACCAGACCCATCCAACAGGCCCCAGATGACACACCCCACGCCACACCATAAAAAAAGCGCCACAACGCAAAGCGTTGCAGCGCGTGGTTCTAGCAGCCCCTTCGGGCCAGCGGAGGCGGAGGGACTCGAACCCCCAAGGGCGATGAAGCCCGCCGCATTTCGAGTGCGGTGCCTTACCAATTAGGACTACGCCTCCAGAAAACCTGGTCTTCTGGTTGAAGAGCCATGAGGGGCACCCCATGACTATTCTCAGGTCGCTCTCTCCGGCTCGAACCTCCGGTTCTCATCCGGGCTCGTCCGAGAAGTCGGGCAACCTCCTTCAGTCGGGGCGCCCGGATTACCTCGCTCTTCGCTCGGTGGTCTCCGCTCGCTCCCTTCGGTCGCTCTCTCCGGCTCGAACCTCCGGTTCTCATCCGGGCTCGTCCGAGAAGTCGGGCAACCTCCTTCAGTCGGGGCGCCCGGATTCGAACCGGGGACCTCTGCGACCCGAACGCAGCGCTCTACCGGACTGAGCCACGCCCCGATGGTTCTTGCTTCTCTGGAGGGGGAAGTCCAACGAGTCCGGACCGGCGTCCAAGCACCAATCCGGATCTCTTCGAACCAAACGGACGGGGTGGGATTCGAACCCACGCGGGCGTAAACCCACACGATTTCCAATCGTGCGCCTTAAGCCACTCGGCCACCCGTCCTAACACAGTAAACGGAGGGGGTGGGATTCGAACCCACGAGGGCCTTTCGGCCCAACGCCTTAGCAGGGCGCCGCCTTAAGCCACTCGGCCACCCCTCCCGAAAATCGTTCAGTTGCCCCTCCTGGGCTCGAACCAGGACTCTCCTGTTCCAGAGACAGGCGTGTTGCCAATTACACCAAGGGGCAATGAGTCGCGCTTGATCAATCTCGAAGAAGCGCACCGGATGGTCAAATTCTCCCCATCCGCCCATCCGCTCACTTGCTCGGTTCCCATACTCCCCTTCGGGAGCGGGCGGCCGGGGCCAGAGCCACCAGTCGGATTTGAACCGACGACCCCGTCATTACGAATGACGTGCTCTACCCCTGAGCTATGGTGGCGGCGACAATGGTCGAGTGGAGCCGAGGGGAGTCGAACCCCTGACCTCTAGAGTGCGATTCTAGCGCTCTCCCAACTGAGCTACGGCCCCTCACACCGCAGTGGACCGATCTCCGACACGTCAGTGGGCGCGAGAGGATTCGAACCTCTGACCTCTACGATGTCAACGTAGCGCTCTAACCAACTGAGCTACGCGCCCCTCTTCTCAACTTCGTGCCAGCCAGCGTCATATCAGACCCTGGGATCGGGATCCGGTCATCACAATGCGCCCGGGAGGACTCGAACCCCCAACCTCTTGATCCGTAGTCAAGCGCTCTATCCAATTGAGCTACGGGCGCCCGCTTCCAATCTCAGGAGCTTCGTGAATGCCCACGACAGGACTCGAACCTGTACGCCGTTTCCGGCACTGGTCCCTCAAACCAGCCTGTCTACCAATTCCAGCACGTGGGCATACCGCACTGATGCGCCCAAGTCTTATCCGCTACGTATGTAGCAAGCGAAAAGAGCTGCTGGGCAATGGACCCACCATGCTCGGGGAGGGATTCGAACCCTCACAGGGTTTCCCCCACAGGATCCTGAATCCTGCGCGTCTACCAGTTCCGCCACCCGAGCTTCAGGGCCTACTGAAGTGGAGCCGAGGGGAATCGAACCCCTGACCTCCTGAATGCCATTCAGGCGCTCTCCCAACTGAGCTACGGCCCCAACTTCCAACCAGAAAACCTGGACTTTCAAAAAGCTTACGGGGCTGACGGGACTCGAACCCGCGACCTCCGGTGTGACAGACCGGCACTCTAACCAACTGAGCTACAGCCCCCTACCTGCATTGTTTTTCCAACACCCTCTCCTACGCCCTCACGGGGAATCGAACCCCGACCGCCACCTTGAAAGAGTGGAGTCCTAGCCGTTAGACGATGAGGGCCAATCAGCTCAAGTTCCGTGCCTGAGTCGCAGGCCGCTTCACTGGTGGCACCCGCCTGATCTCTACAGGCCCGGAGGGACTCGAACCCCCAACCGCCGGTTTTGGAGACCGGTGCTCTACCAGTTGAGCTACGGACCTTCGTTTGGCCTCGTGGCCGGTCCACTTCGACCCGCCATTCTCGGTTCATGGCCAGGGGCGGAATCGAACCGCCGACACCACGATTTTCAGTCGTGTGCTCTACCAACTGAGCTACCTGGCCCAAGAAAAACCGCCTGGCCCCTTGCGGAGCGCAGGCGGGATGTTGTGTCCCGGCGGAGCGTCGTCTCCTCTACCGGTTCATCCCGCCCTTCAGGACAGCCTGGCTAGACCAGGTATCAGCTTGCAGCCAGATCGGCACTCGAGAACGGCTGGCAATCCCTTTCACTTCGCCTCCTCTCAGCGCGATCAACGAACGTGTCTGCGATCCCTGGGTCGCCGAGTCGACCTTCTCCTCGAGTCAACTCTTCCCTAAATGAGCAAGCGCCGCCGTCGGCGACGCTCAGTCCGGCTCTCAAACTAATAGCGGGGGCGGGATTCGAACCCGCGACCTTCGGGTTATGAGCCCGACGAGCTACCAGACTGCTCCACCCCGCAACAAGGACACCAACTATACCCCTGCCTGAGAGGGGTGTCAACCCTCTCCAAGCAACTTTTCGAATCAACCCGCCAGCCCATGCTCAACGCCTACCCGCCAATGGCTGCACCGGGTCCGCCCGGGCCCTCGCAGAGGTTGAGTCAAGGGTGCAGTAGCGTTGACCGGCTTGAGGGGGAATCCGTCCGAATCTCAGGCCTCCAAGCGGGGCAGTGGCGCCGGACTCCATCTCGCGTCCCCATGATCAGGACAACCGACCGGTCCGTCCAAGTTATTGTGATACCAGATCTTATAATGTTTTCGTAGGCCAGCTGATCAAGCGTTCTGGAAGAAATGTTGTCCAGCCACGCAACATTCACCGGCTTTCGATAGTCTCATATCATGTAAACCAAAGTCAGAAGGGAAGGGCGATCGACGGAGCCCGGAACGAAGCAACTCGCTCCGGGTCCGTCGACAAAGCTGGACTACCCATCCTCCTGGCTCGAAAAACTCAGAATCTGATCGGCGAGTCCACCTCGCGTCCGCGAGTTGTGGAATTGCCTTTTTCGAAGGAGATACCTGGATGATCGCGGCAACCGGAACGGCAGAGGCGTTCAAGGAGCGAGCAACTCCGAACCTGACAGAGCGCTCGCCGACCGCAGGGCATGAGAACTCGATGCTTCTGGTCGGTCTTGAACGTCTGGCCCCCCCGCTCATCGCCGGATTCGAGGCCGAAGGTGTCCGGACCCTGGCCACCGATAGTGACGAAGAAGCCCTTCTGGTGAGCCAGCGTCACCGGCCCCGGCTCATACTCGTGGGGCAGGAGTCACTGGCTGACCCCCTGGCGGTGGTCCATGATATCCGGGCAGTTCATCCAGGCGCGTGCATCCTCTTCCTGGCCTCGAGCACGGACCCTGAGCCCGCGCTGGAAGCCATGGCACAGGGCGCCGACGACATCGTACCGCCCCCGCACTCCGTCTCCTCCGTCCTCCTTCGCGCCAGAATTCTCCAACGCCGAGAACAAGGGGTGGGAGGAGGGCGACAAGGTAGCCGGCAACCGGCATCGAACCGGCTCGTCATCGACCGCCTCTCCCGAACCGTGTTGGATGGAAAGGGCCCCGTGGCCCTGACTGGCCGGGAGTTCGAACTCCTGGAGCGTCTTCTGGAAGCCAATGGGCAGGTCGTACCTCGGGGCCAGATCCTGGCGGATATCTGGGGGCAGGATCAAGATAATGAGGCGGTTCTTGACGCCACGGTCCACAGGCTTCGGCGTAAGCTGGAGGACGACCCTGGACAACCTACAATCCTCACCACCGTCCGAGGGGTAGGTTATCGGTTGGCGGTTCAGCACATCCGCTTGACCGGGAGCTGAAACGCATCTTGAGGACGCGCTCCTCCGACGTTACCTTCTTCCGTCTCGGGACGTGGCGCAGTCCGGTAGCGCACTGCAATGGGGTTGCAGGGGTCGCCGGTTCGAATCCGGCCGTCCCGACTCTTCAAGGTACTCAGTATGAGAACCGCGAAACCCCGGAAGATCAATAATGAGAAGGCCCGGCAAGGCATTTCGCCTTGCCGGGCCTTCTCATTTTGAGAGCGGAGACAACCTGAAAGTCTCGCTTTGAAAGAGGATCTTGTCGCAGTCTGTCACAGTGTGGAGACCGCCTCCCCCTCAGACGGGGCCCGGGGGGAATCGATGCGGTTCATCGATGATCGCCGGGACGTCTGCGGGGTCGAGCCGATCTGCCGGGTCATCCCGATCGCCTGGTTGACTTACTGCGCAGAGAAGGCATTGCAGCGGGACCCGGGCCGTCGATCAGCCCGTGCGGGATGGGATTCTGGCCCCCAACTCCAGACCCAACCGCTCCTGGGACGGGATGGAGGAGAACCCAGAGCTTCACACGGCCCATCCACGCTGAACTGAGCACCCGCCGCAGGATCGAGCCCTCCGCCGGACTGGACCTTCAGTACAATATCACCCCGAGCCTGCGAACGGCCGTAACGATGAATACCGGGTTCCACTGGCTGACCATGAGCTGGCCTCTCATACTTCCTTCAGGCTACCCTCCACCGATCAGCCTACGCTTCCCGTCGGGAGGCGGCTGGCCGGCAACACGAACCACGATGACTCTTCCCTTCCGGTAAGGATGCCCGGTGTCATGCTCGCCTCCCCCCCTTCCATCCACCTTCGTGTTCCCAGGCTCCAGCTCATGAACCGCCTCGGAGTGCCCACTCTCCGCCAGCTCTTCCGATCCGTTCTCCTGGGATTCGCAGCACTCCTCTGGACCACCGGATCAATAAGCGCCCAGCCCGCTCCCCTGGCCGGCCTGGACGCATACGTGGAACAGGCATTGCACGATTGGGAGATTCCGGGATTGGCCCTGGCCGTGGTTCAGGGGGACTCCCTCCTGCATGCCCGGGGCTATGGTGTTACCCGCCTGGACGGGGACGAGGAGGTGGACGAGCATACCCTCTTCGCCATCGCTTCCACCACCAAGGCCATGACGGTTGCGGCACTGGGCATCCTGGTGGATGAGGGGCAATTGAGCTGGGACGACCCGGTCTCCCGGCACCTTCCAGGGTTCCAGGTCTCAGATCCCTACGTGACCCAGGAGCTCAAGGTCCGGGACCTCCTGACCCATCGGGCCGGCGTCGCCCGAATGGACAACCTCTGGATCGCCTCCCCCTTCCATCGGGCGGAGATCCTGGACCGTGCCCGCCACCTGCCTCAGGTCCAAAGCTTCCGGGAGGAATACGGCTACAACAACATTCTCTACATTGCCGCAGGCGAGATCGTGGAGTCCATCACCGGCACGAGTTGGGACGCTTTCCTGGAGAGCCGGATCTTCCAGCCCCTGGAGATGCATCGGAGTACGACCCGGGCCGCCGTGGTGGAAGAGCGAGAGAATGTAGCCCACTCCCACACCCGGGTGGACGGGCAGATTCAGGCCATCCCTCGCCGAGACTATGACGCCATCGGAGGTGCAGGCGCCGCCTGGTCATCTGCATCCGAACTGGCTCGGTGGGTGAAGCTCCACCTGGGACAGGGGGAGTTCGAAGCCGAGTCCCTGGTCTCCGCACAACGGCTGGAGGAGATGTACACTCCCCACACTCCCATTCCCATCGACTCGGTCGGTGCCCGACTCCATCCCACCAATCACTTCCTGTCGTACGCCCTGGGATGGCGTGTCCAGGACCTCCACGGAACCCGACTCGTCCACCACTCCGGATCCATCAACTACACGCGAACTCAGATTACCATGGTCCCGGATGAGGGGATCGGCATCGTCGCCATGGCCAACCTGAGCTCCAGCAACCTCCAACTTGCCCTCACCCACTGGATTCTGGATGCTCTGCAGGACCGAGAGCAGCAGGACTGGAGCAGCCTCTACCTGGAACTCCTCCATCGAAACCAGGAGCAAGGAGATCAGGCCGAGGAGGAGTTGGTGGCCAGCCGACTCCCGGACACCGGCCCATCCCTGACACCGGAAGCCTACGTCGGGCGCTACGAGGATGACCTGTTCGGGACGGTCACCATCGAACTCCAGGGAGACGCCGAGAGTTGGCGGGAGGACGCAGGGGAATCAGAGGGAGCCGAAGGGCAGCTCTCAGAAGCCCACGAGTCCTCTCCCGGCTTCGTGGGGCTCGTCCTTCACTACTCCGACGAATACGTGGCTGACCTGGTTCACTGGCACCAGGATCTATTCAGGGCCGAGTGGCGTCGACCAGGAGCTGGACGGACCTTCGCCCACTTCACACTTGACCCACAGGGGCGGCTGACTGAGGTGAAGCTGGATGGATTCGCCACCTTCTCTCGCGTGGACCCCTGACCCGGGAGACAGGAGTTCCCCCGGGATCCTGTAGTCCGCAGCCAGGGTAGAGGCGGTGTCCTGTGGCTTTTGAGACGTCCGACCCGCATCGTCCATGAAACCCGCCCACCTCCTCCTCATCGGATCCGTTCTGGCCCTGCAGGCTTGCGATTCTTCGCCTGCGGCTCCGGAGCGTGGGCAGATTCCCCAGGACTGCTCCGAGGCCCTGGACCTCCCCCAACTGTCCCTGGGCCAGGCAATCCGTTTGACGGGAACCGAACTGTCTCTCCTCTGCCTCCCGGAGTCGACCGAGGGACCGGTCGAATACCTCCTGGTTCTCCACCACGGCGCAGAGGAACCATCCGACTCCCTTCACGTGTCGATTCGGGGGGAGGGCATCTCACCTCCCGACTTCCGCCCCCCGACTACACCAACGGAGCCAATGGCCCGCTCGGGCCGGGGTGACCTTGGAGCCCCCTGGCCACCTGATCCCTTCCGCAACGAAGTCCAACACCATGACCTCCGACAGGTCGAGGAGCGGGAACTGCCCTCCCTGATCAAGTCCCTTGCCCCTGGTCCCCCAGCTCTGTCCTCCCTCGGGCCAAGCCCCACTCCCGAGGTTGGCGACCATCTGGAATTCAACGCCGGGGCCCGCGCCCCCGCCTGCACCGAACCCACCCTCCGGACCGGTCGGGTGGAAGCCATTTCGAATCGGGCCATCGTGGTAGCGGATACGCTGAATCCGGCCGGCGGATTCAACCGACGGCACTACGCACATTACGCTGCCACCTTCGATACCCTCATTGCCCCCTTGGCTGAGGGCGCCTTCGGCACCCCGTCGGATATCGATGGCAATGGCCGCGTCATCCTCTTCTTCACCCAGGAGGTGAATCGCCTGAGCTCTCCGGGGTCGGAGAGCTTCGTAGGCGGCTTCTTCTTCTCTCGAGATCTCTTTCCAGCAGAAGGATCCCCCAACCTCTCCGCCTGTCCAGCCAGCAACGAAGCCGAGATCCTCTATCTTCTGGTCCCCGATCCATGGGGGCAGGTGAACCAGAACCCTCGCTCGCTGGATTTCGTCCAGCGGATGACCGACGCAACCCTGGTCCACGAGTACCAGCACCTCATCAATGCTGCTCGGCGCTTGCATATCAATCGATCCGCAGGGTTCCCGGAAGCCACCTGGTTGAACGAAGGTCTTTCCCACATTGCAGAAGAACTCCTCTTCTACCGGAGTTCAGATCTGTCACCTCGCTCCAATCTGGATGTGGAGACCCTCCTTCAGGGAGACGGACGGCGGGTGGATGCACTCAACCGGCATCAACTCGCAAATGCCCAGCGGTTCCGTACCTTCCTCCGGGCGCCGGCCGTGAACTCTCCTCTGAACAACACCGATCGGCTGGCCACCCGTGGTGCATCGTGGCACTTCCTGCGATACGTGGCGGATCGGAGGGAAGGGAGCGATGCCGCCTTTCTCCGGTCGCTGGTCAATGGATCCGTCACTGGTCGGGATAATCTGGCCGCAGCCGTAGGCGGGAACGGCGAACTCCAGCGGCTCCTGGCCGATTGGAGTGTGGCCCTCTACACCGACTCCAGGATTCCCGGGGTCAACACCCGATTCAGGGACCTGAGCTGGAATCACGCCTCCATCTTCAAGGCCCTGGACCAACAGAGCGGCCATTCCAACCCGGCGTACCCCCTGGCCACCATCCCCCTCTCATCAGGAGAAGAGAAGACCCTGCGGGCAATGGGAGGGGGGAGCCTCTTCCTTCGGTTTGCGGCCCACGCTGATCAGGAATCCACCCTCAGGGTCCAGAGAGACGGGCTGGCGCCGCCGTCCCACCTCCAGGGAACCCTGGTACGCGTCTTCTGACCGACCTCGCTCCCTTCACGGGAAAGCTCTATCTTCCCAGCGGTTCCGGTCTGCCCATTTCATTTGATATCAGGCTCCCCAAAACCGTCCATGGTGCCTTCGCTCTTCCGAGCTGCCGTCCTCCTGGGTCTCTTCCTGTCCCTTCCCACGGCCCATGTCCTGGCTCAGGAATCGCCTGGACTCGGTTCAGACGCATCAGTAGGGGCCATCGTCTCGGTCCGACCAACAGCGTCACAGGTGGCTGATCATTTCATGCCCCTGCTGGGTCTCGGCTTCGCCCTTCGGCTCACGCCCAACGTGGAGATCGGAGGCGATGGCTTCTTCAGTCTCCGTTCCGTCAGGGTGTCGCCGGATAATTCACCGGACCGCTCTGAATTGGCCCTTGGATACGGTGGAGTCTTCCTCCGCTACGGCCCCGGATCTGAATCAGGCAACCGAGGCTGGAACGCCGGGATCCTGGCCGGAACAGGCACGGCGCGAATCGAGTCAGCGCTGGTGGATGCGGAGTTGGACGCCGACAACTTCTTCGTGATCGAACCCTCGCTGGAGTACCGCCTTCCTCTCACACCCCGGATTGGTGTAGCCGCCGGTTTGTCCTACCGGCTCACTGGAGGAGCCGATCCGCTGCCCGGGGTGGAAGCCAGTGCGATCCAGGGTCCCTCCCTCTCGGTGGCCATCCAGTTCGTCCGGGATCCCTGATCCTGAGACACTCCCTCGACTGAATCTGATTGACTTACCTCGAATATGCAGGTTTATTGTGCATATTCCCGAATATCCAGATCAGTGGACGACACGCAACGTCCAATCCATCCCATGGGAGCCTGGAATGGCCAAGAACGAAGAGAAGGTCATGCAGTTCGTCGAGAAGTCGTTGGCGGACACTCCGGACATTACCACGTCCGAGCTGTATGAAGCAGCCAAGAAGGTGGACTCGGGTGTGGAGCAGTTGTCTCTACGGCAGTTCAACGCCCGCTTCCCCCTTCAGGTGAAGCGCCGTCAGAGCCGGGCCAAGCCAGGCAGGAAGCGACTCCGAACCCGCCGTCGCACGGCTCGGGAGATCTCCGGTCGACAGCGGGATGAGGTCCGGAACATCTTCCTTCAATTCGCTTCCGATCTGAGCGCTGCCGAAGAGCGGAAGGAACTGGTGAAGGTCATCGCCCAGGTGGACCGTTATGTGGACGGGGCCATCAAGGCAACCAAAGATTGACTCGACCTCTCGTCCTTGTGAAAGCCACTTGGACAGGCCCCCCCCAGCTGGCGCAGCGATCTCCCCGGCGAAGCCCCAGCGAGCTCACCCCTTCGGCACGCCTTCGGCCTGAAATCGCTCCGCCAAGGCGACGAGTTCGCGGACTGCCACGGTGAGGGCCGGAAGTCCCGTTCGACCCTCGGATTCGATCTCCTCCACCAGATCCTGGTAGCGCTTCAATGGCTCCTGGTGCTCCGCCGACAGGGTGTCCACAGCCGCATCCACCGAGTCAGTCGCGGCCCGAACCCGCATGGTGGCGGCGACCAGTCGCTGGTGGGTCCAGGTCAGGTCATCATTGAGGGCGTGGGCCGCCCGCTGCTCCCAGCGGTCATCTCCGGCAGCATCGAAGATGCTCTGGCGGAGCCAGGGGATCCAGCACAGATCCGAGATCCGATAGAAGGTTCGGGCCACCTCCAGCGGATCGATGTCGGTTCGCCGATGGACCCGGAGGATCTCCAGTAGATGGTCCAGGAAGCGAAGGCTGATGAGACTCCGGGCAAACGCCTCGTCCGTTCCGTCTCCCTTCAGCTCCTCCACAAGCTCCTCGAAGAGTTCCCGGTCCCGTCCCGATACGATCTCCGGGAATGCCTCCCTGAGACGAGCCAGGCCGTTCAGGTTCTCCTCCACCATCTCCATGGTGTCCCGCTCTTCCGTCTGGCTCGTGAGAATCCAGCGGGTGGTTCGCTCCAGCACTCGTCCCAATCCCTGGAGCCAGCGGTATCCCGAAGCCAATGACATGGCCGATTCCCGAAGGCTCAGGCGAGCCCGGAGTTCACGATGCCCGATGAGCCGGGAAGCCACGAGCCAGGCCTGGGCGACCTGGGCCGGCGTCCTTCCCGTTCCGCGGGTCATCCGGTGGATGAACCCCGCCCCCATCATGTCCACCAGGTCATTGGTCAGCTGGCTTGCCACGATCTCTCGACGGAGTCGGTGGCTCTGGAGGGCGTCCTCACCGGCTTCTGAGAGGGCCGCCGGAGGAAAGTAATCCCGAAGGTACTGGTCCGCCGCACGATCATCCGCAAGATCACTCCGGAGGATATGGCCGGCCAGGTGTAGCTTCGCATACCCGAGAAGGATGGAGAGTTCGGGGCGGGTGAACGGATCCTTCCCTTCCTCCTGGCGCTCCAGGAGTGTTTCCCAGGTAGGAAGGTGCTCGCTGGCACGATCCAGGAGGCCGGCCCGCTCCAATCCGGACATCAGATCCCGAAGGTCATCGATGGCTTCCCTGGCACGAAGTTCGTCCAGGGAGATGGCGAGACTCTGAGACTCGTTGTCCTGAAGAACCAGCCGGGACACAGGCTCAGCCAGCTCCTTCAGAAGGGCGTTCCTCCGCTCCAGTTTGAGCCGTCCATCCTCTACCGCCCGGGCCAGGAGAATCTTCAGGTTCACTTCCCGGTCCGACAGGTCCACGCCCCCGGAGTTGTCGATGGCGTCCGTATTGATCCGCCCTCCGGAAAGGGCGTACTCGACCCGGGCCGGCTGAGTGAAGCCCAGGTTGCCCCCTTCCCCGACCACGGTGCACCGGAGATCTGAAGCATTCACTCGAACGGAGTCGTTGGAGGCGTCCCCTGCGTCCAGATGGCTCTCGCCAGTGGCTTTCACATAGGTCCCGATCCCCCCGTTCCATAGCAGCTCCACCGGCGCACTCAGAACATTCCGGATCAACGTCTCCCCATCCATGGGACCTTGATCATCGGATATGCCCAGGGCCTCCCGGGCCTCCGGTGTGAGTTCCACCGACTTGGAGCCCCTGGGGATGATCATCCCCCCCTCCGAAAGCACCTCCCTGTTGTAGTCCTGCCACGTGGAACGCCCCATCTCGAAGAGCCGTTTCCGCTCCTGGAAGGAGGTCTCCGGATCGGGATCGGGGTCGATGAAGATGTCCCGGTGATCGAAGGCGGCCACAAGGCGGATCTTCCGGGAAAGCAGCATCCCATTTCCGAAAACATCTCCGGACATGTCCCCGATTCCCACAACGGTGAAGGGCTCCTTCTGAATATCCTTGCCCATCTCCAGGAAGTGGCGCTTCACGCACTCCCAGGCGCCCCGGGCCGTGATTCCCACCTCCTTGTGGTCATAGCCGATGGACCCTCCGGAGGCGAAGGCGTCGCCGAGCCAGAAGTCATACTCGGCCGCCACCTCGTTGGCCATGTCCGAGAAGGTGGCCGTTCCCTTATCCGCAGCCACCACCAGGTACGCGTCCGGTTCGTCGTAACAGATGACGCTCTCCGGAGGAACGAACTTTCCACCCTTCAAATTGTCGGTGATATCCAGCAGGCCCCGGATCAGGGTCTTGTACTGTTCCTGGACCTCCTCCCCCATCTCAGCCTGAGGAAGCTGTCGGAGGGTCACGAAGCCCCCCTTCGATCC
Source organism: Gemmatimonadota bacterium (assembly GCA_003562075.1). Classification (GTDB taxonomy): domain Bacteria; phylum Gemmatimonadota; class Gemmatimonadetes; order Longimicrobiales; family Gaopeijiaceae; genus PWLA01. Next base: position 41,044 of record PWWP01000140.1, read on the forward strand.
ACCGGGAACGATGACCGCATTCTTCACCACCTGCGTCCGCACCAGCCCCAGGACCTCGGTCCTGAAATCGTCGTGCCGGTCTGAGTGGCGAATTCCTCCGCGAGCCACCTGGGCTCCTCGGTGATGAACACCCTCCATCCGGGAGGATCGAACCCAGACCTCGTATCGGAGTCGGGTTCGGGCCGGCCCCTCCAGGGCCTGACAGTCGAACTTGAAGGAGATGTAGGGCACGCCCCCTGAACGCTTGGTGGGAGCCCGTCCCCCATGCCGATAGAAGTTGGTCCGGAGCGTACCCTCGATCAGGTTCACCAGGCGCCGGAGCGCCCTGTCATCACTCAGGCTGGAGACCTGGGACAGCTGGTCGTGGATGGCCTCCTGCACCTCTCCCGCCAACGCCTCCCGCTCCGTCCGGGAGGCTGGCCCTTCCGGATCGAACCGGGCTTCGAAGAACTGGAAGAGAAGCCGACCCAACTCCGGGTGCTTGGCCAGAGCCACAGGTAGGGAGAGGCGGCTGGGAACGGCGCCAACCTGGAAGCCGAAGGAGGCATAGGCTCGGAGGACCTCAACCTCCCTCCAGGACAGTCCCGACGTGACCACCAGGGCGTTGAGCTGATCATTGGTCGCGTCTCCACTGCGGACGGCCAGAATCATCTCCGACAGCCGGGTACCCACCTCGTCCACTTCCAGCGGGCGATGGTCCGGCCCCTGGACCACGAAGGAATAGATGATGGCCTCGGTAGCCTGCCGACCCCGAATCTCGAAGGGCGTCACCGCCACGACCCGCAGGCCACAGTTCTCCAGGATCGGCATGAAATCCGAAAGAATCAGACGCGTGCCTCTCAAGTACAACTTGAGTTCGGTGACCGCTTCATCGCCCCCCACCACTCTCGTGTCGCCCGCATTGCTCAGACGGGTCGAGGCGGAGCGACCATCAGCCTCCATGGCCTCCAGCTCCAGGATGTCCCACACCGCCGTGTCGGGCTCGGTAGCCGCCTGGTACTCCGGGCTCAGCGCTTCCCCGTACACCCGGGCCAACCTGCGAGCCTCTTCAGCTGGACGGACCCGCTCGAGCCCCTCCTTCAGCCGATCCTGCCAGCTGCGGATGAGTTCCCGAACCACGGTTTCCAGTTCATGCGTGGTCACCTCGTCCAGACGATCTGACTGGGCTGCAAGGAAGAAGTGGAGCCGGGCCTGGTCACCCTCCCCGAGAGCCAGGTGGTAGTTCAGCACCTCGGCATCCAGAGTCTCCACAAACGCCTGCTCGATGCGCTTTCGGACCTCACCCGAGAACTTCTCCTTGGCCAGGATCACCATGACCGACACGCCCCGGAGAAGCGGGTCCCGCCGGAGTGTGACACGGACATCATCCGAGTCGAAGGTTGTGAGCACCGTGCGAACGTCGGAGCCAATCTCCTCGGAGGAGGTCAGGAAGAGCTCCTCCTTCGGGAGGCTGTTGAAGATCGTGTGGATCTCCTTGTAGTCGTGGGACCCGGCCTGGACTCCCGACTCCTCCAGAATCCGTTCCAGCTTCTGCCGGAGAATCGGGATTCGCTCAGCCTTCTCCGAGAAGGCCTCCGAAGTGAAGAGGCCGATGAAGCGACGTTCGCCCACCACCTCTCCCGACTCATCCACCTTCTTCACCCCGATGTAGTCCATCCGGGCCCGACGGTGGACCGTCGCGGTAGCGTTCGTCTTGGAGATGATCAGGAGTGGACCGCTCTCGGCCATCTCCCGCATGTTCGGAGACAGGGCTGAGACCGGGACCGGGGTGGAGAAGGATGATTCCTCCTCACTCCGGAGCACACCGAGCCCCGAGCCCCGCTCCACCAGGACACACTGCTCCCCCTCATGCTCCACCAGGTCATATCCGCGGTAGCCGAGAAAGACGAATCCACCCTCCTTCAACCACTCCAGGAAGGCCTGGATCTCCTCAACCTCATCGGTGAGGTCCGGATGAAGCTGAGCCGCCTCCTCCAGCCCCTGAATGGTGCGATCCACCTCTCCCAGCATGCGCTCGAAGTCCTGGGTGGCGTTGACAACGTCCTGGAGCCGATCGGTGATGTCCCGCTGCAGGCGCTCCATCCGGGAGGGATCGTTCACCCGGGTGATCTCACAGTGAACCAGGGACTCCCGGCTTCCATCGTCCCCTGAAGGCCCCAGCTCCGTGATCCTTCCATCCTGAGACCGGGTGACCTGCAGGACCGGATAGATGTAGACCTCGATGGCCAGATCCTGGGAGTGCAGGTATTCCCGGATCGTATCGACGATGAACGGTCGCTCGGAAACATTGGTCCGAATGACCGTCACCGGGGCGAACCACCCCTCCGTGTCCACGTCCGGGTTCACGACCTCCACATCCACCCGATCCGGGTAGCTGCGCTGGAGGAACCGGAAGGCGGACAGGGTCATCCGGGCCAACGCCTGGGTGCTCCTCTCCTCCAAGAACCCGGGGGGCGCCTTCGCGAAGAAGAGCTCGCCGAAGCGGAGGACGAGGTCGGTCTCCTCCGGCTCAGCCATCCGCTTGAGCTCGCGGCTCAAGTCCCGGAAGGTTGGGTGATCAGACTCAAGACGTTTTGCCGCCAACGGATGGGAGTCACTCATGCCATACGGAGAGAAGGAGAAGGGGCGCTCCGGAGCGCCGTCCACGTCGGAGAAGGGACGCGGTTCGCCACCGAGCGGATCCTGTCGGCCTGGAGCCAACGGCCTCGCGGTGGAAGGGGAGAGCAAGTGCTCATGGGAAGGTATCGTACACCCGTCCCATCCCTTCGTAAAGAGCCGAGGCCTTGGCCTCCCGCCGGACCGCCTCCTACCTTCAGATCCGTAGGTTGGCAACCCGGTCTCTCCCGGAAGCCCGCGCCCTCCAGCACCCCTCTCCTCGAGCCGCACAATCCATGCGATTCCTGCACCTGGCTGACCTCCACCTGGACACTCCATTCACCACTCGGAGCGATGCAGTACGGCGGGAGTTGAAAGAGGCTGGGCGCATCGCATTGGAACGGGCAGTGGAGCTGGCACTGTCCGAGAGGGTCGATGTCCTCCTCATCGCCGGGGACCTCTTCGATGGCGAGCAGCTCTCTTTCCATACGGAACGGTTTCTGCATCAGTCCATGGCTCGGCTCAGCAGCGCAGGGGTCCAGGTCGTCTACGCCACGGGCAATCATGATCCGGGAGGAGCGGGAGGCCACGCCCGGCGAATGGAATGGCCGGAAGGCGTCACCCTCCTCCTGGATCCGAAACCGCGCGTGGTTCCCATCCACAGGGAAGGAGAGCTGGTAGGTCGGGTCACGGGAGCAGGCCACGGCTCAGCTCGGGAGGAACGGGACCTGGCATCCACCTTCCCCCGACCCCAGGGGGAAGTGCCGGAGATCGCCCTCCTTCACACTCAGGTCCTCGGAACCCCGGGTGAGGCCCATCACGACCGCTATGCCCCATCCCACCTGGCCCAACTGAAGGCTTCCGGCTACGACTACTGGGCCCTTGGTCATATCCCCCTTCGCCAGGAGCTGGCAGAGACGCCCCCCATCCACTATCCCGGCAACCTCCAGGGCCGACACCCTGGCGAATCAGGTCCCAAGGGCGGACTCCTGGTCCAGGTGGCCCAGAACCGGACTCAAGTGGACTTCGTGGAGCTGGCTCCCATTCGGTGGGAGGTCCTGGTGATGGACGAGCTGGACCATGCCCACTCTCTGGCTGACTTGGCCAGACTGGTGGAGAACCGATGGACACAGGCCCGGGAGTCGGATCCTGGAACGCCTGAGGCCAAATGGATTCTACGCCTCAACCTCGCAGGTCGCTCCCCCCTCCACCGGGAGCTGTCTGATCCGGAAGAACAGCTGCAATTGAGCCAGGAGCTGGCCATCCGACTTGACCTTCTGGACGTGGAGATCCGAGCTGAGGCCACCCGCCCCCCTCTCGCGCCGGCAGACCATCGGGACCGGATGGACGTGCTGGGCGAAGCCCTGCGGATCCTTGAAGAACTCACCACCGAAGACGGTCCTTCCCCATCCCGGACGCTTGGACTGTCGGAGGGAGAGATGGCGGCCTTGGGGCGTGCCAAACTGGATCCCTACCTCCGGGAGCTCCTTCAAAGTGAGGAGCCGGAGCTTCTTCAGGCGCTCCTGGTCGAAGGAGAAACGTCGTGAGGCTCCTCAGACTGCAGATCCAACACTTTGGACCCCTGACCCACTTCGACACTGGAGAGTCCAGGCGTCTCCCTTCACTCGTGGCGGTTCTGGGACC
>PWWP01000173.1 GCA_003562075.1 Gemmatimonadota bacterium
AAAACCACCCTGGGCCGCGCCTCCAGAACCCTGGCCACCGATTCCCGGTTCAGTCCGTCGGCCAGGACCTGGAGATCCAGGGCCAGGCGGGCCTGGCTCGCCGGTTGCCGGAGCATACCGAGAATGACGTGCCGAAAACTCTCGTCGGATGAAATCAGGACACAGTCAAGCAAGTGCAGGACCTCCCTAAGGCTGATACCGCACGGGTGCGCCCCCGGCCGGATCCCGGATCCAGTTCCGGATGTGCCGGTCCCAATCCCAGTCGTCCGGGTCTCCCGTGGGGAGCACCTGCCGGGGCAGGTTGTCCATGTCCAGGATGTGGGGGGTCACCAGGACCAGGAGCTCGGTCCGCTCCTCTCGGGCCCTCTGAGACCGGAAAAAGAACCCCAGGATGGGGATGTCTCCCAGGACGGGGATCTTGTCCATTGCGGTGAGGATCCTGTTATCCAGGAGCCCCCCGATGGCCAGGGTCTGGCCCGGCCGGAGCTCCACGTCCGTGTCCACCTTCCGGGAGAGAATGGCAGGAATCTGGTACCCCTGGAATATGAGGCCGCCTGCGAAGTCCAGATTGGACACCTCCGGGGCCACCCGGAGGCGGATGTTGCCGGCCACGGTGACGGTGGGGGTGAAGTTCAGGCGGACGCCGAACTCCCTCCACTGGATGCTGACGGCGCCCATGGCCCCCGCCTGGACGGAAGGGAAGGGGAACTCACCCCCCGCCAGGAAGGAGGCCTCCTGCCCTTCCCGGGTCACCAGGTTCGGCTTGGCCAGGCTCCGGAACTCCCCGGTGCCCTTCAGGGCCCGGATGATGGCATCCAGCCGGGCATCGTCCCCCTCCATGAAGAGGGTGATGAAGCCCTCGGAAAGGGTCTCGATCTCGTGGGTTCCATCCCTATCGAAGACCTGGTCCAGGTTCTGGGGGTTGAGGATCCGAACGAGATCAGCCCCCAGTTCCTTTACGGCGGTCCGGCTCACCTCGGCGAATTCCACGTGGAGGAGGATCTGCTCCGGTGTGGGAGCGTCCACATGGTTCACCACGGGAATCCCCTGGGTGGCTGCCAACTCCAGGGCCTTCCGGACAACGGCGGGATCCCTCACCTGCCCCGACAGGACCACGGAGGTGCCGGTGCTGGTAACGATCATCCCCGCCCCCGGAAAGAGATCGTCGATCTGCCGCTGGAGGGAGGCCACGTCCGCCGTCACCTCGATGGTATAGAGACGGGCCGGCCCCACCCTTCCCCAGACGATGAGGCTGGTGGATCCTATCCCGTTGGCATTGATGAGGATCTGATTGGGGGGGATCACCACCGGGTAGGCGATGGCCTCGTCGGCGATGGAGACCCGGGTGATGCTGTCAGGACGGGTCAGGATGGCCGTGGAGCCCCGGGAGATGGTGATTACCCTCTCCGCAGCGGTCTGAACGATGTCCTGGCCCAGTCCGGGGCCGGGGGTTCCCAGCAAGAGAAATGCGGCCAGGAGAGCTCCGACACAGGGACCAAGGCCGTGGGCTCCGGGGCTACCTCGGACCTGCCGGTGTCTGTTCGTCATGGGACGGGTCTTACTCCTTCCAGAGGGTTCGAGCAGTAGGCTAGTAAGCGATGAGGGTCCGGACGCCTCCCCGGTAGATCTCGATGATGCTCTCCTGGGTGGTGGGAGCGGCGGTGCCGATCCGTACCGTGGGGCGTGGCTGGGCCGGCCCGGCGCCCGCGAAGAGCCTGGAAGCTCGCTCGCCGGCCGTCTCTACCGATTCCAGGTCCAGAGTGTTCCGTAGCGCCATTCGCAGGTGCCCCTCCTGGGCCGCCAGGGCCAGCTTCTCGGCCTCTTCCGGGGTCACCAGGACCGTCAGCACATTGACGGTGATGGCCCGTCCGTCCTCCGTCTCCTGGATCTGCTGGCCTGAAGCCAGGGCCTGGACGTTCTGGAGAATGACCTTGCTCATGGTGTCATTGCTTCCCTCAGGCTTCATTACCAGGATGATATCCACCTTGGTCTGAGGCGTGACGAACCCCGCCACGCTCACCACGTCATCCACCCTCACGCTCACGGCCCTCTTGCCCGGAGGGATCAGGGGAATGAGGCCCCGGAGCCCGGAATCCGCCAGCTTGCTGGCCAGGATGGCCTCATTCGTTCGCACATCGGTGATGAGACTCCGCCCCACCAACTCCTCCCTGGTCCCTGCGAACCCTGGGGGCACACTGCCGGCAGGCCAGTCCACCGTCTTCAGGTGGGCGTCCTCCAGGATGGTGCCCAGGGGGAGATCCTGGGCCGCCAGGACCACGGGCACCACCTCCCTCCTGGCGGTCGGCACGACGGGCGTCGGCCTGTCGCTCAGATACCGCAACGCCGAGTAACCCGCCGCCAGCCCGAGAAGAACCGCCAATGCGAGTATGAGGAGCAATCGTGTGCTTTTCATTCGGAAAACCCCGCTTCATTCGTTGCGCATGGAGAATTCGCTCACCATGGTGACGGTCCTGTCGCCCGTGGCCAGTCGCCAGAGAAGGGTGACCCACCTGAGCTCGTGCTGGTACTCCACCCGCACGGTGGCCACCTCCCCCCGTCCCGCTCGAAATCCGGTGACCTCGATGTCGCCAGGCTCGATGGCGATGCCCGCTCTCTGGCCCGCCTCCACGATGATGCTCTTCACGTCCTCTTCCGAGACCGTGGGGTTGTCCACCACGGCGTTCCTTGCGCCCTCCCTGGCTGCATCCGTCAGGACCTCGTAGATGTTCCAGGCCCGGGCGAACTCCACGATGCCGAAGAGAAGGAGGAGGAAGATGGGAACCACCAGGGCGAACTCCACCAGGGCCTGCCCCGAATCCTCTCTGGCCAGGGCGGATCTCCAACCTCGATGGGCAATCACAGCAAACCTCCCAGCGAAAAGGGGAAGAACCATGTCAACAGGGCACCGGCGGCTATGGCCAGTCCGTAAGGAATCGACTGGGCTCCCGGGCTGTTGAGGCTGATCCTCTGGCCCCCGCGCCCCAGCGTGACCCAGTGGAGTAGAAGGTTCTTCATGTTCACCAGAACGCCCAGGAAGGCGCCCCGCCGCACCGTGTTGGCGACGGCTAGGGCACCCCCGGCCAGTCCACCATAGATGAAGACGGAGAGGAGCCCCCCGGGCCCGACGAAAGCCCCCACGGCGGTCAGGAGCTTGGCGTCACCCGCTCCGATGCCTCCTAGAGCCACCAAAGGAAAGGTAACCAGCAGAGCCACGCCGGCGCCAGCCAAGGCCCCCAGGGGAAGACCACCTTCAAGAATTGACGCCAGGAGCAGTGCCACGATGAGCCCGGACACGGTTACTCTGTTCGGAATCCGACGCTCCCGGAGGTCCGTGTACACGGCCACTCCCAAAAGGAGTCCCAATGCCGTGAGATGGAGGAGTGGAAGAAGGCTCATGCATTCCGGCCCTGATTGGGGGAAGCGGCAGCACACCGGGAGTCGGCCGGGAGCGATCCCCCGCTCCCGGCCGGATCAGTCCGATTATCCACCATTAATCTGGCAGATTGTTAAGCTCGCCGGAGATTCTTTCGAATACCGCCCTGATCGCATTCCGGAATATGGTCAGCAAGACAATCAGCCCGATGGACACCAACGCGATGATGAGGGCGTACTCCGTGAGCCCCTGTCCGGACTCGTCGGTCCAGAACGACTTCAACAGCTCCTTCATGATGAATCTCCTTTCGGCCATCCGGCCGATTGAGTGGTGGAGGCCGGCCTCGCGGCGACGCCTCCGAGTTCCGGTCCGTCGGAGACCGGCTGGAAGACCCGAGCGGGTCGGATCTCCCGGGATCGACCTCCTTCGGAACAAGTCTCGTGCCAGGACGACCTCACATCCCTCAAGACATTGCCAGTCTTTCACTTAGGCAAAACCACTACCCCACCTCGCTTCGACGGATGTAAACCCTCTTTCCGGTCACCCCGTAAAGTAACGTTCTTGGGACCCGAGCGTTTTCATCCGGATCCGTGCGCGCCCCCTAGCCCCGGAGCAACGCCTTGGCCAGGAGACCGAACGCCAGGGCACACGCCACGAGAGAAATCCCGACTCCCGCAAATTCCTGCCCGAAGAACGCCACAAACGCCGCCACCAGCCCCAGGATGCCCGTGAACACCGTACCCACCACCGCCACGGCCACCAGCCAGGTCGATCTCTTCTCCTGCGTCTCCATCGGTCACCTCCTCAGTTGGGGGGAACACATCCAACGGTACACCCTTCCATCAGGGCAGATAGATCTCATAGTCCTTGATCATGCGGTTCAGGGTGGGCCTGGACACCTCCAAGATCCGGGCAGCGGCGCTCTTGTTCCCCTTGGTCATGAGGATAACCCTCTGGACGTGGCGCCGCTCCACCGCCGACAGGCTGTCTTCGTCGCCCGTGCCGTCTCCTCCCCCCGAGACCCGGCCAGCCCTCCCCGAACCCCGGTCCGCATCCGGTCCCCACCGGTCCCCCTCCAGGTCCTGCAGGGAGAGGGTGTTGCCCCGGACCATGACCAGGGCCCGGGTGAGGGCGTTCTCCAGCTCCCTGACGTTTCCGGGCCAGTCCCGGGCCACCA
>PWWP01000081.1 GCA_003562075.1 Gemmatimonadota bacterium
AGTTAAGTAATTCGAAACCTCTTGAAGACGTATTAAAGTCTGTAATTAAACATAACAAGACACTGTCAAACCTGTTCTCATTAGGGGATAGGGCAATATCTTCTTTTAAGCCTAAGAGTGTTGCAGCAACGGAAACAAAATTCGAAGGGAAACGATTTCCGACTTTTTTCAAATTCAAAAATGTTAAATATGGAAATTCAATTAAAAAGCCTTGCCACATTAATCAAAGGAGCAGAATATCATTTGAAACAGATGTGATAAATGACTATTTCAAAAGAGAAAACTCGCCAGGTGATTTTAGGCTTTACCAAGTATTAAATAGTCAAAAGCAAATATGCCAGAATTACAAAATCAATCTCAGCAATGGAATAGCAACACTTAATCTGCAATTACCATCACAAGCTGAAGTAGGTCAGAAGATCGAATTCGTATCCGAATTGTATGATGCTAATCATGTTTATGAACCATTTGAAAATAAATTTTCAATTTTTATTTTAGACGAACTAAAAGATGAAGGCCCAAAGCCTTCAAAACCGAGAAACAAATTTCCGAAAAATAATGATGGTAAGGATAGTAGTGCGAATTCGGGAATTAGCTTACCAGACAGTATTATTGAGGTAGCCAAAGAGCCTGAAGATAATCAAATATCTTGGGAAGGTGCTCCGGTAGATTTTGATGAGAATACTGCCATAGCAATTAAAGATAAAGGTCATTCAGAAAACGATTACAACGCTAATGGATATGATTGGTACATTAATGTTGACAATAAATATCTCATTCATGAAATAAAGAATAATCCTGAAGAAGCAGACATTTTAAAGGCACAATTTATATATAGCATGGTACTCAGTGGGATTTCAATGTTATTTACTGAATCCAACAGGAGGAATAATTCTAAGGACGTTCCAGATATTGAAGGAGTAACATTTGAAGAAAAGCTATCGGAGTATGGCAAATCAATCGCTCCAGTTATGTTACCCATGATAAATGAGCTTAGTAAGATAAAGGATCCTCAGGAAGTAAGCTTATGAAAAAGGACAACTTCTTTAGAACTTGGTGTGTTCCCTTTCTTTTGCGTATACCATTTTCGATTGGGCACTTCTCTCCAAATTCTGGATTCATTAATTAATTTTTCTTGAAACCCGGCAACCTCCATTGCTTCCAAGTATCGCGGTAATTGCCATTCCGGTTCTGAAAACGCAAGCATTTGTACAATTAGTGTTTCCGAATTGCAGACTTTGGCTATAGCATTGAATGTGTCCTCAATATTTTGGAAGTAATTGGTCAATCCTTTTTGATTCCGCCCTCCCATAGCATAATGTGTCAATCCATGTCCGTCCAAATTATCAGCTATCCAAAATGGTGCTGGGGTCTCCCTCCTTCCGTGAATTTGCCATCTATGGTAAAGGACATGAACCCCTGGATAAGGCGGAGAAGTTAATACAAGCTTTGGTGCGTCAAAATGTTTTAATTTCTTGAACCGGCTAATTTCAACAGATGGCTTATTGATGGGGATAATATTAATTTCGTTCTCATGTTTTTTTACCATAGAAGAATAATCTTCAGCACCGGCACACATTTGATTAATGATTTCCAAAAGTTTATAGCGAAACAGCTGTGCGGAAGGAATTTCTTTGGTTGAATCCAGTGCCCACTGTCCGGTTTTTAAGAGGGCACAACGTAAAAAGTGTCTAATTTTTATAGTTGCTCCGGAACTTTCTATTTCATTAATGAACTGTTCCATCAACTTACGGATAGGCCAAGTTGATTTATTGGATAAATTTCGTTGATATCCTTTATCAATCCATATCTCTGGCCGGTAACTATTAAATTGGCAGTTTAGTTTTTTTATGGATTTATCTGTCCATTTCTCAATAAAAGATATTTCGCCACTACTAAGGGGTGTAGTTTTGACTTTTGAAATGAAATAGGCAAGACTGCTAATGTCAAAACCTATTGCATTTCGTTTTGCTAAATTCGCTTCTACCAAGGTTGTCCCTCCCCCCATAAAAGGATCAATTACCAAGTCTTCTGGTTTTGTAAATGTTTTGATTGCTTCTCGTGCAAAAAGTGGTGAAAAGCGTGCAGGATAATTATAAAAATCATGTGTGTAGCCTGATACATGACTTCTGTCATTCACGGCTTCGAGAAAAGTATTAATATCAGATGTTTTAATAATCATCCTTATTTCTTTGTTGGTACAATTAATTCCCGGACATCTACATTCAATATTTCCGCTATTCTTACCAATGTTTCCAGAGATGGTTGCATTTCATTTGTACACCACCTGGAGACGGTAGCTGTATTCTTATTAATTTTTTCCGCTAACCACTTATTTGTTCTTCCTTCCTCTGCGAGAATAACTTTAAGTCTATTAATTGCCTTTTTAGCCATTTTCAATTGCGAATAAAATAAACAAATTGCTTTTTTTGGTAAAAAATAGGACTTTAAAATGTATCACGAAAATGATTAATTTAATCAATAAAATTACAAATAAAATCAATTTATTTGCAAATTTAAATTTTTAATTACATTTTTACATCATCTGTAATTGATGTTTAACGTAAACAGCACTAACCTAACATGAAAATCGTATATTTTAAGGTGTAATAAAAAAGGAAAGCCTTCACCTTTAGTTAATTATAGTTTTTAATTTTAAAAATCTCGCTTTGAACTTATCCCCGAAATTTTTTCATCTCATGCCACTCCAGAAACTCCCTCCCCGGTAAAAACCTTGTAGGTTCGATAATCTTTTGCCCATCATAACAGATGAAATATTTTTGAATGGTTTTGTCTTTATCTTGTTTTTTTAATTCTGGTGAAATCTTGATAATATAATCTGGTGTAATGGTTATTAACCCATTTTCAAATGCTTTATCATGCAAAGCATTAATGGCAATTCCATTTTGTGGGTTTAACCGGTTTTTGGGATCAATGCCCCAAGGTTTGATATGGCCGGCTATAAGCAGCGAAGGCTGGTTAATACCTGTAATACAACAAGTATAATTGTACGATGCCATGATCATGGTCCTGAAAAAGGATTGGTTAACACGCACCTGAATCTGGGCTTCGCGGGTTAAACCTACAGCTATCGGTTCTTGCTCGGAAATAATTTCTTTGTCCAGCTCTTTGTTTTTGAATTTTGCCAAAAGTTTTTCACTCTCATAAGGGAGGATGTCCCAATTGTTGTAAAAATCATCCCATATTTTTTTATCCAATTTGCTGGCATTGGAGGCACCTTTAATTCCTCTTGCCTGCAAACTAGGATCAAGACTGGCAAGGTTAACCAACTTATATGCAACAGATCCGGGTGTGCGGCCTATAAGTTCTGCCAATTCTATGACCTCGGGTCTACTTTGGTGTAATTTACCAAATGGCAACTTGCAATATAAATTCATCGCCAGTATTAATTCTTCTTCCGTCCAAAGTTTTTGACCCTTTTTCATTTTTCCAGCAGCAAGGTGACAGGTTTCTAATTTATTGAACTGCAATAATACAATTATCTCCTCTATTATTTTAACTTTATCGTCCTGATTCGTATCAATCTGAAATCAAAAATCTAAACCGAGCCAAAGGCAAGTTCACCGAAGCTAAATCTGAAATCAAAAATCTGAAATCAAAAATCTGAAATCAAAAATCTGAAATCAAAAATCTGAAATCCAAAACCAACCACCTATGCAACTCCAAACCTTCGACTCCCTCCTCACCACCCACCCCGCCTTTATGCTGTATTTTTACAACGACACCTGTGGAGTGTGTACGGTGTTGTGGCCGCGGGTGGAGGCACTGATGAAGGAGAAATTTCCGAACATTGAGCTGATACGGGTGCAGGCTGAGGAGAGCCGTGAGCTGGCCGGTCAGTTGCGTATGCTCAGCGTGCCGGGGATGCTGCTTTTCCTGGATGGCCGCGAGTACTTCAGGGCCAATGGCATGATTGGTATGGAGGAGTTGGAGGGGAAGATTGGGCGGTTATATGGGCTTATGTTTGGGTAGGTAACCGGGAAACCGGGGAGACGCGGAGAGCGCGGAGTTGCGCAGAGGCATTTTCTTCGCGATCTTAGCGTCTCCGCGGTAAAAAACTCAACCAGCTTCTTCCTCAAAAAACCTCCACAGCTTATCCTCAGGCACGGGGGCGATGATTTCAATGATTTCATCCTTAACGGGATGTTTGAATGATAATTTGCGCGCATGCAGGTGGATGCTGGCATCGGCATTGGAGCGGTCGAAGCCATATTTCAGGTCGCCTTTGATGGGGCAGTCCATTTCTGCCAGTTGCGCCCGCACCTGGTGATGGCGGCCGGTAATGAGCTCAACCTCCAGCAGGTAATAATCCTTGCTTTTGGCGATAAGAGCATAATTCAGTTCAGCTTTTTTGCTGTTTGATGTGGGATATCTGCTGGCGTATGATTTGTTCTGCTTCTCGTTTTTTTGCAGGTGGTGAACCAGTGTGCCCGATGCTTCCGGCGGAGGATTCTTGACTACTGCCCAGTATTTTTTCTGCAGTTCACGTTTCTGCAGCATGGCATTGAGCCGGGTCAGGG
>PWWP01000206.1 GCA_003562075.1 Gemmatimonadota bacterium
CGTCTTCCTCTTCGGGGGATGTGGTCGCTCCCAAGCCTTCTCGGAATCGCTTCAGCCGGTCGGCCACCCCCAGGGACCAGTGTGGCGGGAGGTATCGGTGGACCATGAGGACCGAGCAGGGGGCTCGGTCCGCCACCAGGTCGGGGATTGAGCCGAAGAGGACCTGGCGGATCCGGGATTCCCTGGATGCTCCGATGATCACCAGGTCCAGGTCATCCTTCCGTTCTTCGATGTAGTCCATCATCCCCGAACTGATGTCCTGGGATGAGCGGACGACGATCTCCAGACCGTCGTAGTCACCCAGGAGTGGCTCGACGGACCGGGTCAGCGAGCTTTCTTCCCGTTCCGGATCCACCCCCTCTCGGACCAGCCGCAGGATGGTGAGTCGGGCGCCGGAGGCCCGGCCCACTCGGACGGCCAGTTCCATCCCCAGGCGGGCATGGATTCCACCCCCCCATGGGATGAGGATGGAATGGATGGCTCCCAGTCCCCGGTCCTTGAGGACGGCCAGATCCGCCGGCAGTTGGCCCATGATCTTCTGCACCGGACTCCGGTAGACGCGACCGATGGAGAACCCGCGCTCCCACCCCATGAGGAGGAGGTCCGACTCTTCCTCGGCCACCTCGGTCATGAGTGAGCCGGCGATGTCGTGGGCGGCGTCGATGGAGGCGTCCACCTTCGTGGCCTCCAGAGGGAGGCGGAAGGCGTCGGCCTCGGATGGAGCTTCCCGGCGGACCAGGGCCTGGTGTTCAGTGAGACCCATGAGGATCTCGGATTCGCTGTCGTCGTCCTGGCGGATCCGACGTCGGGCGTCCTGGATGGGGGTCTGAAGGGGAACCCGTACGAAGTGGATTCCGTGGACCTTGCCTCCCTCCTGGGATCCGGAGGCCAGGAGGCGCCCCAGGTGCATGAGGTGGGCACTGTGCGCCGGGTTTGCCAGCGCCACCGTCACACGTCGAGGAGTGGCGGTCCCCACGGGCCGAGCTGGTGCCGCCTTCCTCACAGCCTTGGCGCCTGGAATTCCGTACTGTGTCGGGGCCTGGAAGAAGGCCAGCAGCCCCACTTCGGCCATGCGCACCCGAAGCTGGCCCAGGCCATGCTCAAGGTCGACCCGTCCCCGGGCCCAGCCCAGATACCAGGCCAGGCTCACCACGATGAGGGTGATGACGGCCACCTGGGCGAAGAGCCCCGACACACCGATGATGACCAGGCAGGCGCCGGCGGCCAGAATCTGGAGGAAGGGACTCCCCGGTGTTCGGAACGTCGGCTTGTACCACTCCGGCGAAGAGGCTCGGAGCATGAGACAGCCCACGTTCAGGGCCGCATAGCTGTAGAGCTGGAGGGAGCTGGCGATCTTGGCCAGCTCTTCCAGGCTGTCGATGAACAGGAATGCCAGGGCCAGCCCCCCTGTGAGGAGGATGGCCCGGTGTGGTGTCATGAGCTTCCGATGCACAGCGGCAAGCCAGTTGGGCACCATGCGATCCCGGGCCATGGCCAGGTTGATTCGGGATGAAGCCAGGATACTTGCATTTGCCGAGGACAAGGTGGCCAGGAGCCCGGCGAAGACCACCATGACGGCGCCGGGGGACCCGAAAAGGATCCGGGCCGCTTCCACCAGAGGGTCGGCGACCTGGACGATGGTGTCCTGGGGAAAGAGGCCGCCGATGACCACGAGAATCAGGACATAGAGGAGTGTGACGAGAGCTACCGAGCCGATGAGGGCCCGGGGAAGGTTCTTCTCCGGTTCCCTGATCTCTTCGGCGACGGCAGCGATTTTCACGAAGCCCAGGAAGGAGACGAAGACCAGGGCGGTGGTGGGGAGAATGGGCCCGGCTCCCAGGGGGAAGAAGGGAGTCAGGTTACCGGGCTCCAGGCGGATGGACCCGTACACGGCGAAGATGCCCAGGATCGCCAGGAGGATGAAGACCACCACCATCTGGGTCCGTCCAGATTCCCTGGCGCCTACGATGTTCAGCGCCGTGAGGAGCACTCCTCCGATGAAGGCACCCCAGAAGGGGGTCAGGGGGAGGAAGCGAGACATGTACTCGCCCATACCGAAGAGGTAGAAGGCGATGGCGAAGGTCAGGCTCAGCCAGATCCCGATCCCCGAGATGGCGCCCAGGGCGGGGCCCAGGGACCGGGAGACGAAGTAGTAGTCACCCCCGGAGGTGGGCATCCCCGTGGCCATCTCCGCTGCGCTTGCGGCGGTGATCATGCAGACGATCCCGGCGCCCAGATAGGAGAAGATGGCGGCGGGTCCTGTCAGCTCCAGCGCCACACCGGCCAGAAGGAAGATGCCGGCGCCGATCATGGTGCCCGTTCCGATGGCCAGCGCATCCCAGAAGCCCAGCTCTCTCCGGAGATCCTCTCGCATTTCTGGTCTTGTCACGGGTCGTTGCGGCCTCCGCTCTCAAGGTGCGGCCACGGTCTGAGGAAGTGGCCACAGGTCGTGGCATGTGAGCCTGGGTCGCCGCCAAGGTACGCGGCTTCCCCTGGAGTTGCGAGGGGAAGGGAGGAAGGTAGAAGCCTGGGGAGGGGTGGTCTTGCGCTCAGCCCCGACGAAGGGCAGCCTGTCCCTGCATCGTGTCCCCTCGAGCCGAGCCTGAGGGGCCCTTCCCTGGACCGGGGATCGGGGCTTTTCCCCTGGATCGACCGGGGGTGAAAGCTTTCGCCCTGGACCTGGGGCCCTCTCCGGTAGTCTTGAACCTGGAGCAACGCTGACCATGCCTGATCGCAATCATGCCCTGGCCCTCCTAGATGAATGGGTAGAGACCCCGGGGCTCAAGAACCACATGCTGGCGGTAGAGGCTGCCGTCCGTCACTACGCCCGGATGAAGGGCGCCGATGAGGAACTCTGGGGCCTGGCCGGTCTCCTCCACGACCTGGATTGGGAACGGAATCCCGACGAACATCCGTTGAAGGCCGTGGAGCGCCTCGAGGAGGAGGGCTATCCGGAGGAGGGGATCCAGGCCATCCTCGCCCCCCGCTCCGACTTCACCGGCGTCGAGCCCGAGGCGGAGCTGGACAAGGTGCTCATCGCCTGCGACGAGTTGTCGGGTCTGGTGGTGGCGTGTTGCCTGGTTCGGCCCAACGGGGTAGACGACCTGAAGCCCAGGTCGGTGCGCAAGAAGATCAAGGACAAGTCCTTCGCCGCCGGGGTGAGCCGGGAGGAGGTTGCCCGGGGCATCGAGCTCATCGGGCTCGACCGCAACGAGCATATCCAGAATGTCATCGACGGTCTCCGAGCGGAAGCCGAGGCGCTTGGGATCCGGGGCGAGGACGTGAGGAAATAGCCCCGGCCGGACGAAGCGCGGCGTCCCAGCTCCCTCGAGACCCTGGCCGGTGACGACCCTGGCCTGATCGGACCTCCGGGCCGCCATTTGCCACCTGGCTCTCATTGGGTTGCCCATTGAGCTGCCTCCATCCCCTGAACCTGACAGCGCCATGAAGACCATTATCGAGCCCTTCCGGATCAAGGTGGTGGAGCCCATCCGAATGACCACCCCTGAGGAGAGGGCGTCTCTCCTGGCAGAGGCCGGGTACAACGTCTTCCTCCTCCGGAGTGAGGACGTGCTCCTGGATCTACTCACCGACTCAGGTACATCGGCCATGAGTGCCGAACAGTGGGCCGGCATCATGCGGGGGGACGAGTCCTACGCCGGGAGCCCCTCCTACTACCGCTTCGAAGAGGCGGTGAAGGAAGTCTTCGGGTTCGAGCAGGTGATCCCCACCCATCAGGGTCGGGCGGCCGAGCGGATCCTCTTCGAGACTTTGTGCGGGCCTGGAGACCTGGTCCCCTCCAACACCCACTTCGATACCACCCGGGCCAATGTGGAGGCGGTGGGCGCCCAGGCGGTGGATCTCCTGGTGCCCGAAGGGCTTCTTCCGGCCGAGCCCCATCCCTTCAAGGGAAACCTGGATGTGGATCGGCTCCGGGAGCTCCTGGAGGAGGAAGGGGTGGATCGGGTTCCCCTGGTCATGCTCACCCTGACCAACAACTCAGGTGGCGGACAGCCCGTCTCCATGGCCAACATCCGTGAGGTCTCCCAGCTCTGCCGCAGCCATGGGATCCCCCTCTACATGGATGCCTGCCGGTTCGCCGAGAATAGCTATCTCATCCGGCTCCGGGAGGAGGGGTACAGCGACCGGCCCGTGGCCGAGATCGCCAGGGAGATCTTCTCCTATGCCGACGGGTGCACCATGTCGGCCAAGAAGGACGGCCTGGCCAACATTGGTGGATTCGTGGCCACCAACGACGCCGAGCTGGCCCGGAAACAGCGGAACATCCTCATCCTCACCGAGGGATTTCCCACCTACGGAGGTCTGGCGGGACGGGACCTGGAGGCCATTGCCATCGGTCTCCGAGAGGTCCTGGATGAGGACTATCTCGAGTACCGGCTGGCCTCGGTCCGATACCTGGGCGAGCGCATTGCCGCCGGAGGCGTGCCCATCGTCCAACCTCCAGGAGGCCATGCCGTATACATCGATGCCGCAGCCTTCCTCCCCCACATCCCGCCGTTGGAGCTTCCGGGCCAGACCGTGGTCACCGAGCTCTACATCGAAGGGGGCATTCGGGGGGTGGAGGTAGGGACGGTCATGTTCGGTCGGAGGGACCCGAAGACGGGAGAGGAACGACCCGCCCCCATGGAGCTGGTCCGGCTTGCCCTGCCCCGGCGGGTCTATACCCAGAGCCATGTGGACTTCATGGTGGAAGCCATCCTGGACTTCGCAGACCGGAAGGAATCGGTGGGGGGGGATCGGTTCACCTACCAGGAGGAGGTCCTCCGCCACTTCACGGCCCGGTTCGAGCCCCTGGACTGAGAGACCGTTGGAGAAGTACGCGGCGCCACCGTCGGGAGTGCCAGGGAGCCCTGTCGTCGTCGGCGGCCCGCAGGCATGGCGAGAGCCACGTCGAGGGGAGCACCATGGGGGGGGCTGCCTGCCGTCCTCCAGGGGAACCTGGGTGGTCCAGGCCGGTTACGACTTCAGGTCTCCTTCGACTTCTCGAGTTCCCACCTCCCGGTTGCCATGCGCTCCGTTTTCATCCTGATCCTGACCTGGGGTGCCCTGGGAATCCTGGGACTTCCCCAGCCCGGGGTGGCTCAGGATGTGGAGATGTTGGGAGAACACCATGGGACCCGCCCCCCTGACGCCTATTTCCAGGAGCGGGATCGAGACCCCACCGCCTTCCAGTTCGAGCGGGAAGGCCGAGACCGTCTCCTCCACATCCAGGAGCACAGGTCCGACCGAGGGATCCCCTTCCACGAGATGATCCTCCGTCAAGGAGAGCCGGCCCGGAGTCTGGGGCCCCGGGACGAACCTGTGGTGGGGACCTTCCGCGTTCCCCTGATCCTGGGGCTCTTCTCCGATTCCCCCACCACCCCACCGTATACCCGGGACCGGGTCCAGGAAGAGTTCTTCGATGGTCCCAACTCCTATTACCAGACGCTGAGCGAACTCTATGACGAGATGTCCAGGGGACAGGCGCAGATAGAGGGCTCGACCTTTCCCTGGCATCAGGTAGGGTTGAGTCGGAGTCAGGTCACCCTGGGTTCGGGCGGATTGATCTCCAGCCGCGACGAGGGGGTGGGCGCCTTCATCGAATCCATCCTCACCGAACTGGACGCCCAGGGGGTGGACTGGAGCCGCTACGACAATACCGGTGACGGGTTCGTTGACGTCCTCTCGGTCATGCACCCCAACGCCGGAGCCGAATGCACCGGGGGGGGTGACCAGGTCTGGTCCCACCGATGGTCTCTCCGGAGTGCAACCCAGGGACGCCTGAATCCCGGCTTCCAGACCAGCACGCCTCGTTCTGACGGGGACGGATACATCTACATCAACGACTACATCATCCAGCCCGTGAAGGCCTGTGGGGGAGAGGAGATCAACCAGATCGGGGTCTTCGCCCACGAACTGGGTCACGCCTTTGGTCTTCCGGATCTGTACGGGACCCGGGGGGCCGCCGTCCGGGGGGCCGGTCGGTGGGATCTCATGGGAACGGGAACCTGGGGCTGCCAGGGTGAGGATCCTGCCCGACCCTGCCATATGAGCGCATGGACCAAGTCCATGTTGGGGTGGGTCGACGTGGTGGAGGTGCAGGGCGATGCCGAGCTGGAGTCCACTATCCTTCCTCCGGTGCTGAGCTCCGGCCAGGTCCTCCGAGTGCCGGCGGCAGGCAGCGCTTCCGAGTACCTCCTCCTGGAGAATCGGCAGCGGATGGGCTCCGAGTCCAATCTCTGGGAGCCGGGTCTCCTCATCTGGCACGTGGACGACGCCGTGGTGAACGCACGCTGGGCCGGAAACACGGTGAACAACGACCCGGACCGGCTGGGCGTCTGGCTGCGGCAGGCTGACGGAACCAATGCACTGGCGGAGGCCGGGGCCACCCACGGCGACCCCGGCGATCCCTATCCCGGATGTATCAAGGACGACTACTGGGACTACTTCAGGCCCAGCGTTCCCTGCGTCCGGACCAACACGGAGTTCCACTTCGGGAGTGCCCCTGCGGCCCGGACCCACGATGGCCAGCCCTTCGGTGCCACCCTCACCGGGATCGAGTTGGTGGGGGCGGAGCCCTACGATATCCGCTTCGACCTGGTGACCCGGTTCAGCCGGGTGACGCTGGCCAGCCAGGGGGACGAACACCCGGGAGGTATCTCCTCCTTCATCGTGGATGGGGAGGCCCGGGATGGGGATCCCCTGGTTATCGAGGCTGTTCCCTTTCAACGCCTCGTGCTGGAGGCCCCACCGGGGGAGGAGTTTGAAGAAGGCGTCCGGGTAGGATTCCAGGGCTGGTCCGATGGAGAGGAGCGAATCCGGGAACTGGTCGTGCCCCTGACCGACACCCCCCTCCTGGCCAGTTACGGGGGGACGGAAGTGAAGGTGAGCTGGACGGCCCAGGCGGAGAACGAGGTGGACGGATCCAACCAGGACGTGGCGCCCGGCCAGCTCAGCACCGACCCGTCGTCCCCTGACCTCTGGTTTCCCCTGGGGAGCGTGGTGGAGGTAGAGGCCCGGGCCACCCCCGGGTTCACCTTCTCCCAGTGGACCGGCGTCCTGGCCGGGCGTGAGAATCCGGTGACGCTGACCCTGGATGAGCCTGTGGCGCTGGAGGGAGCCTTCCGGTTCATCTACGCCGTGGAGGAGCCCGAGGGGCCCTTTACCCTTCCAGCCGCCGAGCCTGGAGAGATCCGACTCCAGGTCACCGACGGATCGGCCCCGGTCCAGTGGTCGGTGGTGGAAGGTGAGCTGCCAGCCGGACTGGTGTTGCGACAGGAGCCGCAGGCGGGAATTCAGGGTGTCCCCATGGAAATGGGAGCGACGACCCTGACGATCCAGGCCCGGGACGCCCAGGGGTTGGAAGCCCGGGCCCAGGTGGTCCTGGAGGTGGGGATCCCCCGGATCGGGGTGGGCGACGTCATGGCCCCCTTCCTGGGTGGCGGAGGTGAACTGAGCTCTGCCCAGAAGGAGTTCCTGGATCGGGAAGGGAACGCAGACGGAGCCTATGACGTAGGCGATGCCCGCCGCTTCCTCCGGGAGCATCCTGAGCTTCCTGAGACCCGTCCGGGCCCAGTGGCGGAGAGGGGGGCGGCCAGGAGCAACCCATGGCTGGCCGGTGGAGGCCCCACGCCCCCCACCCTCTGGCTTTCCTTCTCCGCGGCTGAGGAAAGGGCTGGCTCCCGAAACTCCGGGGACGGCACATCGAATCCGGAGGATGGCGCCCGGAACCCTGAGGACGGAATCCGGAACCCTGAGGATGAGACATGAAAGGCGATCTCCGTTGCAGGAGAAGAAAGGCGGGCTCCGGGAGCCTGGGATTGGGATCCATGCTTCGCGCCATGAGTCTGGTGGCCGTGGGAGCAATCCTGCTGGCCCTGGGGGGGTGCGATGGGGATCCCTCAGGGGAAGGGGACTGGACGGTGGGGATCCAGGGGCCCGGGGAGCCCTATGGAGCCGCCGTGGTCATGGTGTCAGGGGAAGGGGTCCTGGAGCTCCGCGCCGGCCAGGGGACCCAGGTCTGGAGTCGGGAGGTCGGCGAAAACACCTTCCGAGCCGTAGTCATCCAGGACGACGACGGGGGGAGTGCCAGCTTCCGGATCCGGGTGCGGGACGTCGGTGGCGCCGCGCCTGCCATCACCCTCCTGGAGTTGGCGGACAAGGATGACGAGCCGGTGCCGGTCTCCGGCGAGCATCGCCTCCGCCTTCGGAGGTAGGACCGGCGTCCGGGTTGATTTCCCGACCCGGGAACCCGAGTTTACCGGCCAACTACGACAGTCAGGGGCCGTCTCCCTCAGGGGGGGACTGTACCCTATCTCCTGCCTGTATCCGGCTCGTGCATGAGCGGAGGCAGGAAGGACCGACAACCCTCCGGGAAGGGCGGCAGCCAATGACCACGGCAACCTGGATCACCATGATCGTCATCCTCACCTTCGTCTGGGGTGGCTGCATCCTGGCCATTGCGACGGCCATCCGGAAGGAGTCGGACAAGCCGAGTTGATCGGCAGACTCCATCTACCCCGACACTGCTCCACCCCTTCTGGATGACGCCACGTGCCTAGACGCGACGACCTCGACACCATCCTGATCCTGGGTTCTGGCCCCATCGTCATTGGCCAGGCCTGCGAATTCGACTATTCCGGTACCCAGGCGGTCCGAGCCCTGAAGGAAGAGGGCTACCGGGTGGTGCTGGTGAATTCCAATCCGGCCACCATCATGACGGATCCGGAGTTGGCGGATCGCACCTACATCGAGCCCCTCACCACCGAGTGGGTCACCCGGGTCATCGAGAAGGAGCGGCCCGATGCCATCCTCCCCACCATGGGGGGACAGACCGCTCTGACCATCGCCATGGAGCTCCACGAACAGGGAATCCTGGACACCTATGGAGTGGAGCTCATCGGTGCCAACGCCCGTTCCATCGCCATGGCCGAGGATCGGGAGGAGTTCACCGAAGCCATGGGGCGGATCGGGCTGGCCGTTCCCCACGGAGGGTTCGCCGGAACCTTTGAAGAGGCGCTGGAGATCGTGGAGGACACGGGCTATCCGGCCATCATCCGACCCTCCTATACCCTGGGGGGAACCGGTGGCGGAATCGCCTACAACAAGAACGAGTTCGAAAAAGCGGTTCGGAAGGGACTGGATGCTTCCCCCATCACGGAAGTCCTCATCGACCGATCGGTGATCGGATGGAAGGAGTACGAGTTGGAGGTGGTTCGAGATGGTGACGACAATGTGATCATCATCTGCTCCATCGAGAACTTCGACGCCATGGGAGTCCACACGGGGGACTCCATCACCGTGGCTCCGGCACAGACCCTCTCGGATGTGGAGTACCAGGCCATGCGGGATGCGGCCATTCGCATCATCCGGGAGATCGGCGTGGAGGCCGGAGGGTGCAACATCCAGTTCGCCGTGAGCCCTGAGACCGGAGAGCTCCTGGTCATCGAGATGAACCCCCGGGTCTCCCGTTCGTCGGCCCTGGCCTCCAAGGCCACCGGCTTCCCCATCGCTCGGGTGGGCGCCAAGCTGGCAGTGGGATACCGGCTTCACGAACTCCCCAACGACATCACGAAGACCACCCCGGCCTCCTTCGAGCCCACGTTGGACTACGTGGTGGTCAAGTTCCCCCGCTTCGCCTTCGAGAAGTTTCGGGAAGTGGATCCCACCCTGGGGGTCCAGATGAAGGCGGTGGGAGAGACCATGGCCATCGGCCGAACCTTCAAGTCTGCGTGGCAGAAGGGGCTTCGGGGGCTGGAGATCGACCGCCCCGGCTGGGTGCGGGGAGAGACATTGGAGGACGACGGTCTCACCGCCCAGGACCGGGACTCGCTCCTGGCTGCCCTCCGCCGGCCTACCACTGAACGACCCTTCCAGCTCAAGCGGGCCATGGAGGCCATCCTGGCCTGGACGCCCTCGGGGGATGAGCAGCAGGACAAGACCAACCGTCCCGCCACCATGGACGAGATCCACCAAGCGACCTGGATCGATCCATGGTTCCTGGACCAGCTCCTGGAGATCGTGGAGATGGAGGTGTGGTATGGGGAGCTGGATGAGGTCACCCCGGAACACCTCCGGTGGATGAAGCGGCAGGGCTTCTCCGACCGACAGCTGGCCGACCTGAGGGGTGAGACGGAGGAGGCGGTCCGGGAACGGCGCTGGGAGCTTGGGATCCGGCCCACGTACAACGTGGTGGACACCTGTGCCGGTGAGTTTCCGGCAGAGACGCCCTACTTCTACTCCTCCTACGAGACGGAGGACGAGGCCGAGCCCTCGGATCGGGAGAAGATCGTCATCCTGGGAAGTGGTCCGAATCGGATCGGCCAGGGGATCGAATTCGACTACTGCTGCGTCCAGGCGGTCCTGGCTCTCCGGAAGGCCGGGTACGAGACCATCATGGTCAACTCGAACCCGGAGACGGTATCCACCGACTTCGACATCTCGGACCGGCTCTACTTCGAGCCTCTGAGCCTGGAAGACACCCTGGAGATTCTCCATCGGGAGCAGCCCAAGGGGGTCATCGTCCAGCTTGGAGGGCAGACGCCCCTGAATCTGGCTGAAGGGTTGGAGGAGGCCGGAATCCCCATCCTGGGGACTTCGGTGGACGCCATCGACCGGGCCGAAGACCGGGAGCGCTTCGAGCAGGTCTGCCGGAAGATCGGGGCTCTGGTTCCCCCCAACGGGGTGGCCACCTCCCTGGACCAGGCGCTGAAGGTAGCCCGGGGAATCGGCTTCCCGGTCCTGGTCCGTCCCTCCTACGTCCTGGGCGGGCGAGGGATGGAGATCGTCTATGATGAGGAAGCTCTGGAGGACTACTTTGCCCGGGCGGTGAAGGCCTCTCCGGATCACCCGGTCCTCATCGACCGGTTCATCGAGGACGCTTTCGAGGCTGATGTGGACGCCCTGGCCGACGGTACCGACGTGGTCATCGGTGGGATCATGCAGCACATCGAGGACGCCGGCGTCCACTCGGGGGACTCGGCCTGCGTCCTTCCCCCGTATCGGTTGGAGCCCGAGGAGCTGGACAAGATCCGGGAGCTGACGCGGGCCTTCGCCCTGGAGCTCGGCGTCGTGGGGCTTCTGAACATCCAGTACGCCATCCGGGACGGGAAGGTCTACGTCCTGGAGGTCAACCCCCGGGCCTCCCGCACCGTCCCCTTCGTGAGCAAGGCCACCGGGGTTCCCCTGGCGCGGTTGGCCGCTCGGATCATGGCCGGAGAGAAGCTGGCTGACCTGGATGTCCCGGCCGAGCCCGAGGTGCCGGGAGTGGCGGTGAAGGAAGCCGTCCTTCCCTTCAATCGCTTCGACGTGGACATCCTCCTGGGTCCGGAGATGCGTTCCACGGGAGAGGTCATGGGATTCGACGACTCCCTGGGGATGGCCTATGCCAAGGCCCAGGCGGGGGCCTACAACGTTCTCCCCAAGGAGGGGGGCACCATCGTGGTCACGGTGAACGACCGGGACAAACCCACCGTTCTTCCCATTTTGCGCCGCTTCCACGATCTGGGATTCAAGATCCTGGCCACCCAGGGAACCTACGACTACGTGAACGGGCTTGGGCTTCCGGCGGAACGGATCTACAAGGTGGGCGAGGGGCGGCCCAACATCGTGGATGCCATCGTCAGCGGTGACGTGGATCTCCTGGTGAACACGCCTCTGGGGAAGCAGTCCCAGTACGATGATTACGCCATGCGCCGGGCGGCCATCACATACAAGATCCCCTACCTCACCACCATGTCCGCCACCAGTGCCGCCTGCGACGCCATCCTGGCGCTTCGGGCCGTGACCCCATCGGTCCAATCCCTCCAGGAACGGGTGGACGTCATGAAAGAGGAACCGGTTGCCCCCACTGGAACGTCCACGTGAAGCCCACCGGGTTCTTCCTCCATCCGTCGGCGGCCCTTCACGACCCCGGCTGGGGACACCCGGACCACCAGGGTCGCCTTCGGACCCTGGCCTCCACGGTGGGGAAGGATCTCCTGACCCTTCACGGAAAGGTTGAGCAGTACGAGGCTGGACTCGCCCTGGTGGACACGATCCTGGAGGTGCACTCCCGGGACCATGTGGGATCGGTCCGGGAGGCCTGTGAACGGGCTGGGTCGGGCCAGGTGGAGGTGGCACCCGAAACCTTCGTGTCCGGCGCTTCGTGGGACGCCATCCTGGGGAGTGCGGGGGCAGCCCTGGAGGCCGTGGAAGGCGTCTGGGACGGCCGGATCCGGAATGCGTTCGTGGCAACCCGGCCGGCAGGGCACCACGCCTCCCACGCCCGGGGGCTGGGGTTCTGCGTGGTGAACCACGTGGCCGTGGCTGCGCGCCACCTCATCCGTTCCGGCCGGGCCCAACGGGTGGCCATCGTGGACTGGGACATCCATCATGGAAATGGGACCCAGGAAATCTTCTACACCGACCCGGACGTGTACTATCTCTCCCTCCACCAGTCTCCGCTCTTTCCGGGGACGGGCTCGGCGTCGGAGGTGGGGAAGGGAGGAGGGCGGGGCACGACCCACAACGTCCCCCTTCCCAGCGGAACCGGTCCACGGGCGTACCTGGACCGGTTTCGGGAGGCCCTGGACCGGGCCAGCCAGGCCTTCGACCCTGATTTCATCCTGATCTCTGCCGGTTACGACGGGCTGGCCGAGGATCCCCTGGGCGGGTTTCTCCTGCGCCCGGTGACCTATCACACCCTGACCCAGATGGTCATGGAGTGGGCCGAGGGAAGTTGTGAGGGGCGAGTGGTGGCCTGCCTGGAGGGAGGTTATGCTCCACGTCCCACCGGCGATGCCGTGGTCGCGACCCTCCGAGGGCTGGCCGGGGTAGAATACCCCTGATCGGAGACGCTTCTCTCGACGGTCGGGGGGAGCACGACTTGAAGGCCGCCCTCCGGCTGGCGACATTACGAGTCGCGCCGGCCCCGACAAGGGACTTCTGGGGAGGTGAAGCCGATGCGTCACATCCTGAGTGCGATCATACTTCTGGGTTTCACGGCCGCTCTGGCCGGGGCACAGATTCCCGAAGGGGTAGAGGGCAGTTATCAGCCCCACCCCGAGGCTCGAAAGGCCATCGACGGACTCCTGTCACCTTACTGCCCCGGTCTCATGCTGGAGCAGTGCCCGGCAGAGGAATCCCGGATCCTGCGGGACTCCATCCATGCGTTGGCCCTGGAGGGTTGGACATCCGATGAGCTGACGGCCTGGATGCTGGCCAATCATGGCTCCGAATGGCAGGCCGTTCCTGACCGGAGCGGCTCGGGCCTCCTGGCCTGGCTTCTGCCCCCTCTGGCTCTCGTGGTCGGATTCGGGGCCGTCGTCTTCGTGGCTCGCCGTTTCACCCGATCCGAGGAGGGGCTGGAGGACGGCCGGCAGGACCAGTCCGGTCGGGGAGATCCGTCGCCGGAGGAGGAAGTGCGACTGAAGGAGGCCCTCCGTGAATTGGAGCTGGCCGAGGATCCTTCCTTCCAGTGATCCGGGCCTCCTACTGATGAGTTTCCGAACCAACGGTTCACCGGATCCCGGTGCCGTTCCCTCCATGCTGGACCTGGTGCGCCTCAGCTCCAGGACCCTCTTTCCCCCTGGCGGCAAGGAACTCTACCGGCAAATCGCCCTCCTCACCGACATGCAGGCCGGGGAGGAAGTCCTCGTCGCCGCATGCGGCGTCGGAGTGACGGCCCAGTACTTCGTCCAGGAGTTCGGCGTGCAGGGGTCCGGAATCGATGAGGACCCACACCTGATCGAGAAAGGGGAGGAGCGCGTTCGGGAGGCTGGACTTCAGGGCCGACTCCAGCTTCAACAGGGGTCCATGGGAAGCCTTCCCTACCGGGACGGGGTCTTCGACGTGGTGGTGGCCGAGCTGGGCCTCACGGCCACCGTGGAGCCGGACCAGGCCGTCCAGGAGTTGGTCCGGGTGACCCGTCCCGGTGGCCGGATCGCCCTGGCTCAGCTCGTGTGGAAGGCACCGGTGGATCCGGAGCGCCGGAAGATCCTTACGAGTCACCTGGGGGCTCGGCCGGTCATGCTGGTGGAGCTGAAGCGGAGCCTTCGAGCCGCCGGGGTGGAGAATCTCCACACCGAGGCCTGGTCCGACGAGAAAACGGCCTTCCGCCCTCAGGTCAAGAAGCCCTTTCCCGATTTTGCCGAGCTCTTCTCCATTCCGGAAAAGCTGGCCATTCTTCGTCGAGCCTGGCGGCGCTGGGGGTGGCGAGGGGTTCGGATCGTCCTGACCCGGGAGCGGGAGGTCCACCGTCTCCTGACCCGGGAACGGATCCTGGGGCTGGACATGGTGAAGGGGACCCGACAGGTGGCGGCTCCCGACGAGGACGCCCCGGAGCCCTCGGAAGACGAAGCCACTTCGGAGACTCTGGACGAACAGACCAGCTCGGAGACCTCGGAGAACCAGGCCACGTCGGAGACCTCGGAGAGCCAGACCACCTCGGAGTCCTCAGACGACCAGACCACTCCGGAGACCTCGGACGACGAGGCCACCCGAGACCTCCCCCTCTTCCGCGGGGGCGAAGGAGACGGAGGACGATGACCCAGCCCTCGACTCTCCCGACCACTGCAACCCTCCTGGCTCCCGGCCAGCCGGATCGCATCCGATCGCTCCTTCAAGAGATCGGTGCCCAGGGTTGGCTCCTCTACGACATGGGCAGCCACAACCCCCTGGCCCATCGACTCCTGGGATTGGGGAAGACGACCCGGCGTGCCTTCGCCCTCTTCCCCGACCGGGGACAGCCTCGCCTCCTTCACCACGCCATCGAGGCCTCAGCCTGGCGGAATTGGCCCTGGTCCCGTCGAAGCTACAGTTCGTGGGAGGAGTTGGAGACCGAACTGGCCACCCTCCTGGATGGGCTGGATCGGGTTGCCATGGAGACGTCTCCTCGGTCAGCGGTCCCCACGGTGGATCGGGTTCCGGCAGGGGTGGTGGAGCTGGTTCGGGAACAGGGGGTGGACGTCATGAGCTCCGGGGACCTGATCACTGCGTTCCACTCCCTCTGGGACGCCCAGGGCCTGGAGACCCACCTGCAGGCCTCGAGGATCCTGCGGGAGACGGCCATGGCCGCGTTTGGGCACGCGGCGGCCCAGGCCGGGACGGGGACCCCGGTCCGGGAGCGGGAGCTCATGAACTGGCTCCGGGAGGAGCTGGCCCGAAGGGGCGTCACGGAGCAGGTGGCCTGCATCGTTGCCAATGGCCCCCAGGCTGCTGATCCCCACTACGATCCCGACGGCCCGGGCGAGCCCCTTCGACGGGGCGCCCTGGTCCTCCTGGATCTCTGGGGTGGACTGACGGGAGGAGGCATTCCGGCAGATCAAACCTGGATGGGAGTCCTGGGAGGTCCTGAGGATGTGACCCCAAGGATCCAGACCCTCTGGGAGGCCGTTCGTGACGCCCGGGAGGGAGCCATCGCCTTCATGACCGAGCGGGCCGGGAAGGGAGAGCCCGTCCAGGGCTGGGAGGTGGACCGGGTGGCTCGCGACCTTCTCCGGGAGAGGGGCCTGGACGCCTGGTTCAGCCACCGCCTGGGCCACTCCATCGATGCCAGCCTCCACGGATCCGGACCCAACCTGGACCACCTGGAGACCCGGGATGAGCGGACGCTTCTCACCGGTGTGGGCTTCTCAGTCGAACCGGGTGTCTACATTCCAGGTGAGGTGGGGATTCGAAGTGAGGTGAACGTCTACTGGGACGAGGATGGACCCCGGGTAACCACCCCGGACCCCCAGGACGAGCTCCTCTTCTTCCCTACGGAGTGAGGTGACGGAGTGAAGCGCCACCTGGAGGTGGCACTCCCCCTTCCCCTGTTCCGGACCTTCACCTACCAGGTGGATGGCCCCCTCCCTCCGCCCGGTACCAGGGTCCTGGTCCCCTTTCGACGAGGGGAGCGGGTGGGCTGGGCCCTGGGTGAGGGGGACCCGGAGGGCATCCAGGGGATCCGTTCTGTCCTGGACATCCTGGAGCCTCGGCCCTCGGTGACCCCGGAGCTCCTGGAGCTGGCGCGCTGGATGGCACGTTACTACGCCGCTCCCCTGGGGATCGTCCTCCGTTCCATGCTCCCATCCGTCCTCTCCGACC
Organism: Gemmatimonadota bacterium; assembly: GCA_003562075.1. Taxonomy (GTDB): domain Bacteria; phylum Gemmatimonadota; class Gemmatimonadetes; order Longimicrobiales; family Gaopeijiaceae; genus PWLA01. The sequence continues at coordinate 16,066 of PWWP01000206.1, forward strand.
ACTCTCGGGACTTTCTCCGGGCGGTTCCCGTGGAAGGGGACGGGCAGGCGGGCCCTGGGTCGGAGGGGGCTCCTGAATCAGGTGATGTCGCGGC
>PWWP01000233.1 GCA_003562075.1 Gemmatimonadota bacterium
ACATGGGGGGGCCGGCGCCGAACTGGGCTGCCAACTCCTCGATCCGTTCAAGCAGCTCCTCGGCTTCCGGATCGATCTCCTTCATCTCGGTCATCAGGTCGTCCTGGAAGCTCTCGATGGCCTCCTGGATGTCCTCTTGTTCCATGGCCTCTGCCTGAGCCTGCTGGAGGCGTCCGTCCAGTGACTGGGCTTCGGTCATGAGGGCCTGAAGGCGCTCCATGTCCTCGGCCTGCTGGGCGGCCTGGGCCTCGGCCTCCATCCCTTGAAGGCGCTGAATGAGCTCGTCGGTCTCGGGTTCAATCTGACGCATGGCTTCCTCCAGCTTCTCCTGGAGGGCGACGGACTGAGCCTGTAGGTCCGGGCTCTGCTCCATGGCCTCCTGCTGCAGCATCTGGAGCTGGTTCTGCTTGTCCTGGAACTCCTCCACCAGCTCCTGCATCTCCGGCGGCATTTCCTGCTGCTGCTGAGGCATCTGCTGTGCCGAGAGGGGTGCGGTGACGAGGGCGAGGCCCAGCACGGCTGCCCCGATCCCCCGGATGAACGTTGCGGGGGCGATACCTGAAGTCATGAAGCTCTCCTGTGGTGCGGAGCAGGCGACAGACCCTGCTCCTTCCAATGCATAAGTCGAAGTTCCGAGGGTCAGCCGGATGTCGGTTCCCTGAAGCTCCGGTGACCCGGAACCAGGCAGCGGACCTTCCCGTTCGTGACGAGGAGCGAATTCTCCCCGCATCCATGGCTCCGTACAGGACTCGTGGATTTGGGTTCCATGGATGGGCTGGCCCGTCCCGACCGAAGGGGTCGGTGCTGAGGACTCACTCGGCCTTGGGGGTGGTCGGTTCGTCCTGGTGGAACTCCTGATCAAACCAGGACAGGAAATCCTGGGTAGCAGCCTCCGAGTAGGAGATGGCGATTCCCCCTCGCTCCTCGATCCAATGAGTTTCAGAATCGTCGAAGGCACGGACTACCACGGGGACTTCCCGGGCCATATCGAGGAGCGGCTCACTGTCCTCTCGTCGACGAAGGGTGGAGACAACGACCCGGGCCTGCGTCGCGCCCACCTGCTGAAGGACCGTGTTGTCGGTCACGTCCCCTCGGATGGCAGTGAAGCCGGCCTCCCTCACTCGTTCAACGACGACGGGGTCGTCATCAACCACCCAGATGTCGTGGGGGGTCCCGACCAGAATCTCCAGGAGCGCCACACCGCTGGATCCACAGCCCAGGAGGAGGATGTGGTTCGAGGGCGGCTGAGTATCTCGGGTGGCCAAACGGAATGGATGGATCCGGAGGAGGACGCCAGTGACTGGGGAGGTGGCCAGGAAGGGGGTGACCATCATGGTCATGACCGTCACCAGAGCGATGACACCGAAGGCGCCCTCGCTGATTTGCCCCAGAATCATTCCCTGGAGTCCCACGACCAGCGAAAACTCGCTGGTCTGCGAGAGGATCAGGCCCGAGCCGATACCTGCACGGGCCGAGAAGCCAGCGCGTTCTGCGATGACAGCCACCAGGGGGGGAGTCAAGACCAGGACCAGAGCGGAGAGAGCCAGAGCCTGGCCGAGCTCGGCAAGCGTGGGGAGGGTGAGGACCGCCCCCAGGGCCGCGAAGAAAAGGGCGGAAAAGAAGATGCCCAGAGAATTGAGTTGACCCCGAACCAGTGCATTCACCGGAAATGGGGAGAGGGCCACGCCAGCCAGGAAGGCTCCTCCCACGAGAGGAAGCTCCAGGAGGTAGGCCAGCCCCAGGAAGGCAAAGAGGGTGGTGAGGACCAGGAGGAGAAGGAATTCTTCGTCCTCGGCCATGCGAGGCAGAACGCGAGGAGCCACCCAGTTCAGGAGGCCTCCGGCGAGTGCCATGAGGAGGAGGGTGGCTCCCAGGCCCATGGCCACAGGGGCCAGTCCTTCATTGAAGTTGGTAACCACCGGGATGAGGAGGACCACCAGTGCATCTTGGAGGAGGAGGATTCCGGTGACTGTCCGACCCATGGGGGTGTAGAGCTCCTGCTTCTGCTGGAGGACCCGGATGACGACCAGGGTCGAGGAGGCGGACAGGGCCAGCCCCAGGTAGGCGGCCGTCTGGAGGTCGAATCCCAGCAGGGCGGCACTACCGACCCCTGCGCCTCCAAGGATGAAGAACTGGAGGAGTCCGATCTTGAGGGCGATGGTCCGATAACGGCCGACACGGTCCGGGTTCAGTTCGATTCCCGCGACGAAGACCACCACCATGACCCCCAGCATGAGGGCATCTTCCAGAAGGTCTCCGGGGATGGGGATCACCGTGGAGGTTCCCATCCCCAGCAGCACCACGAGGGGGATGGCGGGAATCCGAAAGATGTGGCCCAGCCCCAAGCCCAGAGCGGCAGCCAGAAGGAGAAAGGCGACGGCACTCATGGGGCAAAGACTCCCCGCTTGCTCAGCGCTTCGACGATCCGGTCTACGCCCACCTTCTGGGAGTTGATGAGATGATCCACACCCAGTCGAAGGAGGTCTTCAATGCTGGAGGGATCAAAGACGTTGATGGCACAGGGAATCCCCTGCTCCTCGGTTCGGTAGGCCAGGAGCCGGTTCACCTCCTCGATGTGCAGAGCTGAGACCAGGAGTCGTGCGTTGGACAGGTGGGCCTCCTCCAGGACGGATCGGTATTCCACATTGCCCAGGAGGCTTTCACAGGGGAGATCCTTCAGCTTCTCCGGGTCGGTGTCCACTGCCAGGACCTGCTGCCCCTGCTCATGGAGTCGGGTGGCGATGTCCCGTCCCAGGGCATTCATCCCCACCACAATGACATGGCCCGTTCGGGGATCCACCTCCTTCATCCCCTCTTCACCCTCCCGAGCACGGAAGAGACCCAGAATTCCCGTGGGTCGGATTAGCTCATAGAGCCGATGGTTGTAGAGGATCATGAATGCCGAGATGGCGATGGTCACCAGTCCCACTACTCCTACCAGCGACAGGATCTCATCTCCGATGAGGCCGGCTGAGAGCCCCATGGTGGCGAAGATGAAGGAGAACTCGGAGATCTGAGCGACGGTGACGCTGGTGAGGAAAGAGGTCCGTTCACCATATCCCATCCGAGCGATGAGGAGCATGAAGATGAATGGATTGCCGATGAGGACGAAGAGAGAGAGAAAGATCGCCGGCATCCAGATCTCTCCCATGGCGCCGAACTCCATCTGAATGCCCAGCGACACGAAGAAGACGGCGATGAAGAAGTTCATCAATGGGTGAACACGGCGCCTTAGGTCGTGGTTGTAGGGGAGCTGTGCCAACGCCAGCCCGGCCAGGAAGGCCCCGATCTCCAAGGAGAGCTCCATGACCTCGGCTCCCAGGACGAAGGCGAAGCACCAGGCCAGGCTTGCAACCAGGAGTGCTTCCTGGGAGGAGGCCACCCGTCCCAGGAGCCAAGGCAGAATGTACCTGGAAGCCACGGCGGCCACGATCAGGAGAAGGCCCATTCCAGCAAAGGCGATTCCCAGGTTGACCAGCATCTCCCTGGCGGCTACGTCCTCGCCCCGACCCAGTCCGGCCAGGAAGGTGAGGGCCACCACCACCACCAGGTCCTGGACCAGAAAGATTCCCACGGCGATCCGGCCGTACACTGAATCCAGTTCATCCTTCTGGTCCAGGAGCTTCACCACCACCACGGTGCTGGAGAAGGTGAGCGCCGTGGCGATGAAGATGCCCTCCATGAGGTCGAAGCCCAGGAGGAGACAGAAGGCCAGGCCGCCGGCGGCCGTGAAGATGACCTGCCCGATCCCGGCCACCACCGCCACCTTGCCCACGTCCTTGATCTTCTCAAGTGAGAGCTCCAGGCCCACCAGGAAGAGGAGGAGGGCAATCCCCACCTCCGAGATGATCTCCACCGAATCAGAAACAGAAACCAACCCCAGGACTGGCCCCAGCAGGAGCCCGGCCACGATATACGCGACGATGGACGGGATATTGAGGAATCGGGCCAGGAAAAAGACGACGGTGGCCCCGGTGATGATCAGGCCCAGGTCTTCCAGGATGGCGATTTCGCTGAACATGGATTCCAGGTTATGGGGCCACGGGGCGGTCTGGCCCGCCTACCCCCAGAAGGGGAGGAGGCTCCAGAGTAGTATCCCCGTCAGAAGGGGGATGACCAGGTTGTCGTCAAGAGGCCAGGGAACCCGTTCAGCCAGGGTCACTGCCAGTGCGGTGCCTGATCCAGGGAGCAGGCCGGCCACTGGTACAAGGATCAAGAGGGCGACCACGAGGAACACCAGGGACCCCTCCACCGTTCCGCTCCCGAGAGGGCGCCGGCCCCACCGGCGACCCACATAAGATGCGGCCGGATCGGCCAACGAGAGGGTCAGGATCGCTGGGATCACGACGCTTCGGGGGAAGATCGCCACGGCCAGAAAGACGCCCAGCATGAACCAGGTGGACGAGGCAATTCCCTGAGCCTCTCGGGGGGATGCAAAGGGGCGGAGGATCCGGAAAAAGAAGCGGTTCAGCCTCGGAATCATCAAGCGGAGACCGTCCAGAACCAAAACCAGAAGGGTCGTTCCACC
>PWWP01000194.1 GCA_003562075.1 Gemmatimonadota bacterium
CCGGGTACTCCGGGAGGTCATGGACCGGACCGTTCCGAACACGGGTCGCTCGGGCCAGCCCCGATCATATCGGCCCAGGATCCAGAAGATCCCCGAGGTCGAGTTGGGGTTCCGGCCGTCCAGCGCCCACCGGTTGTTCAACTCCAGCATCCAGTCCAGGGCATCCCGGGGCGATGGGGACCACTCCAGGATCTTCTTCCCCCAGAGCATCCTCAGGTAGTTGTGGATCGTCCCTTCCTGCCGAAGCTGTCGCTGGGCGGCGTTCCAGAGGGGGTCATGGGTCCGGGCTTCCTGGAAGTCCTCCAGATCGTAGAGGTGGGGCCGGGGATCGTCAGCATGGGCCTCCAGCGTATCCCGGGCCCACTGGGGGAGGGTCTCGTAGCTCTCGTGGTCCTCTACCCGCCATGCCGTCAGGTACCCCAACTCCCGCCAGGTCACGAGTTGGTCCAGGAACCCTTCGGCGTCCGAAGAGAGTCCCCACCAACCTTCCCGCCGGCCGTCGGCCTCTGCCGCCAAGCGGTCCGGGCGCCACCCTTCCTGGTCCAACAAGGCGTCCACCACTTCCCGACTGGAGATGTGACCCCAATGGAGGTAGGGAGAGAGACCGCTCACGTGGGAACGGTCCGGGTGGTTTCGGCCCTGAGCGTATCCCGGGAGCCCATCCTCCAGGAACCGGGTCAGGGTTCGGGCTGCAGCCTGCCTCCCTCCCCGAATGGGGACCGGGGGCACCTGCTGGGTCAGAGGCAGGGATTCCACCAATGCCTGGGGCTCGTCCAGCTCGGTCCGAGACACCGGGGGCCACTGTTCCTGAATGGTTCTGGACACACCGGGAAAGGGAGGGAGTGGATCCCCGGTCAGGGGATAGGCCCGGGGACCCTCGGCCAGCAGTCCGGGAAGTACCCGCTGGAGGTACCGTCGAAAGGAGTAGGCCGTCCGGAAATCCCGGTCCGGCCGCTGGAGGGGGAGGACCCCATTGGAGTCCACCGCCTCCAGGCGCACTGGAAGGATGGATGCGGCAGCCGTCAACATCCTGGGAAGAAAGAACGAGGGGAAGGCGTCCGTGACCACCACCGAGGCGGTCTCGGCCAGCGCAGTCAGCAACCCCTTCCCCTGGCTGGCTTCCCTTTCCACGTAGGGGTAGTACCCTACCCGAGTCCCATCCAGGCGCCGAGCGTGGTCCGCCATTCCCTCGATACAGAATCGGTGTAGGCGCTGGGAGGCCCATGGGTAGTCGATTCGGAGGGCCTCGAAGATGAGGAGAGGGTGGTCCAGTGTCCGGGCCCACTCCACCGCTCGTTCCAACCCCTGGTTCCATTCCAGGCGGCGGGCAGACGTCATCCAGTAGAGGACATGACTGCCGGATTTCCTGACGGGGGAGCTATTCCGGCTCTGGATCCGTTCGGGGTCGATCTGGCTCTTCTCCATATGGCCAGCCTACCCGCAGGAGTCGCTGCCGTTTCCCTTCCCGGATTCCCTGCTTCATCGCAGCGGCCGAGCCGATTCCTGGACTTCGAACCCCTTCCGCTCCATGGCTCCCCACTCCCGCCGTCGCAGAAGGGCTGAAATGGTTCCCCGAACCCGCCAATAGGCCGTGAGCTGTCGGTACCCCACGTTTTCGATGACCGCCAGCCCGAAGAGAGAGAGGAGATCACGCCAACGGGGATAACGCCGGAAGGTGAACTCTTCCATGACCACGCTGACCAGCGAGAGAACGATGCCGAAGGCCACGGCCACTGCCAGGAAGGCACTCACATATTCGGGAGAGGCTCGGCCCGATACCACGGTGAAGATGAAGGCCAGGTAGCCCATGACCTCCAGGATGGGACCCAGCATCTCCAGGAAGAAGTAGTAGGGATAGGCCACCATGCCTACCCGGCCATACCGGGGGTTGAAGAGCATGGTCCGGTGCCGGAGGAGGGACTGGAGGAGTCCCCGCTGCCAGCGATCCCTCTGCCGGCCCAGGGCCTTCAGCCCCTCCGGCACCTCGGTCCATGCCACCGGGTCGGGCACGAACCCGATCCGGTAGGGCTCCCCTTTCTTCCGGAGGTGGTGATGGAGCCGGACGACCAGTTCCATGTCCTCTCCCACCGTGTCGGTGGCATAGCCTCCAACCTCCACCACCGTGGACCGTTTGAAGACACCGAAGGCGCCGGAGATCACCAAGCTGGCGCCTACGGCATCCCACCCCATCCGTCCCGCCAGGAAGGCGCGGAGATACTCCAGGGCCTGAAATCGGGCCAGGATCTTCCGGGGAAGCCCAACCTGAAGCACCTGACCGTGGCGTACCGTACATCCATTCACGACCCGCAGGATCCCACCGGCTGCCACGGTCCGCTCATCCTCAAGGAAGGGGCGCACGACCCGGATCAGGGCATCCCGCTCCAGGAGGGAGTCGGCGTCCATGGCGCAGAAGAGGGGCGTCCGGCAGTAATTGAGCCCGGCGTTCAGGGCATCGGCCTTCCCCCCATTCTCCTTGTCCACTACCCAGAGGTTGGGGTGGCGGAGACTCCGGTAGACCTGTCGAACCTGAGCAGTGGGGATCTCCGCCGTGGGAAGCCGCGGGGTAGCCTTCAGGTTGAAGGCTTCCGTGAGCGTCTCCAGGGTAGAGTCAGTGGAGCCATCGTTCACCACCACGATCTCGAAATCCTCATACTCCAACGTCAGGAGTGATCGGACGGATTCAACGACGGTAGGCGCTTCATTGAAAGCAGGGGCCAGGAGCGTAACGGGAGGAGTACCAGCTCCAGAGATCAACTCCCGGAGCTCGATACTCTTCATTCGGGCCACATGCTTCCGGAGGGAGGCGAAGGCCACGACCCCCAGACCCAGGTAGCTTCCGTTGAGGATGACGAAGTAGACGAGGATCAGAACGTTGAAGATCATGATCCCCTGCCAGAAGAGTTCGCTCATCAGCTCACTCCCCGTTCAGTCATGACCTGCCGCGCCACCAGCCCGTGGGCGCCATCCTCGGATTGGAGGGACCGAAGAAGGTCTTGCCCTCCCGCCTCATGGAGGGCGATCCCAGCCCGGATCGCTACCCAGGGCGAGTCATCGGCCAGGGCGCTGGCCAGGATCGGACGATCCTCGGGTGTTCCCAGGCGACCCAGCGCCGTCAACGCGGCCGCCCTGACCGCAAAGTCGTCATCGCTGACCAGAGATCGAACCACCGGGAGGTCCCCCCGGCTCCCGGCATGGGAGAGCAAGGCGAGACACGCCACCCTCAGATCCCGGTCCTCCGAACTAGTCGCTACCCTTCCGGCCGTCTCCACCGCGCCCGGATCGTCCAATTCCCGGAGGGCATCGGCGGCCACGGCCCGGACCCATGCAGACTGGTCGTCATCCTCAAGGATGGACCGGAGTGCGGGCACGGCACCGGATCCACCACTGGCCAGGGTGGAGGCCAGGAGACCTCGGCTCCAGCCACTGAACCGTTCGAGCCGGTCCAGGAATCGTTGGGTCACCGCCGGGTCACCGGAAGGAAGGAGGACCCGAGCCGCCGTCATGGCGACCACTGGAGCCGGATCGTCCAGCGCCTCCATCAGGGTGGCCTGCTGACTCCCGCCGGCCAGCGTCCCCAAGACCCGGATGGATCGGGCGCGATCCTCCGGTCGCCTGGACCGGAGGCGTCGGAGCATGACCTCCAGGTGAGGTTGAGCCAACGCTTCCGCCCGGGCTCGTTCCGCCCCCTTGACCCGGGTGGCGAACCGGAGGAGGAGGGTGAGAAAGATCTCTCGCTCGCCCGGAGGCACCGCCATCCGGACGTCCTCAACCTGAGCTGGATCATCCAACGCCTCCAGGATCCGGGGGATCCACCGCCCCTCCGCTTCATTCATCCGTCGGGCCACACGCTGATTCTTCAAACGCGCGCCGATGGCCACAAGGGCCGTGAGGGCGGCCAGTCCCAGAAGGATCCCCATGCTGATGAGGAGGAAGCCCACCACCCACTCCTGCTCCGGAAGAGGGACGCCGGTATCCTGGACACCAGCGCCGGGCATGGAAATCGAAGCAATGGTCTGAGTCGTGGCGAAGACGGCCTCCGGAAGATGACGGATCGTCATGTCAGGAAGCGGTGGACTCGTGCCAGGATCTCCTGGGGCGAGAATGGCTTCACCACGTAGTCGTTGGCCCCCAGCGAGAAACCACGGACCACGTCCTCCTCACGACCCATACCGGTAAGCATGATGATCGGAATCCCCTGCCATGCGGGGATCCGTCGGAGCCGTTCCAGGAGCTCGAAGCCGTCCATGGCCGGCATCTTCACATCCAGTATGGCCAGTCTCACCGGGGTATCCAGCGCTGCCTCGTAAGCCGACGCTCCATCGGCAAAGTGGAGAAGTTCATAGCCTTCCCTCTCAAACCGATGACGGAGGAGCTCGGCCGTGAGGGGATCATCCTCAGCCAGGAGGATGGTGTTGGAGCCGCCCGGAGCCTGGGTTCGGGCTGTCACCACCTGGTTGCCACCGGCGCTCCGGGCCTCCTGGAGGAGGAGGGCTCCGGTGGCCAACGCCTGATCCAACGAAGCGTCCTCTCGAGGCTCGTAGACTGCCGCGGAAAAGGTGAGCCGGAAGGTTTCTCCATCGGCTCGAGGAAAGGGCTGGTCCCGGAAGCGAGCCAGAACGTCGGACATGAGCTTCACCGCCTCATCCAGCGCTGCTCCCTCCGGGTGCAGGATGAGGAAGGTGTCGTCGGCCCAAGAAGCCGGAATGCTCGAGTCCGGGAGGAGTCGGACCAGTCGCTCTGCGGCTTCCCGCCGGACCTCATCGGCCAGGTGCCACCCCAATGCTGAGGTGAGATCGCGAAAGCCATCCAGCTCCAGGAGGGTAGCCACCGGCGGTTGCCGGCCCTGGGACCGAATTTGCTTCCACTGGTCCCTCACACCTGTCCGGTTCAAGAGCCCAGTCCCCGGATCCCGTACAGGGGACTGGCCCCCGGATCGAGCTCGGAGAACCAGCGCCTCCAGTGCCCCGTGGAGGGATTCCAGCTCCAGGGGCTTGGTCAGGACCTGGTCCGCCCCGGCCAGGAGGGCCTCCCGACCCAGGCGGCCGTCCCTTGAACCATCCAGGACCAGCAGAGGCACGGGGCGTTCCCGATATCGGGACTGGAGTTCGGCCAGGAAGTGCCGGCCATCCATGTTGGGAAGGAGAAGTTCAGTGATCACGGCCTGGGGACGCCACTCCACCAGCGCATCCCGGCCCTCCTGGGCCGAATGGGCCCGGCGGACGGTCCAGCCGAGATGGGAGAGCCCTGCCTCAAGGAGGTGCCCCAACTCGGGATCGTCCTCTACCAGCAGGAGGGAGCGGCCATTTTCTTCCATCACTGTCCCGTCCTCCCTGCCGAGCCGCTTGTCCCATCTTCCAGGAGGAGCCGGAGGTCATCCAGTGCCCGCTCCCGATCCCGTTCCTCCTGGGATCGGCGGCTCCAGAGACGCCGCAGGCGACGTCGAGCCGGCTCCGGAAGAGAGTCCTGGGCCAGGACCAGAAGAGGTGCCGGGCGGGTGCCGGCCCGCTCACGACTGGCATCGGCCAATTGGCTCATCAGTTGGAAATCCTTCAGGTCTGGTGCTTTCAATTTCAGGAGGACCAGATCCACCCCCACCCGCCGCAAGAACTCGACGGCCGCTGGACTGCTGGCGACGGTGTGAACCAGGAAGCCACTCTCTCGAAGGGGACGTTCCGTGTCAATTCTGGACTGGGGATCCTCGTCCACCACCAGGATCCGACCCGAGCCGTCTGCCACGTGCCCGTGGATGGTGGCCAGGAGCGTTTCCCGGTCCACTGGCTCCCGGAGGAGATCCACAGGGAGGGCATCCGGTCCCGGGATTCCACCGGCAGGAACCCCGGTCAGGATCACGGGGGTCAGAATCGGGGGATCGGTGGATCGAAGGGCTTCCAGGAACTCCCATCCACTCATCCCAGGCATGAGGAACTCTGTCACGATCCGGTCCACCGGGTGGGCCTCTGCTCGCTGCAGGGCTCGGTGGGGATCTCCCTCACCGTCCACCGTCCAACCCAGGTCGTCCAGGTATTCCTCCATGGCCCGGCGATGCTCCGGATGGGGGGTGACGACCAGGACCCTGCCAGGGCCAGCCCCCACCTTCTTCGACATCCCCTCCCCCTGCGCTCTGGGGAGGTTGGAGCGCATGTCATCTTGAACGGCATGGGCTCTCGCCACAGTGTCCCGGGTTTCGGGAAGGGGCTCGGCTCTGACCACATCGCCGGAGCCGCTGAGGTGAATGGAGAAGGTGGACCCCTCTCCCTCTTCGCTCTCCACGGCCAGGGAGAAGCCCATGAGGTGGCAGAGGGAACGGGAGATGGTGAGGCCCAGGCCTGTCCCTCCGTACCGCCGGGCCGTGGTCCCATCGGCCTGCCGAAAGGCTTCGAAGATCCGCTCGAGACGGTCGGCTGGGATCCCGGGGCCCGTATCCCGGACGTGGATGACCTCAGGTCGTCCGCTCTCGGGGTCGGCCGTCACCTCCACCGTGACACTTCCTTCGGCGGTGAACTTCAGCGCGTTCCCCACCAGATTGATGAGGACCTGTCGGAGCTTCTCCCCATCGGCCTGGATCGGTTGGGGGGCCACATCCCAGTGAACCCGGAGTTCCACCGGTCGGCCATGGGTCTGACTCTCCAGCCCTCGGACCACCGACGGAACCAGTTCCCGAAGATCCACCTCCTCCAGATGCAGCTCCAGCTTTCCGGCCTCGATCTTGGACAGGTCCAGAATCTGGTTGATGAGGTTCAGAAGGTGGTTTCCGTTGGCCACGATCCGTTGGAGGAACTCTCGTTCCCGGTCCGATTCTCCTCCCGGAGGTGGTGGGTGCTTCTTCAGGAGCAGGTTGGCGAACCCGATGACCGAGTTCAGGGGGGTCCGAAGCTCGTGGCTCATGTTGGCCATGAAGAGACTCTTGGCCTGGTTGGCTTCTTCCGCCTCCCGCTTGGCCCGCCGGAGTTCCACCTCGGCCCGCCGTCGCCGGGTGACGTCCCGGCTGAAGATGACCACTCCTCCCAGGCCCTCCGTGGTCTCGAAGGGATGGAAGTAGAGTTCGTAGCTTCGCAGGACGCCGTCCAGGAGCTCCTCCCGCGTCGCTGAAAAGCGGTTCCCAGCCAGGGCTCGATCATACGAATTCCGGAACCACTCCACCTCTCCGGGGCCCACCATCTCCTGGACTCCGTCACCGACCCGTGGCGTCCGGCCCGTCACCGCTTCCATCGTGAGGGCGAAAGCCGAGTTGAAGGTCACCAGCCGGTGCTCATTGTCCACTGACCAGATGGCGTCTCCAGTACTCTCGAAGAGGGCCCTGAGGTTGGCTCGGGAACGAGCCAATTCCCGCTCGGTACGGATCTGGGCCGTGACGTCTCGGAAGATGGCCCGGGTCGATACCGGATTTCCGTCTACGACCCGACAGTTCATCCCGCCGGAGAGAACCACCGACTCGCCACTGCGGGACCGGAAGACCACCTCCACATTTCCGGCTGCCTCGCCTTGGTCCACGACCTGTTGGAAGATCCTCTGGAAGGATTCCCTGGATCGGGGATGCACCAATTCGAAGACCTCCCGCCCTTCCACCTCTTCTGGGGTGTAGCCCAGGGTCTGGGCCCACGCATCGTTCACATAGGTGAGTCGGCCTCGGGCATCCGTACTCTGGATCAGGTCATGGGCGTGATCCAGGAAGTCCTGCAGCCGCTCCTCGCCCTCCTTCAGGACCCGTTCGGCCTCCGTTCGGATCTCCACCTCCCGAGCCAGCCGCTCGTTGGCCACCTGGAGAGCCTGGGAAGTCTCGGCCTGGTCCCGGAAGACCCGATAGACACTGATCAGGAGTCCAGAGAGGATCATCCCGTAACTCACCACCTTCAGTCCATGCCCGGTGATGCCGGCGGCGTCGTGGGGTACCTCCGAATAAACCATGATCCCCCCGTGGGCCAGCACACTCACCAGGAGGGCACAGATCAACCAGTGGTCGAAGGGCTGCTCTCGCCAATCTCCCTTCTGCAGGTATCCGCCGAGGGCCAGAAGGAAGAGACCCGCCGGGATGACGTCGGCGACTCGAGGAAGGGCACGCTCCGGTGCAAAGGCAGGAGCCAGGGGGATGACCGAGAAGAAGACAAAGATGATCCCGGTGAGGAAGAGCCCGGTGATGAGGACGGAGGAACTATGGTCCAACCGACCACGACCACTCGGACGACCTGACGACCCCGGTCGCTCCCAGACGAACCAGGCAAGCCAGCTGGTGAAAATGAAGAGGGCGAGGAAGACCCGGGACGTCAGCCACGTCCAGGCGTAGAGATCGTCAGCCGAGGCCCCGCCAAGGGGCGTGACCAGGGGCGAGCTCACCGTGGCGTGATAGCCATCCAGGACGGCGGTGGCCAGGAAGCCCGTGCCGAAGTAGAGGAAGGTGACGTCTTTCCGCGAAACGTATCGGACCAGCGCCAGGACCCCTACCATCCCGGCCAGAACGGTGGCTACGGCCTCCACCACCGTGTGGAGTTCTGGGGGGACGGACCAGTCCGCTCCGGCAACGGCCAGGGCCAGGAGACCGAGCCCTGCCAGAATCAGGAGATAGGTGAGGAGCCGCCGTCCCTCGGCGCTCACTGTCATCCGTCCTTCGGGAGCCTTCGGGCTATGGCCTCCAGGAGGAGTTCCTCGTCCACGATGGGTTTGGTCAGGTAGTCGTCGAAACCCTCTGCCAAGAACCGCTCCCTGTCTCCGGACATGGCATGAGCCGTCACGGCGATGACGGGGAGTCGAGCGAGTTTCACGTCCTCTCGGATCCGCTTCAGCACCTCCGTGCCATCCATCCCGGGAAGGGAGATGTCCAGAAGGACCAGGTCCGGAGCCTCCTGGGCCATTCCCGCCAGAGCGTCTGCGCCGTTCTCATACTCCACCACTCGATATGAATCCTCCAGGATGGCCTGCACCAGGAGCCGGTTGTCCGGGTTGTCCTCCACCACGGCAATGGTCCTCATCCTTCCTCTTCCTCCAGTCTCGTCGGATTCGGCTCGACACGCCTGAGCGCCTCGGCTGTTTCCTGGAACGCTTCCTCGAGCGCGTGCACCAGTTGGTCCACTTCCCCGCCTTCTCCCCGGCGGCACGCTTCCTCGAGGGTGGCGGCGCCCAGGCGGAGACGCTCTGCACCCAGATTCGCCGCCGACGATTTGAGGGAATGGGCCGTGCTGCCCAGAGCGTCCAGGTCGCGGTCCGCCAGACCCTTCCGGAGGGTCTCCATCCGATCCGGACCAAGCTCGAGAAAGAGGCGGATCATCCGTCCCAGGAGGGGGTCGCCTCCCCATTCCCTCAGCCGCTGGATCGCCCCAGGGTCCAGGAGCCGGACATCCTGGTCGGATCGGCCCGAATCAGGGCCCTGCGTCGCTGCACTCATGCCGAGACCCGCCGGGCCCCGCCAGCCGCTGCCCGAAGCTTCTCCATGGCCCGGGCCAGTCCCTCCGGCGCCTTGTAGAGGGCCGATCCGGCCACCAGTACATCGGCGCCCGCCCTCACCACACTGGGTGCAGTGCCCGGGCCGACCCCTCCGTCCACCTGAATGTGGGGGAGGTGTCCATCCCCTCGGACCTCCAGGAGGGCCATCAGTCGCCGAAGTTTTTCTGGGGACGTTTCGATGAAGGACTGCCCCCCGAAGCCTGGATTGACCGTCATGACCAGAATCAGGTCGACGAGCTGCACCACCTCGCTCAGGCTCTCCACGGGGGTCGACGGATTCAGGGCCACCCCCGGGGACGCCCCTGCCTCCCGGATCCCCTCCAACACCCGGTGAAGGTGGGGGCAGACCTCTTGATGGACGGTGATCCGGTGGGCCCCCGCATCCACGAAGGCCTGTACGTATCGCTCCGGATTCTGAATCATGAGGTGGACATCCACCGGAAGGGAGGTGGCTTTTCGGACCGCCTCGGTGACCCCGGGACCGATGGTGATATTCGGAACGAAATGTCCGTCCATGACGTCCACGTGGATCCAATCCGCCCCTGCTTCCTCGGCTGCCTCCACGTCCTCGGCCAATCGGCCAAAGTCGGCTGAGAGGATGGAGGGTGCGATGAGGATCGGTGACCGTGTGGACATCATCCCGTCTCCTTCTGTCGGCGCCGAATCTGAAGCTTCCCTTGACCGTCGGAGGGGGCAACGAAGGCCGTGTCCGCCATTCCCAGGAAGAGACCGGTTTCCACCACCCCGGCGCGCATCCGCAGGAGAGCATCCAACCCGTGAGGGTCGGCGATGCCTTCATCGAAGTGGAGATCCACCACTAGATTGCCGTTGTCGGTGATGTACAACTCCCCGTCGCCGGTCTCCCTGGCCACGGGCCGAGCCCCGATCCTTCGAAAGAGGGAGAGGTGGCTTCGCCAGGCAAAGGGCACCACCTCCACCGGAAGGGGAGACCGGGTCCCCAACCGGTCCACTGATTTCCCGGCGTCGGCCACGACGACAAACCGGTGGCTGGCCTGCACGATCATCTTCTCCCGGAGAAGCGCGCCTCCCATCCCCTTGATGAGATCCAGGCCGGGCGAAACCTCGTCAGCACCATCAACTGCCAGGTCCAGCTCTCCAGCTTCGGCCAGTCCGACCAGGGGGATGCCCAGAGCATTGGCCCGCTCCCGGGTCTGGATGGAGGTAGGAACGCCCTGGATGTCCTCCAGCCGACCCTGGGAGATTTCTCGAGCCAGGCCCTCCAGGAAGTAACGGACGGTGCTTCCCGTACCCAACCCGAGACGCATCCCACTCCGGACCTCCTCCACCGCCCGTTCTCCGGCCTCCCGCTTGGCTTCCTCCAGGGCATCGGTGGCCTCGGAGGGAGTCACGGCCCCTCCTGGGAACAGGGGGCCGTGACTCCGGTGAGCCGGCGTTGGTACCGGCTCCGATGGCTATGAGGCATGGGACATCCATCCTTCTCGCTTGGCTGTGGTCGTTTCGATGGGGTGGAATGTATTGACCCATCTCCGCGCCGACCAGTGGGCACGGCCTCCAGAGATCCCTCCCTTCGAGACCGGCCTCGTCCCCTACCCCTCCAACTCGTCCCACCTTCCCTTCGAGCCTGATGCCAGGCGACGTATGGCGTGTCCTGGAAGGGAATCCAAGCTCGCTCCTTGACAGGAGGCGCAGGGTCCGGTACTCCTCCAACATGCAAATTTCACAGTCTCCCACCGGCTCGGCCCCTGCTGGCCAGATCCACCCGGCTCCATCCCAGTCATTGGAATGGTATCGGTGGTTTACCGGTTTCTATACCTCCGGAAGCCCGGGGAGGACTGTGCCTGAGTAGCCGCTGACACCGCACACAGACGCAGAGACCGCCGCTGGGCTTCCGGATCTACCGGAAGCCCTTTTTTTGTTTTGCTCGGTGGCATGGCCCACCATTCAAGGAGCACAGAGGAATGATCATCGTTACGACATTGGACGCCACGCCCGACGACGTTGACCGTATCCGGGAACGGGTGGAGTCCCTTGGATTGCGAACCCACCTTTCCCGGGGGGAGACCCACACCGTCATCGGCTGCATCGGCGATGAGGAGAAGCTGGACCATCTGCCCCTCCGATCCCTCCCAGGGGTGGCCCACGTCCACCGGGTCATGAAGCCCTTCAAGCTGGCCGCTCGAGAGTTCGCCGCCGGGCCATCCCGGGTCTCCATGGGCGATGTGGAGGTCGGGGGCCAGGACCTGGTGGTCATCGCCGGTCCCTGCTCGGTGGAGGGCGAAGAGATGATCCTGGAGTCGGCAGATGCCGTCCGGGCTGCCGGTGGAAAGGGGCTCCGGGGCGGAGCCTTCAAGCCCCGGACCTCCCCCTACTCCTTCAACGGACTGGGCGTTCGGGGACTGGAGCTACTGGCCCAGGCCCGGGAACGGAGCGGCCTGCCGGTGGTGACGGAGGTCATGGACACCCGACAGGTCCAGGATGTAGCCGGCCATGCCGATGTGCTCCAGGTTGGGGCTCGCAACATGCAGAATTTCGCCCTTCTGACGGAGGTGGGCAGGGTCCACCGACCGGTCCTCCTGAAGCGAGGGATGTCCAGCACGATCCGGGATCTGCTCCTGGCGGCCGAGTACGTCATGAAGCAGGGGAACATGGATGTGATCCTTTGCGAACGCGGCATCCGCACCTTCGAAACCGCCACCCGGAACACCTTCGACCTGGCAGCCATCCCGGTCTTGAAAGCCGAGACCCATCTCCCGGTCATTGCCGATCCCAGTCATGCCGGTGGCCGTCGGGAGCTGGTCGCTCCCCTCTCCTTTGCTGCCATCGCCGCCGGCGCCGACGGCCTGATGGTGGAGATCCACCCCGAGCCCAGCCAGGCGCTCTCGGACGGGGATCAGTCCCTCGACTTCGACGAGTTCCGTGAGTTCATGGTAGGGCTTCAGCCCTTCGCGGCGGCTGCCGGCCGGCGCCTTTCCGTCGGTGACCGGACCCCGGCCAGAGCGGCGGTTACAGGGTGATGACCAGCGCCACCGAGAGGGAGTGATCCACGCGGCGGAGAGGGGCCAGAACCTCCTGGCCCGTAGGTACCCCTCCAGGAGTCATGAGGGGAAGGGCTTCAACCGGCGGCTCGTTGTCCAGACGGAGCTGGAGGGTGGTCTTGAGGGCCAGTCGATCGGTGAGGGAAGCGGAGACGGCCTGGACCAGGTCACCGCGCCAATCCGAGGGTTCCTTGGCGTTGCCATCCACCACCCACCTGACGTCCAACTGCGTTCCCTCGGTGAGGGGGTGGGCGTAGTCCATGGTCAGGCGAAGACCGGCGAAGGAATCATCCCGTTCCGGATCCGGGGTCACGTCCCGCTGGACGGTATAGGTGAGCCCCGAACCCAGCTTCAGCTGCCAGTCCCTCCCCTCCCCCCACTGGCTACCGGCGCCGGCGACCCCCACCGTGCGGTGATTGAAGCCGGCAAAGGTATTTCGTTCCCAGCCCACCCCACCAAAGGCGAAGATCCGCTCGGTCATGTTTCGGTCGTAGCGGCTCTGGACGGAATACCGTTCAGCAGACCGCTCCGTCTCCCGTAGCTCCTCCACCTGGAACTCGTCAGGCGACGTCCCCACAGCCTGGCGGGAGATGCGGGTAGCATCGGTCCGGAGGGCGGTCATGTCCAACCGGAACTCCCCATTGGGCCCTGTACGCCGCAGTGAATTCCTGAGACCCAGGGTGCTGGCCTCCGAGTTCCCGCCATCCATGAGAAAGGTGATCTCGGCGGCATTCCGCCAGGTAGCCTCTTCAGCAGTGTTCACCTGTCCCTGGAGCGTTGAAGGGAGGAGGGTCGCCGTCGCGATCCCCAGGAGAGCCAGCCGAAGGGTCCATCCGGACTGCTCCCCAGAGGAGCTGGAGGTGGAGCGGGACTGGAGCAAATGGGGGGGCATGGCTTCTCGCAGGAGGGTTCTGAAGGCTGTCGAAGACGTGGGGTCCCCCTGGACGAAGCTTCGGGGGCCCTGGACCGAGGGAGGCACGACCCCTCAGTCCCCTGCCACGTTCCCCCGGTGCCCCACTTTCCACGCCTCCAGCGTCTCCCGTGCCTGTGCCAGCTGGGCTTCCACTGCCGCCCGAGCCGTGCCTCCAGGCGCCTTTCGTGCCTCTACCGAACTCTCCCAGCGGAAGACGTCTCGCACCGACTCGTCGAAGGTGGGGTGGATCGCCTGATACCGCTCCAGGGGGAGCTGGGAGAGAGGAACCCCCTCCTTCTCCGAGAGGGCCACCAGCCGTCCCACCACCTCGTGACTGGTTCGGAAGGGGACGCCTCGCCGCACCAGGTAGTCGGCCAGATCAGTGGCAAGCAACTCTTCTGAAAGGAGCTCGTTGGCCCGGGACGGGTTCCACTCCGCTCCTCTGAGGGTGCCGGCCACGGCCGGAAGGATCAATCCCAACTGGTCAACCGTGTCGAAAAGCAGACGTTTGTCCTCCTGCAGGTCCCGGTTGTATCCCGTGGGAAGGCCCTTCAGGATGGTCAGAAGCGAGACCAGGTTCCCTGTGAATCGACCACTCTTTCCCCGGATGAGTTCGGCTACATCCGGGTTCCGCTTCTGAGGCATGAGCGATGAACCGGTGCTGAAGCCATCGGGAATCCGAAGCAGTCCGAACTCCCTGGACGCAAAAAGGATCAGATCTTCGCCCAGGCGAGAGAGGTGGCTCCCCACCATGGCGCCGGCGTAGAGTGCATCCGCCATCCAATCCCGGTCGCTCACCGTGTCCATGCTGTTCTCGGAGACGGTGTGGAAGCCAAGCTCATCCCGGAGCACTTCCCGATCCACCGGGAAGGGGCAGCCTGCAAGAGCCCCACAGCCCAGAGGAAGGACGGCCGCCGCCTCCCGAGCCTGAGCCAGGCGCTCCAGGTCGCGAGTCAGGGGCCAGTAGTGGGAGAGGACCCAATGAGCCGCCCGGACTGGTTGCCCCTGCTGGAGATGGGTGTATCCGGGGATGACCAGATCCACCGACCGCTGAGCCAATTCCAAGAGGCTGGCCATCACCTCCTGCACTCCCTGGCTCATCCCTTCCAGCGCTTCCATCCCCCAGAGACGCATGTCGGTGGCAACCTGATCGTTTCTGGAGCGGCCCGTGTGAAGCTTTCCGGCCACATCTCCAGCTTCTTCCCCAAGGAGGCGCTCTACCAGAGAATGAATGTCCTCATCCGCAACCTGGGAAGGGAATCCCTCGGCCAGGCGGGCCTCGACCCGGTCCAGCCCCACCAGGAGGGCCTCCACCTCATCGGCGGTCAGAACCTCTGCCTGGCCCAGGGCGCGGGCCCAGGCCCGGCTTCCCTCCAGATCTTGACGCCAGAGGCGCCCATCCACGTCCAGCGAGAGGTTCAGGGGTACCATGGCCGGGGCCATACCTCCCTCAAACCGACCGCCCCAGAGTGCCCCCTTCCCATCTCCCTCTCCTTTGCCACCCATACGACCTCCTGCAAAGCAGTTCTCTGGATGTGGGCCTTCCCACATCGGAACGGATCCGGCTCAGGCCAGGGTCTCCACCCTCAGAAGACCGGCCCAACATAAAAAACGCGACGGGCCTCGGGAAAACTCCCGGCGACCCGCCGCGACGTCCCCCCCGGGACGTAACCTATCGGACTCCTGCTACCTCCTGAAGGACCTTCTCCACCGGACCTGCATCCTGTGCCGGGAGCGGTTCCACACCGGAGTGGAGCGGCAGCCCGAACAGCCGGATGAATCCCTCGGCATCGGCCTGATCATAGACCCCGTCATCGCCGAAGGTGGCCAGGGCCTCGTCGTAGAGTGAGAAGGGGCTGGCCCGGCCCACCACTCGTACACTCCCCCGATAGAGCTTCAGCCGAACCGTGCCGGTGACCCGCTTCATGAGGGAGTCCACCAGGGCGTCCATGGCCTCCCGCTCCGGGGTCCACCAGCGACCCTCATAGACCAGGTCGGCGTAGCGGGGAGCCACCTGGTCCTTCAGCGCCAGAGAACGCCGGTGAAGCACCAGCTGCTCCAGCTCCTGAAGTGCGGTGTAGAGAATCGTGCCACCGGGCGTTTCGTAGATGCCTCGGGACTTCATCCCCACCAGCCGATCCTCCACGATGTCCGCTCGCCCCACACCGTGCCGGTTGCCCATCTCGTTCAGCATCCGGAGGAGGGACACGGCATCCATCGTCTCACCATCCACACTCACCGGTGTACCCTCGTGGAAACCCAGCTCCACCACCTGGGGACGCTCTGCCGCCCTCTCCGGCGCCGTGGTCCAGAGGAAGATATCCTCCTCTGGCTCATAGGCCGGATCCTCCAGTGGTCCTCCCTCATGGGAGATGTGCCAGAGGTTCTCATCTCGGGAGAAGAGTTTGGTTTCATCCACTTCCAGGGGGATTCCCCGTTGTCTGGCGAAAGCCAGGGCGTCTTCCCGGGACCGGATGGACCACTCCCGCCAAGGGGCGATGATCTGGAGGTCCGGGGCCAGAGCCTGGAAGGTGAGTTCGAAACGAACCTGATCGTTCCCCTTCCCGGTGCACCCATGGGCCACGGCTGCTGCGCCCACCTTCCGGGCCACTTCCACCTGGCGCCGGGCAATGATGGGCCGGGCCACTGACGTTCCCAGAAGATACTTTCGGCCGTACACCGCGCCGGCCTTCAGGGTGGGCCAGATGTATTCAGTGACGAAGTCAGCCTTCAAGTCCTC